>JAEYXD010000234.1 GCA_023428645.1 Pseudomonadota bacterium
TCATCCGCGGCTTGGGATCACCTCAACAGAGGGGGGCGACATGCCGCGGAATCCCCGGCCGGCATGGCGCGGAATCGGGGGCCGGCATGCGGCGGAATCAGGGGCCGGCATCGGGCGGAATACGCACAAAGAGAACATTAAGGATTCCTATCTCAATGAAATATGGCGGCATGCCAAACCACCGGCAATAGCCCAGTTCGTAAAGATATGCGATCCAGTACCCCACAACTGGAACAGCTGCGATCAAGAGAGCCTCAGTAATTCCGACGCGAGTTTCAGTCACACCGCTCTCCGATGCCGCTTTCGTTCAGTGACTTCCAAATGCTTCCCTCTCCTGAATCGCCAACGGTGGTTGGCCTGTTTGAATCGGAGACCTGCGAAGCGATCTTTCGAATCTAACTTGGATCACCCCAGATCAAGTCCTGAGTAAATTCCCGTGCCTCACGGAGTTCTGGGTCCTTAGCTAGATCACGTTTGCAGACTTCTTCGACCCAAGCGGGACCATGGCCATCAACCGATTTACAGAAGCTTTCAAGCTCCCCCTTCGAAACGACATATAGTCCGACCGCTTTGAATTTCGCGATCAGCCTCTTGTATCGATTCGTTATATCGCCCGCCGGCAAGAATGCGCTCCCCAGCGTCTTGGCATCCGCCCATGCGGAGGCCTTTTTCGCGGCATCCCTGATTTGCTTGAGAGCTGCGTCCGGCACAATGGGACCATCTACCTTGTCCAATGCCTCTTTGATCGCTTTCTGAAGATCCGACTTATCGAGCTGCGCCTTTTTGCTAGAGATAGCTGCTTCTATCAGACTCCAATCTTCTGCCACGTCGCGCCAAGCACCACCAAGCGAGGCATAAATGGCTCGGAGTGAATCTTCTGTGCGGAGCACATCGAAATCTGCGACAACCTTAACGGGCACACCCAGTTTCCGGAGCGGAGCCGCTACGGCGGCGAGTCGACTCTTGCCATAGCTCTGTAAGAACAAAACGTCTGGGTTTGCGCGAGTCCCATCGACATCGCCTAACACGTGCATCACTTCGGAATAGAAGTGACAATCCGAATCAGACTCGCAAACGATGGTCTGTTGATGAAACAGTGCGTCCAGTACGTTTGTTTGTCTAAGCAACGAATCTGAAGCCAGGGCAACCACGTCGGTGGGAGGCAGCTCGGTCACTCGGTTGACGTTTCCATCTCGCGAGAGTCGCAGTATTCGCAGTCTTGGTGCCCCGGCATCGAGCGCACCACGTAAGATGTCGCCACTGTGAGTAGCAAGGAAAAGTTGCGTACCGAGCGGCCGCTTTTGAACCAACGTGCGGCCGAGTAGTCTAGCTTGCGGCGGATGCAGGAAGGCTTCAGGTTCATCGATCAGGATAATGTTGTAGTTCGCGACCATGCCCCACATCAAGCAACCCACGAACGCCCTCATGCCATCGCCCTGCTCGTGCAACCTGGGCAAAGCGACTATCTTCTCTCGCACCTCTTTGCGGACATCGTAGGTCGGACTTGCGGTGGGCCTCGGGCCGACGTGCACATGTAGCGCGGAGCCAGCCGTTCGATTCACAACTAAGTCCAATCCAAAAGCCTTTCGGAAGATCTTTGAGATCTCGTCCTCGACGTCGATGTCATCCTGAAGGTAGTGAAACGGATGGGATTTCGATTGCAATTCCAGATCGATAGCCGAAATCGGCCTCGTGATTTGCAGCCGATTCTCTGTCTCGACGAGATAAGTCGTGAATGCACGCAGGTAGCGACGAAACTCTTGTTTTCGAGGCGGTCCTTGAACGCTCTTCAAGCGCTCGACCATATTCCAGTGCATCGACGCGCCCATCCGGGCAATCTGCGGATCAGCACCGGGAACTTTATCCAACGTTGAAACGAAAGCGTCCAAGCTGCCGTCGTCCTCACTTATGACGACGTCGACTGCTTTGACCACCGTGCGCCTTCCGTCGTTCGCGCCCAAGTGGTCCATCTGATGGACGAGGTCTCTTAAAGCTTGGCTCTTTCCCGCGTTGTTACCCCCGACCACCAAGACGATATCGTCCTTGGATAGCTCTATCTTCGTACCATCGCTGAAGACCAAGAAACGAACGTAATATTCGAATGCGTCCATGCCGGATGCCAGTGAGAGTAGTAGTTCTAACGGCTATCCTAAACTGAAGAGCGCCCACAGTGTGCTCCACGGAGCCGCCCACACGACCGCCCACGCGTTCACAATTTTTCTTGTAATATCAAATGTTTATAATGGACAGTTCGAATCCCTGTCTCTCCGCCACCCACTTTTGTGGGTCCAGAAATCAATACCGCGCATCGAGTCCAGTCCTGGGTTACGCCGCTGCACCTTCATGCGCGAGCCGCTCACGCATGAGCCGTTCGTGAACAGCGATCCACTCCTTCCGCCGCAGACCAAGATGGCGCAAGTAGCGCCTGGCCTTGCGCTCGTACAAGCGGCGGCCTGCATGACGTGCTCGACGTTGAAGTTTGGCGCGGCGGTGTTTGATCGCCTTGCGTAGCTTCGATTGCTGGCGGTCGCCGATGTCCCGCAGAGTGCTATCGAGCAACGCGAGGTCGTGATCTTCGCCGAGATCGTCCGTCAATCGATGCAGCTGACGCACAGTGCGACTGATCTTTCCGACCGCAATGGGTGTCAGAGACTGCAATGAGTACATGAGGTCCTTGGCGGCCTTCCGGCAGCGATGCACGCTGTCGTCGTCGGATCCCTTCTTCAAGGCGCGAAAGCGCCGGCGCCCCACTCGATAGATCCGCTTCAAACCGCAAGCGAGCAACTCCCAGTCATCCTGATCGAATCGCACGCACTCCAAACGGTGTTGAAGGGCGTCTGCGAGGCGCTCCACCTCGCGACGTGCACTGGGAGCAGACATTTCCTCCAGCGCTTGCTGCTGCTTGAGCTCGAGCATCTCCGCAAGCGAGACGGCGCTCGCCGTCGACAGTTGGGCGTTCTCTTCGACCAACTCGAGCAATCGATCGCGCATCACGGCCGCATCACGCGCCGATGTGAACGAATGTGCAAGTGCTGTAAACGCAAGCTGCAGCTGCTCGAACGATTCCCGCGGCATTTCCGCCCTCATCAAGCGCAGAGTCGAGCGCGCACGCTTGATCGACTTACGAGCGGCGTGAATCTCTTCGTTCGACAATCCGGATGTGCGGGCAATGCGTCGTGCTTCTGCAATGTTGCGTTGAATGTGGGCTTTCAGGGCATTCGAGAGGGACGGCTCGCACGAACCCCCAAGCGTCGCTAGCGCGACGCACATCGGCGCACCCCTACTCCCGGGTTCATCTGTTCATTCTGACTTCAATGCTCATGCCGCCACCTGCGCTTCACCGCGCACGAGCAACACAGGCACGGGAGCGCCGCGCAGGACCATCTCGGCATCGCTCCCCAGCATTGCCCGTTTCATGCCGCGGCGGCCGTGGGTTCCCATCACGATGAGATCTGGATGCCACTCACGTGCGGCTTGGAGAATGAGCTCTGGCACGTTACCGCCGATCGTTTCTTTCAACTCTACCTGACACTCCACCGATGCCGCGCGCGCCAATGCCTCGGCTTGCGCGAGCACTTGGGCACCCGCCACGCGAAAGGCTTCGATGAACGACTCGCAGTAACCCCCAGAGGAATAGCCCGGATCCAGAACGAATTCATTGACCACGTAGATGACGCGTAGCGTCGCGCCAGAGGCCTTCGCCAGTCGCAATGCCTCCTTCAAACCTTGCGTCGAGGCAGGACTGCCATCGAACGGCACGAGAATGCGCTTGTACATAGAACATTCCTCTCGAGTGCAGAAGATAGGCGCCTGCCGTACAAGGCTGGCAGCGTGGAAGCTCCCCGAAGCAGTACGTAGTTGGCTTGCGTTCGACTCGTCGTTGGCAGAAAGGCGCGTGCATATCGAGTCTCTCGCACCCGTCGGACATCTGGGTGTTCGAACTCCTACCGGCAGCGTCAGCACCAGCGAGTGCGATTCTCGATGCAGCAGTGCAGCATCACTGCGGAGTCACGTGGGCTGAGGGGACAACCTGAGTGCGATCCGAATAGTCCCTCAATCCCACGCGCGCAGACGGGGCATATAAATAGCCACTGAGAGCGCATTAAGGACGGACGCGATGAAACCGTTTGCAAACCGAGTCAGCGCTGGACGCGAGTTGGCAGGGCTCCTGTGCAAGTACCGCAACCAGCCCGACATCGCTGTACTCGGCTTGCCACGCGGCGGCGTTCCCGTAGCTTTCGAGATCGCACGGGCGATTCATGCTCCACTGGACGTGATGATCGTTCGCAAGATCGGCGCGCCTGGACAGCCGGAGCTTGCCATCGGGGCTATCGCCTCTGGCGGTGTCACGGTGATCAATGAAGAGCTCCTCGCATGGTTCAGAGATCCGGGAGCGATCGAGCACGCGCAAGCAGCAGAGCACATCGAACTGGATCGACGCGAGAAGGCCTACCGGGGTACGCGCCCGCCACTCACGCTGAAAGACCAGATCGTGCTGCTCGTGGATGATGGCGCGGCGACCGGCGCCAGCATGCTCGCGGCGGTGCGTGCCGCACGAAAGCTCGAGGCGAGGGAGGTCGTCGTCGCACTTCCCGTCGCATCCGTCAGCGCGTGCGAATTGTTGTCCAGGGAAGCGGACCAGGTCGTGTGCCTGAGCACGCCCTCCTCTTTCAGCGCCGTTGCCCAATGGTATGAGGACTTCGCTCAAACCAGCGACGCAGAAGTGACCGAGCTACTCACACGATCGACGAACGAGTCCCTGCGGTGAGCCGAGCAGGAGAGGCACATGCACGGCGATGATCCTGCGGATCGATGATCAGCGGCATCTCGTCACTGCAGATGCACGACACTTCTGTGGATTCGGATGACGATTCGCGTCGCCGCTACGTCGCTTGCGAACTGCGCTCCTCGATGCGTACACCGTCAGATACTCGATCGTTGGGATGCAGCACGATGCGTTCCCCAGGAGTAATACCGTCCATGATCTGCGCGTACACACCATTCTCCTGCCCGATCTGCACATGACGCAGCGATGCACGCCCGCCGTTACTGACGAAGACCGCCCAACTTTCACCGTCGCGAAAAAGAGCCGAGAGCGGCGCCACGATCTCGTCACGCGACTCCCATACGATGATGTGCGGCTCGACCCGATACCCATGACCCAGCGACTGCCACTGCTCATAGGCGCTCGTCAGATCGATGATCACGTTGACCCGCTGCTCCTCGATACCGAGGGCCGACACTTTCGTGAAGCCGAAGGGCTCGACACGCCGAACAACACCCTCCAGCGGAGCCTGCCCACCCCACCCTTCGATCAGTGCCCGTTGACCGGGCCTGACGCGAACGGCTTCTTCCGAAAGCAGGTCCACCTCAACTTCGAGGCTCTGCGGATCCCCCATCTCGATGATCGGTGTCCCCGCTGAAACGATGCCTTCGCTCTCCTGCAACACGCGCAGGACTGATCCGGACACCGGCGAGTACACCAGGACGCAATCGCAATCCTTCGCTGAACGTTTGGCCTGTCCCGGATTCAACAGTCGGGCATGCGCCTGATTGAACTCCGACTCGCGCATCCTGACGGCAGCCTTTGCCTCTTCAACCGCCGCCACAGCCGTCCTGGCGCGCCGCGACGCAGAATCCAGATCGTTCTCGGAGATCGTCTCGCGACTTGCGAGTGCACGCAGACGCCTCAGCTCCGATTCGGCAAAGTCGCGCTCCGCCTCGGCGTGGCGAAGCTGCGCTTCGGCGAGACTCCGCGCTGCGGCAGCCGCATCAACACCGGCGCTCGCCTCAGCCGCCGCCCGCTCGTCCAGGAACATCGGCACCGATGGCTCGAGCCGGGCGATGATGGTCTCGTTCGCCACGACCTTGTCTCCTGGCTCGAGCTCGACTCTCCGCATCAGGCCCGTGATGGATGCCGATACGACGAACATGTCGCGGACTCGCGTTTCGCCTTCATCGCTGACCGTGACTTGCAGCGGACCCCGCCGCACAGTCGCCAGGTCCACAGCGATCGGCTGCGGCTTGAACAGCCAGACGAGCGCCAGCGCAAACGCGGCGACCGCGGGCGTCCAGAAGAGCGCTCTGCGTCGCAGGGCCGGATCCATGATCACTCGCGTGTCTTCAGCACGGCGATGAGATCCAGCCGATCGATCCGCCGCCTGACGAACAGTGCTGACAACGCGGTCGCGAGCGCGCCGATCACAATGGCTGCCCCGTACGTCGAGCGCTCGATGATGAACGGCACGCGATAGAGCTCCGTTTCGAATCCGCGCACGATCAGGCGCGCGATGAGCCCGCCCACGAAGCATCCCAGAGGCAGAGCCATCAGCGTGAGCAGAGCGAGCTCGCCCAGCAAAAGGTACGAAATCTCGGATCTGGTGAATCCAAGCACACGCAAGGTCGCAAGCTCGCGGCCTCTCTCCGACAGAGCGATTCTCGCGGCGTTATAGGTGACGCCGAACGCGAGCGCACACGAGAAGGCGACAAAGAACGACACGAAGATCAGCATCGTCCTGGCCATCGTCTCGTCGAACATCCGAATCGCGGCGTCCTTGATGGCGATACCACTGATGCCCGGGAGCGTCTGCAACCGACGCAGCAGTCGGGCTTGCTCCAGGCGATCGACGCGCAGATGCACGCTCGACACCGTGGGAGATTCATCCAACAGCCGGGCAAGCACGCCGATCTCGATATATGCGGGGGCGCCGATATAGGTCTCGAATGTGCCCGCAACCGACACGCGAAGGACTTGGCGACGGCCCTCGAGGACTTCGACCTCGATCGAATCCCCGCGCCCGACGCCCAGAAGCCTGGCCAGCATCGAGGAGATGATAACGCCCTCTTTCGGCAGCACGAGCGCTCGACCGTCAGCGCCATAGACCCGGTACAACTCCTGCCGTGCGGGCAAACCTTGCAGTGCCTCTCGCCGCTCATGTCGCCCGGCGCGCAGCCTCGCCGGCACGATGCGCATCGGCTCGACGGACAGCACCCCGGGTAGTCGAGCGAGCGCGCGGGCAGCGTCCGCCGTGCGAGGCTCCACGAAGCTTACGGTCACCTGCTGCGATTGCGCCTGTCTGAAATAGACATCGACCATGCGATCGATGGCATCGAGCCACTGCATCGAAAGTACGAGCACTGCAATCGACATGGCAATGCCGGCGCAGGTCGTGCCCGAGCGCAGAGGCCAGCGCTCGATCTGCCGCAGGATGATCCGGGTCAAATGCTCGATTCGCTGGGCGAAACCCAACCGCGCAATGCGCGGCTTGTGAAACATCGGCGGTGCCGGCGGCCGCATCGCTTCGGCTGGCGGCAGTTTCGCGGCCGCCCGCACGGCTCTCAGCGCACCTGCGAGCGCCGCGCCGAGCCCGACGACGGCTCCGACCACGAACGATCCCGGGCCCGGACGAAACAACAGAAAGGGAAAGTGATAGAACTGTGCGTACACGCGCGTCTGATAGGCGCCCAGCCAGTAGCCGAGAATCCAACCGAGCAAAACGCCGAGCGCGCCGATCGCCAGGACGAACTGTGCGTAGTGCACAGCAATCTCACGATGGGTGTAGCCGAACGCCTTCAGCAGCCCGATCTCGCTTCTTTCGATCGCAATCAGGCGCGCGAGCACCATGTTCGTCAGGAAGGCGGCCACGAGCATGAAGACGCTCGGCAGGATCGTCGACATCGTGCGGAGCTGCGCGATCTCGTTCATCAGGAACCAGTTCGAGGGCTGATCAGCCCGCGCATAGGCTCCGATGCCCCCATAGCGATCAAGGATGCGATCCATACCGTCGATGACCGTCTGAGCGCTTGCACCGCGCAGAAGCGTCACGCTGACGTCATTGAATGCGCCCGTGAGATCGAATGCCGCTTGCAGCATTTTCTCGTCCAGCCACAGGACGCCGAATCTGGAATCGTCGGGCATGAGAGCGCCCGGTCCGATCGTGTAGACGTACTCCGGCGAGAGCGCGACACCGACGAGCACCAGCTCGCGCCAGCTACCGTTCAGCATCGCTCGAATCGTCGCACCCGGATGCAGGCCATGCGCTCGAGCGAACGGTTCGGATATCACGGCTTCGTGTGTGTTGCGGGAACGTGGCAAGCGCCCTTCCCGCAGCGCCAGTTCGTTCAGATGCGGCGCGCCATCCGTCGGTAACGAGACGAGTTGTGCCACCACGGGCTCCTCGAACCCGCGAATCTCGAGCACGGCACTTTGCACCACTCGGGTCTGCGCACTCTGCACGCCCGGCAGATCCTGGATCTGCTCGGCAATGTGTTCTGGCGCGCGTTTCACACGCGCGAAGACGTGTGCAAAGCGATAACGCTCGTAGTAGGCGCGCGCGGTTTCTTCCAGGGACTCGACGGTGGACAGTCCCATGATCAGCACGCCGATGCCCGAGGCCGCGATCAAGCCGATGGCGAGGGCCTGTCCGCGCATGCGCCACAGATCCCGCCACAGCTTGCGATGCAGGGCTCGCTTCACCATGACAGCTCACGTGCAGCCTTGCGCGTCGGGTTATGCGATTCAGCGTGAATCCGTCCATCTCGCATCGACAGCACGCGATGAGCGATGCTGGCGATCACCGAGTTGTGCGTGATCAGCGCAGTGGTCGTACCGAGCTCCTCATGGATGCGCTCGATGGCTTCGAGCACCAGCACGCCGGTGGGGCTATCCAACGCGCCGGTGGGCTCATCGCAGAGCAACAGATCAGGCCGCTTCGCGATCGCCCGCGCAATCGCGACTCGTTGCTGTTCGCCACCGGAGAGCTGCGCAGGGAAATGGTCCATGCGCTCGCCCAAACCGACCAATTGCAGCGACTCCTGCGCGGACATTGGGGCCAGCGCGATCTCCGTCACGAGCGCGACATTCTCGAGAGCCGTCAGACTTGGAATCAGGTTGTAGAACTGAAATACGAAGCCCACGTGATTACGCCGGTAGCGCGTGAGTCCCGCGTCATCCAGCGCAGCGAGCTGCAGATCAAGGAATCGAACCTGTCCGCTCGTCGGCGTATCCAAGCCGCCCAGGATGTTCAGTAAGGTCGATTTGCCACTGCCCGACGCGCCGAGGAGCACGACCATCTCTCCGGCATCGAGGCTCAGGTCCACACCGCGTAGCGCGTGAACCTCCACCTCACCGCTGCGATAGACCTTCGCGAGAGCGCGGGCGGTCAGAATGGGCTGGCTGTTCACGAGGCGCCCGTCCTGTCGCACCGTGAAACCGGGGCGGTGTCTAGCCGGCAGTCTCGGGGCTGCGAACCATCAGCACTGGGACCGGTGTGGAACGCAATACCCATTCGGCGTCGCTTCCCAGGACGAGTCGGCGCAAACCGCGCCGCCCGTGAGTACCCATCACGATGAGATCCGCCGGCCACTGCCTGGCCTTCTCGATGATCAGTTCGGCCACCCGATGGCCCATGGTTTCGACAAACGCAGATTGCACCTCGACACCTGCCTGCTTCACCATGGCTTCGGCATCACCAAGAATCTGCCGCCCGTATTCGCCCAGTGCAGCTACGGTGTCTGCGTACGCGGAGGACATATACGCCGCATCCACGGCAGGCACGACCACGAACTCATCCAGGACATGCATGAGTTGCAATCTCGCCCCGCTGGTTTTCGCGTATTCGATTGCCTCAGCCAACGCGAGCCGGGAAGCCTCGCTGCCGTCCACCGGAACCAGGATGTTCTTGTACATTGCTCCCCCGCAAAGGTCTGCATAGCTCGTGCGGTTAAATGGCCCATCCGATCCTACCGCTCATGCATTCACGCTTTAGCTAGGCAATCCACGCAATCCAGCAGGGAGAACTCGCAGCTCGATCGGCACATCAATACGGGCACTGCAATGCACCCTTCATATCCGCACACGGGCATGAAGGACTGTTCGATAGCGTCATCCTCTGTTCATGTTTCAGACTCCGACAGCCTGGAGAAATGAAATGCTGCTGTTCAGTCCGAATCACTCTGCATCGTTCGCTCGCGCCGTCGCACAGCAGCTCGGTATCTCGCTCGCCGCGACCGAGGAACGCGAATTCGATGCAGGAGAACACAAGATGCGGACGCTTGAAGACGCGCTGGGACAGGACTGCTATGTGATTCAGGGCCTGTGCGGCGATAACGAGGCCTCGGCCAATGACAAGCTGTGCCGTCTGCTGTTCTTCTGCGGAAGCCTGAAGGACGCGGGCGCCGCGCGAGTGACCGCCTGCGTTCCATATCTCGCATACGCCCGAAAGGACCGCCGAACTCAACCGAACGACCCGGTATCCACTCGCTATGTCGCTGCGCTGTTCGAGGCAGTGGGGATCGATCGGGTCGTCGTGCTCGACGTTCACAATGAAGCTGCATTCGACAACGCATTTCGCTGCATGACGATTCGCCTCGAGGCAATGGCGACATTTGCCGACCATCTCCTGACGAGCCCCGCCGCGCAGGACATCGTAGTTGCGTCGCCGGATACCGGCGGCATCAAGCGTGCGCAGCGATTCCGCGAGACACTCGAAGCCCGACTCGGGCGCGCGGCTGGCTTTGCGTTCATGGAGAAGCGGCACGCGCAAGGCATCGTGTCGGGCAAAACATTCGTCGGCGATGTCGAAGGGCACGACGTCGTCATGCTCGACGATATGATCGCTTCGGGTACGACGATCATGCGAGCGACCGCTGCAGCACGAGCGGCCGGCGCGAGACGCGTTCTGGTCCTGGCCTCTCACGCTGCATTCCTTCCCCCGGCGAGGCAGCTATTCGAACCGGAGGGGCCAGACCAGATCCTCGTGAGTGACTCAGTAACGATCGCACCGGCATTCAAGCCATTCTTAGCCCAGAGACTGCACGTGTGCTCTGTTGCGCCCTTGTTCGCCAGAACGATTCGCGATCTCGTCGGACACAACTGAACCACGTCATGCCAGACCTTCTGCGTCCTGGGCTCGAGGTCGCGCGATCGCAACAGTACATTTTCCGAGAACCTCCGCGTGAAATTCCTGATTCGAGCGACGCTCAAATGCGCGATATGTGCGACCCCTCGCCAGGAGAGACCGGCATGTCTGCGCCTGTTGCGATGACCTATCGACGCATGGAGCCCTCGCACGCACTCGAAGCGCGTACGCACGAGCACATCGTGCGTTTGCAGCGCTTCCATGATGGCATCCTGAGCTGCCAGGTCATGATCAAAGCTCCGGTCGCCTTTCTGAAATTTGGTGCCTTCGAAGTGAAAGCCGAGGTTCTGCTCGACGGTGTGCGCGAGGATCGTGCGCTTTGCGCAACGCGAGGTGTGCACCCCGACGCGTATGTCGCGCTGCGAGATGCCTTCGATAAGATCCACCAGCTGTTGCGTCAACGTGACCGTTCTCCCAGGAATGAGGCCTCACTACCAGGGCGCCGCTCCACGATCGGCACCATCGAAGCGTTGGGCGAACGTGACGGACGTATTGCCGCCGAAGATGGCCGGACGGTTCACTTCGACCGCCATACCGTCTGCGGAGTGTCGTTCGCAGAGCTCACCGTCGGAGTCATCGTCGAGTTCGAAGAAGACGAGCAGCTGCGGGCCTTCGCGATCAGGATGTGGCGAACACCCGAACGTCGCAGCAGTGGACCGAATCCGTAGCGCTCACTGCATGCGGCTGGATGACTCCCGATGGCAGCAGCACTCGAAGACACTTTCATCGGACAACGTTCGGCCTTTGCAGCCCAACCCTACCCTTCCGCCACACAGCGCCGCGCGTGGATGACGCTCCTGGAGCGAGTGTTGCTCGATCACGCCGATGCGATCTGCGAATCCATCTCCGCAGACTTCGGACATCGCTCCGCCTTCGAGACGCGAATGGTCGAGCTCGTACCGAGCGTATTTGCCCTGCGCTATGCACATCGCCACGTGACGCAGTGGATGAAGCCGCAACGGCGGAGCGTTTCAATCTGGTTTCAGCCTGGACGCGCCGAGGTCCTGTATCAACCGCTCGGGGTCGTGGGCATCATCGTTCCATGGAACTATCCGCTGTATCTGACGATAGGCCCGCTCGCCGCGGCGCTGGCGGCCGGTAATCGCGTCATGCTCAAGCTCTCCGAACACACGCCGCAGTTCTCCGACCTGTTCGCTCGCATCATTGAAAAGACGTTTCAAAGCGATCTCATTCGGGTCGTGAATGGCGATCAGCGTGTGGGGCGCGCCTTCACGGCGCTGCCCTTCGATCATCTCCTGTTCACAGGCTCAGGGGTCGTTGCACGGGATGTCCTTTCGAGTGCGGCCCGGCATCTAACGCCTGTGACACTCGAACTCGGCGGCAAATCGCCGGCACTCATCACACCCAGCTTCGATCTCTCCCGGGCAGCGCGGCAGATCATCTTCGGCAAATTGATCAACGCCGGGCAAACGTGCGTTGCGCCGGATTACGTGCTCGCGCCGCAAGGGGCACTCCCCGCATTCACCGAGGCGTTGCGCAAGGAGGCACGTCTCATGTACGGCGTGCGAACTGCCGAGGACTACACGAGCATCGTGAATGCTCGCCAATATTCACGGCTCGAGCGCTTGCTGCAGGACGCACAGCAACTCGGCGCACGCACCGTCCCGCTGCTCGATTCTGTGCCCAACGGCAGTTCCCGATACTTTCCGCCGCTTCTTCTCCTCGACCCCACTCGCGACATGCAGATCATGCACGAGGAAATCTTCGGCCCGATCCTGCCGATCATCGGCTACACATCCCTCGATGCAGCGATCGGGTACATCAACGCTCATGCCCGGCCGCTCGCGCTCTACCTCTTCGATGATGACGAGCGACGCCGCGGTGCCCTCCTCACGCAGGTATCGTCCGGTGGCGTCACCATCAACGACACGATGCTGCATGTGGTACAGGACGATCTGCCTTTCGGTGGCGTGGGCGCGTCGGGAATGGGCCGATACCACGCCGTCGAGGGATTTCGAACGTTCTCGCAGGCGCGCAGCGTCTTTCGCCAAAGCCGCTTCTCGATGACGTCACTGATGTATCCCCCTTATGGGGGACGCCTGGCCGGGCGAATCCTCGAGCTCATGCTGCGAACGGGTCGTCTCTGACAAGCGCATCACCAGTGCATCCCTCGCAGGAGTGCGGCGAGCGCTTTGGCGTCCTGTGTGGGCGGTGTATCTGGGCCGATTTCACCTCTTGCCGCGGACGAATCGGGAAACATTTCGTAGTAGGCACTGTTGAGCACATCGGCAAATCGCGGGGCGAACACTTCGAGTGCCTGTGCCACCATTCCCAATCGCGACAGAACCCGGGGCGGTTTGCGGATCATGGCATCGGCAACGAGCGCTGCCGCTTCGTGTACGGACAGCGCTGCAACCTCATCGTACACGTGGGTGGGTTCGATCATCGGCGTGCGCACCAACGGCATGTTCACGACAGTGAAGCTGACATGCTGATTGCGATACTCCGACGCCGCGCACCGGGCGAACGCTTCCAGTGCCGCTTTGGAAGCGACATAGCCGGCGAATCTCGGCGCATTGCTCAGCACACCGATCGAAGAGATGACGATGACGTGGCCACCTCCCTGCATCGCCATGTTCGGCAGGAACGCGAGCGTGAGCCGCACGGCCGCGAAATAGTTCAGCTGCATCAGCCGTTCGAAATCGTGCAAGCGTTCGTAGGAGATCGAGATCGAGCGCCGAATGGAGCGGCCGGCATTGTTGATGAGCACATCGAGGCCGCCAAACTCCTCATTCACCTGCTTCACGAGTTGAGCGCACGCCGATGGATCGGTGATATCGCACGCACATGCGCGTACGCTGCCACCTGCCGCGCAGATCTCCGCCCGCGTGGCCTCGAGCTTTATCGGATCGCGGGCCACCAGTATGACCCGAGCGCCGGCTTGCGCCAGCATGAGCGCAGTGGCGCGTCCGATCCCGGAACTGCCTCCGGTGATCATGATCCGCTTGCCGCTCGCTACGTTTCGCAGTGAGCGGTCGATGGAAAGATCCGGGTCGAGGTTGCGCTCCCAGTAGTCCCACAGTCGCCAGGCATAACTTTCGAGCGGCGGCAGCCGGATGCCCGCCGCCTCCAACAGAAGACGAGTCTGCGTACTATCGAACAGTGTCGGCAGATCGAGGAAGCGCAGCACCTCGCGAGGCAGCCGCAGATCATCCAGCAATTGCTCCACGATGCCGCGTAATGGCGGGTAGTGTTCGAGCGCCGCAGAAATTTCAGCAGGAACCAACCGGAGCAACCGTTCATCGAGCCGTACCGCCATCATCGGTGCGTGGCCGGCACGCGCGAAAAGATTCAATAGCTCCCCCGCGCGCCTCGGCTGCGGGTCCGTGAGATGAAAGCAGCGCCCGTTCAGGCCCGGAAGCCGGATCAAGTGCGACATCGCCTTCGCGACGTAATCGACCGGAACGACGTTCACGTACCCGCCTTCGATACCGACGATCGGCACCCATGCGGGCAGGCTCCTGCGCAGGGTCTGCAGCGTCTTGAACAGGTGGTAGGGTCCATCCGACTTTGTGATGTGTCCGGTCTCGGAGTGACCCACGACCATGGCCGGCCGGAAGATTCGCCATGGGATCCGGGCTTCGCGACGTACGATGGCCTCGGACTCATGCTTCGTTCGGAAGTAGGCGTGATCGAAGCCGTAAGCCTCATCGAACATCTCCTCGCGGAAAACCCCCGCATAGCGACCGGCGGCGGCGATCGAGCTGCACAGATGAAAGCACCCACTGTGTAAGTCGCTCGCAAGGGCGAGCGCATTGCGGGTGCCAAGCACGTTGGCGTCCTCGAACTCGGCAGCGCGAGCGTTGAGGTCGTAGAGTGCGGCAAGATGGATGAAGTGCTCGATTTGACCGCGCATTCGGGCGCGATCCATCTCGCTCACTCCGCACAGCGACGCCGTGAGATCCCCCTCGATTGCGATGACTTCGCTTTCGCGTGCATTCCACCAGCTGCGCAGTTCTTCGAGCCGTGCAGCCGAACCACGGCGAACGACTACGTAGATGGGCTTTCCTTCCGCATAGGGCAGCAGCTCTTTCACCAGATAACGACCGATGAATCCGGTCGCGCCTGTAACGAGATATCCCATGCAATCTCGCGTATCGAATGCGTGAAAGTGACCGAGGGGGTCTGTCGATGCAGGCTACTTGCGCGCCCGGTCGATCGGCATGCGGAGTAGCCCCTAGCAGGTGCCGGAGAAACGCGGTATTCCCGGTCGTTCGCATGCGCTAGCGTCAGCGCGATCGCACCGATCGCCGCTGCGAGCACACAATGCCTCTGCTACGCCAATCCCTGTCCGGCTTCGATATGGCCTGGCTTCGCATGGAGCGGCCGACCAATCCGATGATGATCGTCGGAGTGATGATGCTCGCGAAGCCTGTGCGTTACGAGCAGGTCTATCGGACGCTGGAGTCCCGCCTGCTCAGGTTCGAGCGCTTCCGCGACATCCCGCGCAGCGATGCGATTGGCACGCGATGGGAAACGGATTCCCTGTTTGCACTCGAGTCACACGTCCACCGATTGACACTGCCACCGCGCTCGGGCCAGCGACATCTCGAGGCAGCGGTCAGCGAGCTGGCCAGCACTCAACTCGACGGACGGCATCCTCTGTGGCAGATCCATCTCATCGAGCATTACCGCCGTGGCAGCGTAATCATCGCGCGGTTTCATCATTGCTATGCCGATGGCATGGCTCTGCTGCGCGTGCTCGCAACGCTGAGCGATGAAGCCGGCACGGACCCTCGCGCCCTCGAGACGCCGGCGGCGGACCCAGTTGTCGAAGGTGTCCCGCTGCTCGGTGCGCTGGTCGACACCGTGGAGCGCGTCACCCATGGTGTGACGAGTCTCCTATCGAGCGGCATGAGTGCGTTGGCTCATCCTGCCGAGACCGCCGCGCTCGCCCGCCAGGTCTCGGCCGCATCGGCGGAACTCGCACGGATCGCACTATTGCCGGAAGACCCGCCTACCCCATTGCGCCAAACCTTGTGCACCCACAAGCAGGCGGCCTGGGGCAAAGCGCTGAAGCTCGATGAGGTGAAGGTCATTGCTCATGCACTCGACTGCACCGTCAACGACGTACTGCTTTCGAGTACCGCCGGAGCGATTGGCCAGTACCTGCGTATGACGGGCGCTTGCATCGATGGGCTTTCCATACGAGCCCTGGTGCCCATCAACATGCGTGCGCAGGACGCGAGCGTGGAGCTGGGCAACCGGTTCGGCCTGATCTTCGCGACCCTTCCTATCGGTGAGGCCGACCCGGTGCGACGCATCGAACATGTGCATCGGGATATGCAGGCGCTGAAGAAGTCCGCGCAGCCGCTGATGTCGCTGTGGCTGCTTCTCGGCCTTGGTTTGTTGCCGAAGGCAATCGAAACCGAAGCGATCGATATTTTCACGAGGAAGGCGTCGCTCGTGATCTCGAATGTCCCGGGACCGCAACATCCGATGCACTTTGCCGGCGCGCGCATCGCGCAGCAGCTGTTCTGGGTACCGCAAGCAGGTCGTCTCGGTCTCGGCGTCAGCCTGCTCTCCTATGACAACCGCGTGAACTTCGGTGTGATTGCCGATCGCAACGTTCTCGCGGATCCGGCATCCCTGGTGCAAAAGTTCGGTGAAGAGTTCGAGAGGCTGTTGTTGTGCGTCATTTCGAGACTCCCTCCCGCGCCTGCGAAGCGTCGACGTACGGCCCGGATGGGAAACATTCCTTAGTCATTGTGGACATTCGCGATAGCACCGGAGGACGCATGGATCGAGACTGCAATCATGCTGGCGTTCGATTGTGTCAGCACATTCGTCATTCAACTTTCGGGAGGTCGCCATGGCCGCAAAGAAGGGCAAACGTCGTACTGCGAAGAAAGCACCGAAGCTCGATGTCCTCGACTTCGGCCTGAACGTCTGGCTGGCTGGATTGGGTGCCGTTTCAAGGGCACGCATGGAGGGCCCGAAGCTGTTCGATTCCCTCGTCGAGGAAGGGGCCGCGTTTCAGGAACAGGCTCGCGAAAACACACAGCGGGCGCTCAGCCAGGCGTTGACGCAGATGCGCGGGATGGCCGACGAACGCGTCAACTCGATTCGCGGCAAGGCCGGCGCAACCTGGGAGAACGTCGAAAAGATCTTCCAGTCACGCGTACAGAAGGCGCTGCAGGACCTGGGCATGCCGACTTCTCAACAGATCCGCGCATTGAGCCGCAACGTGGATGAGCTCACGCGGGCGGTGGAATCGCTGCGCAAGCGAGACCGTCGCGGCGGCGCCACGCGGCTCCCATCTCGGTCTTCCGGCGCCAGTCATAGTGCCGCGCTTTGATGGCTGAGTTCCCATGCTCGGAGTGGAACCCGCTACCAGGCAGCGCACGAGCAGCCGACGAATCGGACTTGCGCTGGCCGGTGGCGGACCCCTCGGCTCCTTCTATCAACTTGGCGCCCTGCATGCGCTCGCGGAATGCATCGACGGCCTCGAGCTCGGGCGGCTTCACGGCTATGTGGGAGTGAGCTCAGGAGCCATCATCAGCGCTTGCCTCGCCAACGGCCTTTCCACCAATGACCTGATTCGTTCGTTCTTCATGGATGGCGAGAACGACTATCCGCTCGTGCCTGCCGAGCTGATGCGGCCGGCCTTCGCCGAGTACGCGCGACGACTCGCCAGCATTCCCAGACTGCTCGGCGATATCGCCCTCGAATGTGCGCACGATCCCTTGCGACAGAGTCTGATCGGCGCGTTCAAACCTCTGCTGGACGTCCTGCCGACAGGCCTTTTCGACAACAGCGCCTTCGAGCGGTTCATGCGTCGCGTGCTGACAAGCGAGGGTCGAACCAATGACTTCCGCAAACTTCCCTGCTTGCTGCGCATCATCGCCACCGATCTCAACGAGGGCACGGAAGCACGCTTCGGTGAGCCGGGCCTCGACCATGTGCCCATCTCGCAGGCCATTCGCGCGAGCACGGCGCTTCCCGGACTCTATACGCCGGTCGTTATCGACGGTCGCACCTATGTCGATGGCGCACTGCTGCGAACGATGCATGCGTCACTGGTGCTCGAAAGCGGCGCCGATCTGGTCATCTCGGTCAATCCGCTCGTCACGTTGGATGCCACGCGGCTTCGCCGGGGGCGTACTGCCGATCTCGCGACGCACGGATTCGCAGCGGTCATGAACCAGACGTTCCGAGCGCTGATCCAGTCGAGGATGGAGGTCGGGATGGCTCAGTATCACGGGCTCTATCCGTTCAGCGACCGTTTGCTGCTGCAGCCGGATCGCGGCGACGAGACGATGTTCTTCGTGAATGTTTTCCGGTATCACGATCGATCCCGGCTGGCCGAGCATGCCTATCAGACCACGCGGCGCGATCTGCGCGCTCAGGCGACCCGACTCACGCGGCTGCTCGCGAGACACGGACTGAAATTGAACAACGCGCACCTGAATGACCGACGTCGCCGGTTACTGACGAGCGCGACGCGCGAGGTGCGTGAGCAGCGAGAAGTGTTCGGCCGACTGGATCGGACACTGACAGAGCTCTCTACGTTGCTTCGGCGCGCGCAGGCCTGAGGTGGCCGCGCGGTTGCTCGCTGCGGCGTTGGCATTGGAGCTCGCGCTGTATCTCGCCATGAGCGAGCTGCTCCTGCCACCGCCTCTACGCTGGACAGGGCTGCTGCTGATCCCCATCGCAATGGTGACGTTGCGCGTCTGCCTCGTACTCGTCAGCTTCATGATCTCGGCGCCGATGGAGACTGCTGAGAGACTTTCATTGCAGGAACGCGTGCGCATGTGGGCGAAGGAGTGCGCGGCGTTCTTCAAATTCCAATGGCTCATCCTGCGCGGACCCAGCCCGGATCACTTTCCTCCGATCGCTCTGCCCCGCAGGCCCGACAGGCCTCTGGTGGTCTTGCTTCACGGAATCTTCTGCAGTGGCGCGATCTGGCGTCCGATCGCCGCAACGCTCGCACAGCGCACCGGATGCGAAGTCTGGACGCCGAGCATCCAGGGCGTCACTGCGAGTCTGCCGACGCAGATCGAGGAGTTCATCGCGCTGCTCGAGCGCGAGAATGAATCCAGACGGCAACCGCTCATCCTCATCGGTCACAGTCTGGGAGGCTTGATCGCTCGCGAGGCCGCGCGAAAGGCGCCGCATCTGCGCATCGAACAGGTGATCTGCATGGGCTCACCCCACGCGGGAACTGTCCTGGCGCGATGGTTGCCGGTGCGCATCGCACGCGACCTTCGGCCACATGCTCCTGCACCCCACGCGGTGCCTGGCGCACTCCTCAATATTTACTGTGAACACGACAATCTCGTCGTCCCCGCCCAAAGCAGTCGCTTGTGCGGCGCATGCAACGTATGCATCCGCGGATGCGGCCATATGGCGCTCATTTACTCGAGCCGTGCACTCGAACTGCTGGCACAGCAGATCGCTCGGCATTCGACTCGCGAAGGCGTGGAGCGCGCGTCGCGCTAACCACTACGTGACGTTCACGTGGTGGCATCTCCCGCGCTGGACTAGTGTGACGTCATCCTGGAGATAGGTCATGCAAAGGCCCTGGCTACGGCAATATCCAGCCGGAACTCCCGCCGACATCGAGCTGGATCCTCACGAGACGCTCGTTTCGATGTTCGAACGCGCATGCGAGCGCTTCGCGAGCCGACCCGCGTTTCAGAGCTTCGGCACCACACTCACGTACTCGCAGCTCGAACGTTACTCGCGTCAGTTCGCGGCGTTTCTGCACGCGCAAGGACTGCGCAAGGGTGATCGCATTGCGCTCATGATGCCCAATGTTCTGCAGTATCCGATCGCGCTTTTTGGAGCGTTGCGCGCAGGACTGATCGTGGTGAACACGAATCCCATGTACACGCCGAGAGAGCTTGCGCACCAACTCTCGAACTCAGGAGCAGTCGCTACCGTCGTGCTCGCCAACTTCGCACATGTCCTCGAGCGTGTACTGCCTGAAGTGGACGTGCGCACGATCGTCGTGACCGAACTGGGCGACTGCCTGCATTTCCCGCGCAACATCGTCACGAACTGGGCGGTGCGTCGCTGGAAGAAGCTCGTACCCAAGTTCCGGCTTCCCGACGCGGTGCCGTTCCAGCGAGCGCTCGAGATCGGCTCCAGGGACGGCGTACGCCTTCCACCGATCGAAGGCGAGGACCTGGCCTTTCTGCAGTACACGGGCGGTACGACCGGCGTGGCGAAAGGCGCGATGCTCACGCACAAAAACGTCGCCGCGAATCTGGAACAGCTGATCGCGATGTGGCGCTCGTATATCGAAGAGGGCCGCGAGGTCGTAGTCACACCTCTGCCGCTCTATCACATCTTCTGCCTCACCTGTAATTGCCTGATGTTCACCAAACTGGGTGCGCTGAACGTGCTGATCGCCGATCCGCGCGACATCCCCTCCTTCGTTGCCCAGCTCAAACATTGCGAGTTCAGTTTCATCTCCGGCGTCAATACGCTCTACCGCGCGCTGCTCGACCATCCGCAGTTCGCAGAGATCGACTTCAAGCGACTGAAACTCGGAATTTCCGGCGGAATGTCATTGCAATCGAGTGTGGGGGAGCAATGGTTGTCGGTGACCGGTCGGCCGCTGCTGGAAGGATACGGACTCACCGAGGCATCGCCCGTCGTGGCCTGCAATCCGCCGCATCGACCGCAACTCGGCACTGTCGGTGTGCCACTGCCGTCGACGGACATCTCCATACGAGACGAAGAACGCGAGCTCGGCCTGAACGAACCCGGCGAATTGTGCGTACGAGGCCCTCAGGTGATGCGCGGCTATTGGCGCAATCCGGACGAGACGGCCAAAACGCTCGATGCGCACGGCTGGCTGCGCACCGGCGACATCGCGACACTCGATGACAACGGCCTGTTGCGGATCGTCGATCGCAAGAAGGACATGATCATCGTCTCCGGATTCAAAGTGTTTCCAAACGAAGTCGAGGAAGTGATTTCGATGCTCGAGGGGGTCGCCGAAGTCGGTTGCATCGGCGTACCGGACGATCGATCGGGACAGGCGGTCAAAGCTTATGTCGTCGCCCGCAGTGCCTCTCTCACGACCGAAGTTCTGCTGACTCATTGTCGCGAGCACCTGACGGGATTCAAGGTTCCGAAGTACATCGAGTTCCGCGACAACCTGCCGAAGACCAACGTCGGCAAGATCCTGCGTCGCATGCTGCAGCCCCAGGCGCAGGAGACGAAGCATGACCCCCAGAGCCTTGTCGCTCATTGACACGATCGCTGCCACCCGCGCGGAGATACATGCGGACCCATCGAGCGAGGCAGCCCTGCAACGGCTGCAGCACTGGCAGGTGGAGCGTCTGCGCGCAACGTACGCGGACTATCACTCGATTGCCCGCTTCCGGGACGCGCTCGATTTCTTCGTGCAGGACCTGTACGGACCGCACGACTTTCATCGGCGCGATCGCGACCTGCAACGGGTCATGAAGGGCTGGCACCAGGTGCTGCCTTCGCATGCCCTGGAATCGGTGACGCAGGCGCTCGAACTCGAAGCCCTGTCGCAGAGCCTGGATATCGCCATGGCGCGTGATCTCGGCGAGGAGTCCCTTTCGCCGCAGACCTACGCGCAGGCCTATCGACGGGTCGATCGCCGGCGCGACCGCGAACACCAGATCTCCCTCATCGTCTCGGCCGGCCGTGCACTCGATGACCTCATCACACGACCGTGGATCGCCGCCGCGTTGCGAGCCGCACGTTACCCCGCGCGCATGGCGGGCGTCGGTACCCTGCAGCAGTTCCTCGAACGTGGATATGCGGCCTTCGCCAAGATGGGCAGCGCGGAGGATCTGCTCCGCGTCATCGAGGATCGCGAAACCCGGATCATGAAACAGATACTCGCCGGGGCCGACGATCCATTCGATATCGACTGCCCTGCCGAACAGGAGCGCGGCGCATGAGGCATGAGGCATATCGCTTCATCATCATCGGCGCAGGCTCGGCTGGCTGCGTACTCGCAGATCGACTCTCGGAGGATCCGGACACCTCGGTGCTGCTCATCGAAGCAGGAGGAGCAGATCGTCATCCGATGATTCACATGCCGGCCGGCCTCGCCCATCTGGTCCATGACCGGACCATCAACTGGCACTACTCCACCGAGCCGGAGCCCGAGCTGGCGCAGCGGCGCTTGTACTGGCCGCGGGGCAAAGTTCTCGGCGGATCGAGCTCCATCAATGCGATGTGCTATGTGCGGGGCCACCCGCAGGACTACGACGAATGGGCACGCGCCGGAAATGTCGATTGGCACTTCGACGCGGTGCTGCCCTACTTCAAGCGATCCGAGCGCCAGATTCCAGGATCGAGGCTCGATGGCTCGATGTATCACAGCACCAGGGGCAAGCTCGCGGTCGAAGATCTGCGGTACGTCAACCTGCTCAGTCATGTGTTCGTCGATGCCGCCGTGTCCATCGGTTCGCCCTGCAACCCGGACTTCAATGGCGCACATCAGCAAGGCGCCGGACTGTATCAAGTGACCCAGAAGAACGGCCGGCGCTGTAGCAGCGCCAAAGCCTATCTGAGCGGTGCGCGGCGGCGATCCAACCTGAAGATCGCCACACGGAGCCACGTGACGCGAATCGTGCTCACGCGAGGTCGGGCCACTGCGGTGGAAGCGATCGAACGCGGACGCACAATGCGCCACGAATGTATCGGCGAAATCCTGCTCTGCGCAGGCGCGGTGAACTCGCCCCAACTGCTTCTGCTGTCCGGCATCGGGCCTGCAAACGATCTGAAGCGCCTCGGCATTCCTGTCGCGAGCGCACTTACCGGCGTCGGCTCGAATCTGCAGGATCACCTCGACGTGACGATCCTGCAGAAATGCCTGAAGCCGATTACATACGATCTTTCCCGTTGGCAGGAGCTGCAGGCCGGATTGCAGTACGTACTGCGGCACCGCGGACCCGCCGTATCGAACATCGCCGAAGCCGGAGCCTTTTGCTCGAGTCGTTACGCAACCGTCGATCGGCCCGATATCCAGCTCCATTTCGTGCCGGCCCAACTCGACGATCACGGCCGCAATCGTCTGCCTGGTCACGGATATACGTTGCACGCATGCTTTCTGCGGCCCCAGAGCCGAGGCAGCATCTCGCTGCGCTCGAACGATCCGTTCGCTGCGCCACTGATCCATGCGAACTATCTGCACGAAGGCGTCGACCTCGATGCGATGATCGAAGCAGTTCGCATCGCGCGGGAAATCCTGGCCGCCTCCCCGTTCGATGCATTCAGAGGCCCCGAGATCTTCCCGGGCGCCGACGTTCGCTCGCGGGATGCCATCATCGAGTTCATCAGACGACGTGCGGAGACGCTGTATCACCCCGCCGGAAGCTGTCGCATGGGCGTGGACGATCGCGCAGTCGTCGATCCGGAGCTACGCGTCCATGGCGTTGAATCGCTGCGAGTCATCGACGCGTCCATCATGCCGACGCTCATCAGCGGAAACACCAACGCACCGACGATCATGATCGCGGAAGTGGCCGCCGATGCAGTCCTGAATCGCAGATCGACGGCGCGCTCGGGCGCGTCCGGATCCCCCGCGATGCGCTCGATTGCATGAGCTCACCGCTCCGACACGCACGTGCGCTCCAATCTGGGCCGGTACGCATCCCGCCGCGACAAAGAGTCCCCAGGATCGCTGCGCCGGCCGCGAGAACAGCCGATTTATCGCCGTGCGGGCGCGCATGCGATATCGAGAAGCGTGAAAGTGACACACACCACGACGATCTCCCGCGCGCCAAGCCCAAGTCGATCGGCGCACAGCAGCATCGGCAACAGCGATTCGGCAAGCTGATCCAGGACCGGTCGCTCGGCCCCTGCCCGCCAATGCAAACGTCGCTTCACGGCACTCCACATCGCATCAGCCAGGAGCGATATGGTCGCGAACATCATCGCCGTAGGAACCGACAGCCCGAGAACGACGGCCAGCGCGCCGCACGCAACAACACCACCGAGCAAGCCGCGCCAGGTCTTATGATCGCCCAGCAAACGCTCACCGTCCGGTGCAACCCAACCCAGATCAAGGGGATAGTCTCCCCAGTGGCGACACAGACGCGCAAGGATCACCGGCGTCGCATTCGCGACGATCAGTAGCGACAGTGCGGGTATCGTCGCAGCGAGCAAGTCCATTTGCGTGGGGTCGTACGTCGGAAGTCATTCATACATCACCTGGGCGGTGAGATGTCTTCGTGCAATGCGCGCTGCTCCTCCGCCACACCACGCATCCGCGACAGGTAATCGGCGATCGCGCTCATCTCAGCGCTGGAGAAGGACTTCATGAACGGCGCCAGAGTCAGGTTCACGTTGCGCCGATGCGCCTGAGCAAGAGAGCTCATCTGACTGAGCAGGTACTCGTAGTGCTGTCCACGCAGCGACGGCACGAACCCGTCGTCATCGCCGCGAGCATCCTCGCGGTGGCAGCTTGCACAGTCCTGCTGATACACGCTTTCACCGAGCTCGAGCGCCGAGCCATCTCCTGCCTGTGGCTGCGTGTTCGGCAGCAATTGATTGAGATAAGACGCAATGTCCGCCCAGGCCTGCGGCGCTGCAATCTCTTGGGTGAGCGCGCTCGAATGCAGCTCCGCGCCTTCGCGCTGTCCTGATTGAAGGACTCCCAGCTGCTCGATCAAGTACGCACGTCGTTGGCCGGCCAGCGCCGGCGGCCCTGCAGGTTTGCCGAAGGCATCCTCGCCGTGGCAACCAGCGCACTGCTGCCGATACAGCGCCGCGCCATGCTCCGGGTCTCGCTCGAGATCCAGCGCCCTGCGCACCTCGGCATCGATCGCCACGAGCGGGTCCGCAGGCTCGGCGCAATTCGCCCGTCCCGCGACCAGAACGAGTCCCAACAGTGACGTGACCTCGAGAAGAGCCCTTGCGACGACGCGACGTTCGCGATGTTTCAGATCTCCGGTGGTTGCGCCCTCGCTCGGGCCCTCTCGAGCCGTTGCGATCCTGGCGCCTTGCCAATCGAAGATCAGCACAACGAACTGTCTCTAACCCGGCACGACCTGGCGCGCGCAGCGGGAGCAACGAACGGCATACGGAAGCGATCGCAGCCGTGCCGCCTCGATGTCCTGGCCGCAGCACTCGCACACTCCATACTCACCGGCGCTCAGGCGGATCAACGCATGATCGATGGCATCCACCTCCACCGCAGCGGCGGCATTGATCGCCGCGAGCGTGTCCTCGTTCTCCTGCTGCATCGCCCGATCTGGTGCGTCACTTAACAAAGACGTATTGCGATGCCGAAGGTCCTGCGCGATGCGCTCACGCATGTGGAGCAACTGCTGGCGACGTGTCGTCAGCTGCTCTCGCGCGGTGGTCTCAGGATTGTTCATGCCTCATCACCTTGAAAGCCCAGGCGACCCGTTATTGGCGTCGCCCCCCCCCGAAACTGCAAGCTCAGGCGAGTCCTCAGGCGCGGATCGATTGCTCGCGATCGCATCGCACGCCCCATTCAGGGCTGGTTTCTGCAATCGACAGACATGATCAGCCAATCGCTCGATGAGCAGCTGCGTTGTCTTCGTGCCCTGTTGATTCCGCGGATAACCACCCCCCAGCTCCTCACCCCACACTGGCATCAGCGGCGTACCGTGACCGGCGATCACATCACGACCATCGATGATTCGAATGACCGACTCCTTGGGATAACGCCCGCCGGCTCTCACGGCGAGCTCCTGCAGGTTGGGTATCTCGATTATGAAATAGCTGGACAGAACGCCATCGCCCGCGCCCTGGAGTCCATGACACGACGCGCAAAACCTGCGGTACAGCTCCCCGCCCGACATGGACACATAGTCCGTGCTCTGGGTCGTCCCGCACGATGCGAGGACGATGGATCCGACGATCAGCGGAAGGCTGCGCATTACTCCACCTGAATCCCGCGGAGGTATTCGACCAGGCCGTCAATGACTGAATCCACGTGCGCACGTTCGCCTGGATCGTCCGATGTGACCGAGCTGTAGAGCTGCCAGCCCCACACCGGCATATCACGGGCGCCATGCGCACGATGGTCCCAGCGCCCATCAATGGTTCGCCTCACGTCTTCGGCCGGAAACTCGCCACCGTTGCGTTGGGCCAGACGAGTCAGATCCGGCACGCCCGTTTTGATCAACGACGCCACAGGCCCATCGCCTTTGCCCGCCACGCCATGACAGCTCGAGCACAATTGCTGATATAGATCGACTGCCGGCCGCGCTCGCAGATCCGTCGCTGGTGGCGTTTGCGCGCATCCGAGAATGCCGAGGGCCAGCACCCAAGCGCAGCAGTGCGGGTCAATCGTCGCCGCGCGCAATCTCGATGGATGTGCCATGTCCCTGCACTTCGATGAAGTCTTCTGAGGTGTGCGTGAGGCTCGCATGTCGCACATGCCGAGGCAGCCGTGAAAGTTCACAACTCGTTAAGTAGTTCACCGGAGACGTGTGCATCGCTCAAATCGCAGCGTACTCCGCAGGGCTGGCAACACGACTGCCACCGCCTCTGTATGCGCTGTGATCGTCGCTCATGAAGTGCGGGTCTGTTCGACGAGCTCGCACTCGCAAGCTTGCACAGCTGCGTCGTGGACATACCAACCGGCCGCACAGTGCACTCGCAGGACCGGGCGATTGGGCTATCGATTCCCGCGCTCCGTGATCCGGGTCCGAGTCTTCTTCAGTTTGCATGCGCTGAGTGTTCAGCGAACTGCAGGTAGCGCTCCGCCAGCTCTCCCCAAGGCGCCAGGTCCCGATACAGCGGATCACGCAGGTGCCAGGCCGTGAGTTTGGCGCGCGTAAGTGCACTGCAACTTCGATAGAAGCCCATCAGTTCATCCGACACCCTGTCGCTCCGGTGACGCTCGTAGTGTCGAAAGATCGACTCCCCAATGAGATCACGCCCCGCAACAGAACACTCCGTCCAAAGAAAAGCCAGCTCCCGTGCAGCGTCCAGCACGCGCAACGCATCGGAGATTTCGAGCGCATCGATCACAGCGACAGGCTGCGCCAGGCTGATATGTTCCGGTCGCAGATCTCCGTGGCCGTCGACGACTCTTCCTGCACGGGCACGTTCGCCCAGCTCCATCCGCGCTCTCTCGAAAGCTCGGCTCGTGGCAAACGCCGCGTCGCGCACACGTTTGCGATCCAGTCGCAAATCTACAGATCGTAGTTCATCGAATTCGCACTGCTGGAACTGCTCGAGAGAGCCAAGGTACGAGCGCGGCTCGGTGATCACGGCCGGTTGCGATGCGTAGAAGTGGGCCAACATCGCCCCGACGTCGTCCAGCGACTTCGCGGGAACGTTGCCGCGCTTCATTGCAACATCCAGCATGCAGTGCGCGGGTATCCGCTTCATCCACACCAGCCAGTCCACGATTTCCCCGCCCGGGCCCACGCGCAACGCTTGTTCGTGCGGATGAGTCAGCGGGATCGTTCCCAGATAGACCTGAGGAGCCAGGCGGCGGTTGAGAACGATCTCGCGCTCGCAGTTCGCTCGCCGTGCCGGCAGCGCGCGCAGATCGATCATCTGGTAGTTGATCGGCTTTTTCAGCTTGTACGCATAGCGATCCGTGAGAAAGACCCAGGCGAAATGAGTTTCTATGGCAGTGACAGTGGCGGTCTCATCCGCCGCGTAGCTGCGTGGATCGCGCATCGCAGCCACCTTGTCGTCGAGCGTGAACTGCCGATGATCCTGGCCGAGGGACTCGCAATTCATAGCAGACGCGCAGATTGGATGTCCCGTCGCGGCTGCGGCCCAAAGGCATCCTCGCGACGCACCTGTAACCACACAAGTCTCAATTGAAGTACACGCTGAGCCAGCGTCACCTTCAACGGATAGATGAGCACCTCCCTACGGACGGCTGCTTCTTTCATTGCATTACAGCTGCCCGTAGTTCCCCTTACGGGAGCGACGCTGCAGGACGCTCGAGCTCCTGGCGGACGCGGTTAGCGCTCACGCTCAGCTCACCCGTCGTCGGCTCCACTCCTGACGTTGCTCGGATTTCAGCGAGCCACTGATGTTGCAAAGCAATCCTGTAATCACGTCGATTGCATCATCGATGGCGATCACTCCCGAGAGTGCGCCGATGCTATCGACTACGGGTACTCGGCGAATTCCCGCAATGCGCATGCCTTCCAGCAAGTCCGCCAGATCATCCGACTCCTTGGCAATCAACGGATCACGTGTCATTGCATCCTCTACCCGGACTGATTGCGGATCGACACGCGCGGCAGTGACCTGCAGCACGATATCGCGGTCGGTCAGCACGCCGATCGGCCGACGATGATCATCGCCATCGCGGTAGACAACCAGGAACCCGACGTGCTGCTCACGCATGCGCGTGGCAGCTTCGGAAATATCGGCGTTCGCGTTGATCGACACCACCTGACGCTTACAGTACTCACCGATTCTCATAGATGCCTCCATCGCCGTTTCGGGGAGATGACCGTCGTTGCTGATTGACGACTTCGAGCTCCGCATCAGACCCAGCCTCGAAATGCGCGGCCATACTGTTACGCAAGAAGTTCGCCCGTCTGAATGGGCAGTGTGCGCCTTACCCTCGACGCGATCACTCGGAGAAGACCCTACGGCTTTGCGGGTTTCCGGCTGCAACGCTCCGCCGTCATCTGCGGACGTTCCGTAAAGCATCTCGGGAAGATGCGGCTGGCGCTGGTGCGCGAGGGGCCTACGCTTCCTGCCGTCGCTCAAAGGATTGGGTCATCCCATGAAGCGCATCGCAGTGTTGACGAGTGGCGGCGATTCTCCGGGAATGAACGCCGCCGTACGCGCCGTCGTTCGCACCGGCAACGCGCTCGGATATCAGATGTTCGGTGTGCGGCACGGCTACGCGGGCCTGATCAATGGGGATCTCATTCCCCTCGGCCCACGCGATGTGGGGGGCATCGTGCATCTGGGCGGCACTGTGCTCGGCACGAGTCGTTGCGACCACTTTCGCTCGCTCGAGGGGCAACGCGCCGGACTTGCGCATCTATACGACAACGAAATCGAGTCATTGATCATCATCGGCGGCAATGGTTCGCAAGCCGGCGCATTCGCGCTGTTCCGACAGGGCTTTCCGACCGTCGGGATCGCCTCGACCATCGACAATGACCTGTGCGGCACCGACATGTGCATCGGGGCCACCACCGCGATCGACATTGCGCTCGAGGCAGTCGATCGACTGCGCGTCACTGCATCCGCCCATGAGCGGGCATTTCTCGTAGAGGTCATGGGGCGCCACTACGGATTTCTGGCGCTCATGACCGCGATCGCGGGCGGCGCCGAGGCAGTGGTCATCCCGGAGGTGGAAACCGCGCCGGAGGACTTGATACGGCAACTGCAGGCTTCACACGCGCGCGGTAAGAGTCACGCGATCGTCGTCGTCGCCGAAGGCGCCCGCTATAACGCCGAGGCGCTCAATGCGTACTTCGCTCAACAGCATTTGCGACCGGAATACGAGTTGCGCGTCACGCGCCTGGGACACGTCCAGCGAGGTGGACACCCTGGAATCTACGATCGGCTTCTCGCCTCGCGCCTGGGTGAGGCGGCAGTACTACAGATCCATGACTCCCAGACGGGTGTGATGGTCGGTCTTCAGGGTCGCAGTATCGAGCCCACCCCGCTCTCACACATCGCCGAAGCTCGCCCCGCCCTCGATCCACACTTGATCGACCTTGCGAAGTCGCTCGCCACGTGAGTACTCCAACCGAGGAAGCTATCTCATGAAACTCAAAGACGTATGCGAACTGAACGTCGTGTCCTGTCCGGAGAATCTGAGCGTTACGGCTGCGGCGCGAATCATGCGCCAGCAGCACACAGGCGATGTGATCGTCGTCGATGATGCCGATGGTGAACTGACGCCGGTCGGTATTCTCACGGACCGGGATATCGTCGTAACGGTGCTGGCCGAAGGAGCGGATCCTGACCGTACCTCAGTGCGCGAAGTCATGGCGAGGCAGCTTGTCATTGGCGAGGAATCGGAAGATCTGGAAGTCGCACTGGAGCGTATGCAGCAACATGGCGTTCGCCGGCTGCCAGTGGTACGCAGCGATGGTCAGCTGCTGGGCATCGTCACGCTGGACGATCTGATCAAAGTCCACGCCGCGCAATCGGCCACGCTCCTGCAGATCCTCACGCGAGAGCAGGAGCACGAAAATCGGGTGCGCCGATGAGCGCCGTTGGCGGGCCGCCCCCAGTCATCGTCTGGCTGGAACACACCGGAATCGATGACATCGCCAACGTCGGCGGCAAGAACGCATCGCTCGGCGAGATGATTCAGCATCTGCACGCCGCCGGCATCCGCGTGCCCCCTGGCTTCGCCACCACCGCACAGATGTATCGTGATTACGTACAGGCGAATGGACTGAACGGCATCATCTCGCAATCCATCGACGACTATCGCCACGGTCGAAAAACATTGACCCAGGCGGGTGAAGCCATCCGCAGCGCATTCCTGCAGCACGATTTTCCCGCAGCAAGCGCGCAGGCCATTCTTGATGCCTATGCCACGCTGAACGAGCGCGCCCAACTGACAGACCTCGACGTGGCGGTGCGTTCGAGCGCTACGGCCGAAGACCTCCCGACCGCAAGTTTCGCTGGCCAGCAGGAGACGATGCTCAACATTCGCGGCGGCGCCGCTCTGCTGGCGGCCTGTCGTCGCTGCTACGCATCGCTCTTCACCGATCGGGCCATCAGTTATCGCGAGATCCAGCGAATCGATCACGAGGGCGTTGCTCTATCGATCGGCGTTCAACAGATGGTACGTGCGGATCGCGGCAGTGCCGGCGTCATGTTCACCCTCGATACCGAGAGCGGTTTCGATCGCATCGTGTTGATCAACGCCGCCTGGGGGCTGGGCGAAGGCGTCGTGCAGGGCATCGTAGATCCTGATGAATACCAGGTCTTCAAACCGCTGCTGCTCGCGGACAAGACCCTGCGGCCCATCATCGAGAAACGGTGCGGCGCCAAACACACCAAGCTCATCTATCGCGACGGCGAAGGATCGAGCACCCAATGGGTGCCGACCTCGAAGCTCGAGCGGGAAAAATACGTGCTGAGCGATGCCGAGGTGCTGCAACTCTCCCGGTGGGCCTGCGCGATCGAAGCACATTACGGCAGGCCCATGGACATCGAGTGGGCTCGCGATGGACTCAGTGGTGAGCTGTTCATTCTTCAGTCGCGTCCCGAGACGGTCGAATCCCGGCGTTCCTTGCACGTTCTCAATCAATATTCGATCTCCAACGCGGGTGCAAAGCTCGCAAGTGGCATCAGCATCGGCAACGCAGCTGTCGCCGCCGAGGTATGCCTCATCGAAAACCCCAACGACATTCACCACTTCAAGGACGGCGCGGTGCTGGTGACCTCGACCACCGATCCGGACTGGGTTCCCATCATGAAGCGTGCCGCCGCCATCATCACCGACCACGGCGGACGCACATCGCATGCGGCAATCGTGAGCCGCGAGCTGGGACTACCGGCAGTGGTGGGTACAGGCAATGCCACTCAGGTGCTGCACGATCTGCAGGTCGTCACGGTGTCATGCGCCGAAGGCGAGATGGGAAACATCTACGAAGGACGCGCGCACATCGTCAAGGAGGAGATCGATCTGAAGTCGATTCCGCGGACGAAGACTCAGGTGATGCTCAATCTCGCCAACCCGGCCGCGGCATTGCGGTGGTGGCGACTCCCCGCGGATGGTGTGGGCCTTGCCCGCATGGAGTTCGTCATTGGCACACAGATCCGCATCCATCCGATGGCGCTGGTTCGCTACGCGTCACTGCGTGACTCGGCTGCACAGTCCGTCATCGAGCAGATGACCCGTCAGTGGCAGGACAAGACAGCCTTCTTCGTGGATACGCTGGCCCGTGCGCTGGGACACATCGCCGCCACCGTACACCCGAAGCCCGTGATCGTCCGGCTGAGCGACTTCAAGACCAACGAGTACGCCAACCTGATCGGGGGTCGCGAGTTCGAGCCGGACGAGCAGAACCCGATGCTCGGCTTCCGCGGCGCCGCGCGTTATCACTCCGAGCGATACCGCGACGGCTTTGCGCTGGAATGTCGTGCCATACGTCAGGCACGCGAGGAACTCGGCTTTCGCAACATCGTCGTGATGATCCCATTCTGCCGCTCGCTGGAGGAGGCAGACCTGGTGCTGAAAGTCATGGCAGAGCACGGATTGAGCCGCGGACGCGACTCGCTGCAGATCTTCGTAATGTGCGAGATACCCTCCAATGTGATTCTCGCCAGCAAGTTCGCAGCCCGTTTCGATGGATTCTCCATCGGCAGCAATGACCTCACGCAGTTGACTCTCGGGGTCGATCGCGACTCCGCCGAGCTCGCACATCTGTTCGATGAACGTGACGAGGCCGTTCAGTGGATGATCGAGCATCTCATCGAGGAGGCGCATCGCTGCCATGTCAAAGTCGGCCTGTGCGGACAGGCCCCAAGTGACCATCCGCAGTTCGCGCAGTTTCTGGTACGCAGCGGAATCGACTCGATCTCAGTGAGCCCCGACAGCTTTGTCGCGGTCAAGCAGCATGTGGCAGCTGCGGAAGCCGCGCTCGAGAGCAAGGCTCAACGCGAAGCCCGTCGCGCCGATACGAGCGGTGCATGATTCGCTACAGACGACTCGGAGGGACGGCGTGCGGCCTTCTTTGCACGATCTGTTGCAGGACTGGCGCCGGCCGCTTCCGGGATTGAGGCATGGTTGTTCGCCGCAATGCACAGATACCCGAGGACCAGCGGGTCGAGCGGGCCTTGCTCGAACTGGCGGCCGCGATCATTCGAGAGCTGCGCATCGCTCACAGTGAGCCAAGGCCCGTCACACTGCAGAGTCGCCTGGAGGAGGATCTTGGCTTCGATAGCCTTGCACGCGTCGATCTCATCGCGCGTATAGAGCGCGAGTTCAGCGTGCGGCTTCCCGCCTCCGTGCTGGCGAACGCCGAACGGCTCAAAGATCTTGCGCAGGCAGTCGTTGTTGCGCGCGGACTTCCCGGCAAGGAAGTATTCGTTCATGAGCATGCGCCGAAGCGTCTGACCTCGGCCAGTCAGTACGGCGGCACGATAGCCACCCTCACCGAAGTCCTCCGTTGGCATGCGGAACGACAGCCGCAATTCGTGCACATCACCTTGCTCGATGACACAGGGACCGAACGCAGGACCACGTATGGTCAGCTGTGGTACGAGGCACTTGCGGTCGCCGAAGGTTTGAAGGCGTACGGCGTAGGTCCCGCCGAGAACGTGGCGCTGATGCTGCCGACCAGTCCCGAGTACTTCTCATGCTTCATGGGGATCCTGTGCGCGGGCGCGACCCCGGTGCCGCTCTACCCTCCCACGCACATGAGCCAGGTGGAAGAGCACATACGTCGACACACGGGGATTCTCGAGAACTGCCAGGCCCGAACGTTGCTCGTCGCAGAAGCCATCGAGCCGCTCGCCTCGTTACTCCGCGCACACGCACCGCTGCTCAAGCATGTTCTGCCTGCCTCACGGTTACCGCGAAACACGCCGGCCGCCAAGCCGACGCCTCGCCATCCCGAAGACATGGCGCTGATTCAGTACACGTCGGGTAGCACCGGAAATCCGAAAGGGGTTGCGCTCAGCCACAGCAACATTCTCGCCAATATCGATGCGCTGGGCTCGGCACTGGAAGTCTGCCGAGACGATGTGTTCGTCAGCTGGCTGCCGCTCTACCACGACATGGGCCTGATCGGTGCGTGGCTGGGCACACTCTACTTCGGACTGCCGTTGGTGATCATGTCGCCCCTGTCGTTTCTGCATCGGCCCGTCAGATGGCTGCAGGCACTACACCGCTATCGCGGCACACTCACCGCGTCACCCAACTTCGGCTACGAGTTATGCCTGAAGAACATTGCCGATGAGGATCTCGAAGGAATCGATCTCGGCAGCGTCCGTGCGGCCATGAATGGCGCCGAGACGGTCATGCCTGGAACCATCGAACGCTTTCAGAACCGGTTCCGTCCCTGCGGCTTCAAAGCGGCGGCGATGTTGCCGGTGTATGGCCTGGCGGAGTGCTCAGTCGGACTGTGCGTGCCGACACTGAATCGCCCGCCGCGCATCGACACGATCGAGCGCGATCAGTTCATGCGCTCTGGCACCGCAATTCCAGCAGCGCCCGACGCGCCTGGAGCGCTGCAGTTCGTGGCCTGCGGCCACGCGCTGCCGAACCACGAAGTGCGGATCGTTGACCAGGGGGGAAACGTACTGAACGAGCGGCAGGCAGGTCGACTCGAGTTTCGCGGACCCTCCGCCACCTCCGGCTATCTGCGTAATGAGAATGCGACCGCCCAGCTCATTCACAACGGCTGGCACGACTCGGGGGATCGAGCATACGTCGCTGACGGTGAGATCTTTATCACCGGACGTATCAAGGACATCGTCATACGCGCGGGGCAACACATCTATCCCGATGAGCTCGAGGCCGCAATCGCAGAGATCCCGGGGATCCGTCGTGGTTGCGTCGCAGTCTTCGGCAGCTTTCGCTCCGAGAGCGGGACCGAAAAGCTCATCGTTGTCGCCGAGACTCGCACCGCACCCTCGCAGCATGATGAGCTGCGCCGAGCCATCAACGATGTGATCGTCCGGCTGATTGGCGAGCCACCTGACGATGTGGCGCTCGTGGAACCGCACACCGTGCTCAAGACATCCAGCGGCAAGCTTCGACGCGCGGCAACCCGCGCGCGTTACGAACAACGCTCGTTGCGTCCTGAAACCATGAGCCGCTCGGGAGCACTGCGACTGGCGCTTGGCACGCTCCGCGCTTCGATCAGCGCACTGGCTCGGCGGCTCGTTGCACTTCTCTACGGCGCATATTTCTGGCTGATCTCTCTCATTCTCGTCATTCCTGTCGGACTGATCGCATGCGCGCCGGTCGCTCCGGCCACTCTGTGGAAGGCAGGCCACCATGCGGCTCGGGCGCTGCTGCGCCTATGCGGAATTCAACTCACGATCGAGGGCTCGGGACATCTCGCGGGAAACGAAAGGCGGGTGGTGGTGGCCAACCATTGCAGCTATCTGGATGGGCTCGTGCTGATGGCGGCCATCGCCGCACCCAGCCACTTTGTTGCCAAACGAGAGCTGGCACGCCAGCCGATCCTCGGACCTTTCTTACGTCGGCTCGGTACGTTGTTCGTCGACCGGCTCAATGCACCGCGCGCCAACGAAGAAGTCCAGCGCCTGGGCTGCGCCGCACGGAACGGCTCTCTTATCATCTTTCCGGAGGGCACATTCGTCGCGACACCTGGACTGCGGACATTTCATCTGGGTGCATTCCTCGCCGCGGTCGACAGCGGCGCACCGATCGTTCCAATCGCACTTCGAGGGACGCGTGAGCTGCTCCCGGACGCACAGTGGTGCCCGCAACGTGGCGCCGTGCGCGTAAGCATTGCTGCCCCACTTCGAGCGAAGCACTCCGCCGATCGCTTCGCGGCAGCTGCCGAACTGCGAGAAAGCGCACGCAAGCAGATCGCCGCAGGCTGCGGCGAGCTCGCTGCGTAACACTGCGCATCTGACCGCTCGCCGCCTACAGCGGGACGTCCTCACGTGCCGCTGTTGTCCTCAAAGGCGGCGATCAGCTGACGCACCGCCCGATCGGACCGCCAGCCTCAGTTGACCGACGTCTTGAGACCCTGGATCGGCTTGTCGTTTTCGTCGAGAAAACGTGCGCAGAAATCGGTTGCACCACCGCCGTTGATGACGGCAGCTCGAATGACGTTACGCCCCTGACGCAGCGTGACGCGGCGAGAGACGCCGTCGTCGATGACGGTCTGGCGATCGTCGTTAAGCGCGATCACGGGCTCGCCATTGAGCCACCATCGCGATGCGGCGTTCGAGCCGATGGCCAGGCGCACGTTTTGCATCTCGCGCGGCGAATCGACGACCGTCTCGATCCAGAACAGCACGTTCGATGTGGGTTTCGAAAGTGCCCATGCG
>JAEYXD010000004.1 GCA_023428645.1 Pseudomonadota bacterium
GTCGAACTCCGCCCCCAGTGGGCTGGCCGAGGCTGCCGAATTGCGCAGTGGCTCGAGGCTCAGGCGATTCGGCCACCAATACTCGTTGTCGGGGATGGTTTGGGACTGTGCATGCGCTGCCACGCCCAGCGCGCACAGCACGGCAATCGCCGCTGCCTTTGGAAACATCAAGGTCTTGCTCATTTTGATCTCGGTTAGTCAAATAATGATTCGAGAATGGTTCCGCGCGAACGCGGGCAGCCGGCAATGTATCGACGACAGGTCGGCAGCTCTAATGGTTGATTCGCATACGTTCGATAGGCAGAGCCGATCGAAGCGGACGGGACCGCTATTGCCGGGCGCGTCGCGTCGCTCTAGCAACGAGCCGAAGTGCTCGAAAATTGCCGCGAGGCCCGCTTCATCGATCATTCAATTCTTCTCTTGCCGCGGCCGAACGCCGCGACCCGCCACCTTCACATGATCGTCATCTCCGCGAGACCGGGCTGTCACGCGCGGACAGCACATTGCCGGCCTCGAAAGGCATTCCTAGGTGGGAAGCGGTATGTCGAAGCATGTTCGGGGTGTGAACTGGCTCATTGCAACGGCGGTCGGGGCGGCGCTCTCGCACGGCACGGCCGCGGCTCAAGAGGTCTCGGCCGGCCGAGGCGCGTTGGATCAGGTGCAGGAAGTCGTGGTCTATGCCACTCGATATCGCGACCGCACGACGGATACCGCGCCGGCGCTGAGCTATGACCTCAAGTACTTTCAGAAATTCGAGCCGAATACCGTTGGCGACATGCTGAAGCGCGTGCCCGGCATGGGCTTCGTCGGGTCGGACATCATGGAATACGACGGTCCGCAACTGCGCGGCCTGGGTGGCGGCTACACGCAAGTCCTCATCAACGGCAAGCGGGTGCCAGGCGCGGGTGACGACCGCTCGTTCTGGGTGGACCGCATTCCGGCGGAAATGGTCGAGCGCGTTGAAATCCTACGCAGCAACAGCGCAAGCAGGAGCGGCGACGCTGTCGCCGGCGCGATCAACATCGTGTTGCGCGACTCCCATTCGTTCGACGGCACCTACGTTCGCGCGGGTCTTAACCACTGGTACGACGGAGAAGCAAATCCGACCTTCGGTGCCGTGAGCAGCGGCGACTTCGCCGGCGGCCGCATTCTCGCCGGCCTCAATGTCCAGGACCGCTACCGCGCCAAGGTGAAACGCTCGGATCGCTTCAGCGATTCGTCGCTTCTGGAGCTGGCGAGCTGGGAAGACCAGACGGAAGTGAAGGATGGTCGCGACTACTCGGCCAACCTCTCATATATCGTCGACCTCGGCGCAACGGGTCGACTCACCCTTGACGGGTTCTTCGTCAAGACCGATCGCGACGTGACCGAAGTGTCGTTCGAGGAGGAACTCGACGATGACGTCACGATCGACTCTCGCGTTCCCGGCCTGAACCCGATCGACCAGAAGAACTGGGGGCTCGGCGCCGAATACAAGTTCGACATGGTGGGCGGCACGACCGGAATCACTCTCGACCATGCGCGCTTCGAGGATGACAGCTCGGCGACCGAGGAGTCGCACTCCTACGTGAGCGACGCGACCCATTGGGATCAGGTCTGGAGCATTCATGGTGCCGAGTGGGATGGCGCGAAGGCCGAGGCCGAGGCGGTCGATGCCAACGATGCCGAGACTGGTTTCAAGCTGGCGCACAAGCGCGCGCTCGGTACGACCGTGCGGATCGAATTCGGCGTCGACATCCGCGAGAAGAAGCGCGACATCACTTACACCATGCTCGAGTGGGACGCGGAGGAAGAGGGCGACCCGGTGCGGTATGAGCCCGACAGCATCATCACCAGCGTGATCAAGGAAAGGCGTCTCGACCCGTACCTGCAGTTATCGGGCGACGCTGGAACGTTGAGCTGGGAAGCGGGCCTGCGCTACGAGACCACCGACTCGGACATTCGCTATGTCGAGGACGGCAACCTCGATGGCGCTGCCAGCACGGACTACGACAAGCTGCTGCCATCGGTCCACTTCAAATGGGACCTGAGCGAGTCCGACCGCATCAGCCTTTCGCTCGCTCGCAGCGTCAAGCGCCCGAACTTCAACGAGCTGATCCCGGCACTGCTGGACGGCGAATATGGTGACAACGACTACATCGGCAATCCAGGGCTCGAGATGGAAAGCGCCGACGGCGTCGATCTGGGTTATGAGCGTCGGCTCGGTCGCCTGGGTGTCATCGGGGTCAATCTCTTTTATCGCAAGATCGAGAATCTGATCGAGCTGACCAACACCGGTATCGCGGGCCAGGACGCGCTCGCACGCATCGGCGACGATACGCTGGACAACGAGGACTTCGCCGAGGACTTCATGGACGGCTACCTGGATGCCCATCCGGGCGCTTCCAAGCGGGAGGCGCAGGCCGCGGCCGACGCGGCGCTGAGAACCGCGGTGCTCGCCGCCGGCGGCGAGTTCGAGCCGGACAATTGGTTGTTCACCTCGGCGAACGTCGGTACGGGCAAGTTGTATGGCGTCGAGCTCGACCTGTCGACGCCGCTGACCGTGCTCGGTCTGCCGCACACCGGCGTGTTCCTCAACTATTCCTGGGTGAACTCCAAAGTCGGCGATTTTCTCGGCGACCGCCGCTTCAACGACCAGGCCAAGAGCGTCTACAACATCGGCTTCATCCAGGACCTGCCGCTCTTCGGCGTGTCCTTCGGTGCGACCTATCGCAAGCAGGGCGACGCATTCAGCCGCGTGCTCGCAGAGGAAGTGACCATCACATATGGCGGCGAGCTGGACCTGTTCGTCGAAAAGCGCTTTGGCAAGAACTTCTCCGTACGCGTTTCCGCCAACAATCTGCTGGATGCCTCCAAGGACGAGGTCTTACACAAGTTCGACAACCTGGACGACCAGGTCGACCGCGATTACGACGAGTACGAGCTGGAGAGTGAGGAAGCGGGGCCGTCCTACCAAGTGGTCGCGCGCTGGGCATTTTGATTCAGGATTTCTAGAGGTGACGGAAACAGCCGGCTCGCGCCGCTGTTTCGATTGATATGCATCACATGAACGCGAACTTGTATCGACTGGTCGTGTTGCTCGTCGTGACGCTTCTTGCCGGCTGCGGCAACGAGTGGAGGACGAACGCCGTCAAACCGAGGGAAACGGCCGCCGTCGCAGTGGATCGAGAACTACCGGTCCCATCCCCAGGCACGCCCTTTGGCGCAGTGCTCTGGTCGCACCCGACCGAGCCCGCTCGCAGTCTGGTCGTTGGCGCATCGGGTAACGCTGGTGTGACGCTCACCTCGATGGACGGGCGGCCGCGCAACCGCTTCCCGGGTTTCGTGGCGGATGCCATTGCGCTGACTTACGGTTTCGATGCGGGTTCGGGGCAGGTGCCTTTGATCATCGTGCATGACCGCGGTGCTGCGGCGCTTCGCGCGTTCGCCGTGGATGCCGCAACGAAAGAGCTGCGAGAAGTGACAGGCACACCGGCGCGGGTGAAGGCGGAGCTGACGGGACTGTGCCTCTATCGCAGTCCAATCACCGGCAAGTCATACGCGTTCGCCGCCACCGATCCCGGCGAGCTGCAGCAGTGGGAACTGTCTGCGCGTAATGGCGCGGTTCACGGCCGCCTCGTGCGCAACATCGCGGTCGGTGCCGGCGCGGGCCCGTGCGTCGCCGACGACTCGGCGCAGGTCGTGTACATCGCCGATGAGGCCGTCGGCATCTGGCGCATCGCGGCCGAGCCCGAGGCCGATCTCGCGGACCGCGAATTGCTGGATCTCACCGCGCCGCGCGGGCATCTGGGGGAGGAAGTGAAGGGGCTCGCGTTGCGTCATGGCGCAACGACGACCTACCTGCTCGCCGCGGACGAAGATGCCGCGGCCGTGCATGTCTACGAGCTGCCGAAGGGAACACACGTCGGCCAGTTCTCGCTCGCGGGTGTCGACGATCCGCAGTTCGAGTCGCTATGGGCCGGTTTCGCAGCCGCGTCTCGCGACGACGGGGGCGTCGTACTCGTGCCAGATGAGGGGAGCGCCCCCGCCGTTCTTGTGGTGCGTTGGAATGAGGTTGCCAACGCGTTGAAGTTGCCGGTCGACGCGGCGCGCGATCCGCGCGTGGTGGCGCCGACGGAAGCGCGCACCGTGAAGGCCGACGTCGAGACCGAGCCGGTCGAGGACTATGGCGATGCGGCCGATGATCCGGCCATCTGGGTGCATCCCACCGATCCGCAACTCAGCATGGTGATCGGCTCGCAAAAGAAGCGTGGCATCGAAGTCTACGACCTCGCCGGCAAGCGCCTGCAAGTGCTCCCTGACGGTCGCACGAACAATGTCGATCTGCGTCAGGGCGTACTGCTCGGCGGCAAACATCGCGACATCGTCGCGGGCTCGAATCGCGATCACCGCACGCTCACGCTGTATGAGATCGATCCAGTCACGCGGAAGCTGACTGACGTGGCCGCGGCGCCGATTCCCACCGGCATGCGGGACCCGTACGGCCTGTGCATGTATCACAGCGCGAAGAGCGGCAAGCTGTATGTGTTCATCAACAATCCCGACGCGGGCGAGTTTCGGCAGTGGGAGATCGAGCCCGAGGGCGACAAGCTCAGCGCCAAGCTCGTGCGTGAGTTCACTGTGGGTACGCAAGCGGAAGGCTGCGCGGCGGATGACGACACCGGCGCGTTGTATATCGCCGAGGAGGACGTCGGCCTGTGGCGTTATCCAGCGGAGCCGGATGATCCCACGCCGCGTCGACAGATCGATTCCACGACGGACGCAGGTCGCCTGAACGCCGATGTCGAGGGTGTCGCGATTTATCGCGGCGAGAATGGCGCTGGCTATCTGCTCGTATCGAACCAGGGTGCCGACAATTTCGCTGTCTACCGCCGCGAGGACGACAACGACTTCGTCGGATTCTTCTCCATCGTTGCCAACGACGAGTCGGGCATCGATGGTGTGTCGGAAACCGATGGTCTGGAGGTGACCAGTGCGTCACTGGGCCGGCGTTTTCCAAAGGGTCTGTTGGTGGTGCAGGACGGCCGCAATATCACGCCGGTGGAACGGCAGAACTTCAAACTCGTCTCTTGGGAGCGTGTTGCAGCGGCGCTGGGTCTGCCGTGACGGCTTGTCGAAATGGCGGAGCAGGCTGCGCCTGACGCATCGAACGAACGCAAGCGGACTCATTGGCCGACGCACGCGCGCTCTCCGCGATCGCGCGGGGCACGCGGTGCGACCGGCTGACGTCCGTGGCGCGAACGTGCACATTTCGAAGCGTTCGGCTCAACCGAACAACTTCATCGCGGTGAGCGCAACCCGCTCGCCTTGATGTCTGGCACCTTCGAGCTCGATCTGGCTCGGTTGTCTGCTGCCGT
>JAEYXD010000081.1 GCA_023428645.1 Pseudomonadota bacterium
ACCCAGGTTTGAGGCTGCGTATGACGGCGCTCCGCGGCGATTGGAACTACCCCACGCACATTCGCTTCGGCGCGGGACGCATCGGCGAATTGCCCGCTGCGTGCCGCTCCATCGGCGTCGCGAAGCCGCTGCTCGTCACCGACCCGCAGCTTGCCGCAATGCCGATGATTGCGAGCGCGGTCCAGTCGCTGCGCGCCGCCGGGCTCGAGTGCGCCGTCTTCGACGATCTGCAAGCGAATCCCGTCGAGGCGAACGTCAACGCAGGTGTCGCTGTGTTCCAGGCCGGGGCGCACGACGGTGTGATCGCATTCGGCGGCGGCAGCGCGCTCGACACGGGCAAGGCGATCGCGCTGATGGTCGGCCAGTCGCGGCCGCTCTGGGATTTCGAGGATCGCGAGGATTGGTATACGCGTGTGAACGCCGCCGGCATCGTGCCGACGATCGCGGTGCCGACGACGTCGGGCACGGGATCAGAGGTCGGGCGCGCCGCCGTGATCACCGACGTACGCAATCACGCAAAGAAGATCATCTTCCATCCCAAGATGCAGCCGGTGCTCGTCATCGCGGACCCCGAACTAACGCTTGGACTGCCCGCGCACGTCACCGCTGCCGTCGGCATGGATGCGTTGTCGCACAACCTGGAAGCGTACTGCTCGCCGATGTATCACCCGCTCGCGGAAGGCATTGCGCTCGAAGGCCTGCGGCTCATCCGGGAATGGTTGCCCGTCGCCGTGCGCGACGGCACGAATCTCGAGGCGCGTGCGCACATGATGGCCGCGTCGTCGATGGGCGCGACGGCCTTTCAGAAGGGGCTCGGGGCGATGCACAGCCTGAGCCATCCATGCTCGGCGAACTTGAATACTCATCACGGGCTGACCAACGGGGTCGTCATGCCGTATGTGCTCGCCTGGAACCGCCCGGCGCTGGAACAAAAGCTGTCGCGGCTCGCGGCGTTGCTCGGCCTGCGCGAGCATTCTTTCGATGGCGTGCTCGAGTGGCTACTCGCATTACGCCGCGAGATCGGCATTCCACACACACTCGCGGACCTCGGCGTGCTTGACGCCCATGCGGACGAATTCGCGCCGCAGGCCTTCGACGATCCCTCGACGAGCGGCAATCCCCGACCGATGACGCGGGAGGATTTCGCGACGCTGTATCGCCATTGCATCCACGGGCAGCTGCCGCGCGTTGCTCGAGCATGAGCCGATGCGCTCGGTTCATGGGTAATTCAGCTCTGCGTCAGGATCATCGCCGCATGCGTCCGCTCCTCCCACTCGCTGCTTTGTTGATCGCAAGCGCCTGCGCTCCGAGCGCGCACGCGGATGCCATGCGTTGCGGCAACCGTCTGGTCACCTTCGGCGATACGCGCTCCGCCGTACTCAGTATTTGCGGCGAGCCGGCCGAGGTCGAGACACGCAGCATCCTCCGCCGGCCCACGTACTGGTTGAACGGTCGGCTCGTCTATTCAGGCGAGGGATACGTCGAGGTGCCCGTCGAGCTGTGGCTGTACAACTTCGGGCCATACAAGCTCCTCCGCCGCGTGAGATTCGTGGACGGGCGCGTGGATGACATCGAAACGCTCGGCTACGGGTTTCGCGAAAGATCGGAGTGAGCGGTACCGCTGCCCTCATCTTCGCACTTACGCCCGGAACCGGACCGCGCCTACACTCGCTGCCAGCTTGAAAACCCCCGGCTCCCTACCGTGCAGGATGCACCCATATCTCGGGCGCAGGACGCGCAGGTGCGCCTCCCCGCTACGCGAGCGGGAGTGCGTGGAAGCCGTTTTTCCTCTGGAGGCCCTATGCTCGTCGGCTCTTCGATCAGGCGCGTCGCCATTGTCGGCGGAACGCGCATCCCTTTCGCACGCTCGATGGGTGCTTACGCGGAAGCGAGCAATCAGGAAATGCTCGGCGCCACGTTCAAGGCGCTCGTCGAACGCTTCGGACTGCGCGGCGAGACCCTCGGCGATGTCGCGGCAGGCGCGGTACTCAAGCACTCGCAGGATTTCAATCTGACTCGTGAGTCGGTGATCGACAGCGGGCTCGCGCCGGAAACGCCGGCGTTCGACGTGCAGCGCGCGTGCGGCACGAGCCTCGATACCACGATCCTCATCGGCCTCAAGATCGCGATGGGCCAAATCGATTCCGGCATCGCCGGCGGCGTCGATACCGCGAGCGACGTGCCCATCGTCTATCCGAAGGAATATCAGCAGCTGTTACTACGTAGCGCGCGCGGCAAGTCGTTCGGACAAAAACTCGCGCCCTGGCTCGGTCTGCGGCCGCACTACTTCAAACCGAGCCTGCCCGCCGTCGTCGAGCCCCGTTCCGGCTTGTCGATGGGACAAAGCTGCGAGCGGATGGCGCAGAAATGGCAGATCTCGCGCGAGTCGCAGGATGCGCTCGCACTCGAGAGCCATCGCAAGGCCGCCGCCGCCTACGAGGAGGGATTCTTCGATGATCTGGTGATCGAGTTCCGCGGCTTGAAGCGCGATAACAATCTGCGCCCGGATTCCACGCTGGAAAAACTCGCCAAGCTCAAACCAGCGTTCGCGCCGAATGGGACGCTGACCGCCGGTAATTCGACACCCATGACGGACGGCGCGTCGGCGGTGCTGCTCGCGAGCGAGGAATGGGCGAAGGCGCGCGGCCTGCCGGTGCTCGCGTATCTCTCGTACAGCAAGACGGCCGCGGTCGATTTCATGGGCAAGGAAGGCTTGTTGATGGCACCCGCCTACGGCGTGCCGCGGTTGCTCGCGGACGCGGGGCTGACGCTTGCGGACTTCGACTTCTACGAGATCCACGAGGCCTTCGCCGCGCAGGTGCTGTGCACCCTGCGCGCCTGGGAGAGCGAGGACTACTG
>JAEYXD010000085.1 GCA_023428645.1 Pseudomonadota bacterium
AAGTGCAGTTCTACCTGCACCAGCTTTCGGCTCTGGTCATGGGAATAGGTTTGCTGCTGTTTTATGGCGGCCTGTTCCAGGAAATCCTTGACCCAATCCTGGCCGCTTCTGCGATCGGCGTCTTGGCCAGCGCGATTTTGATGAGCTACCTCGTTATCAAGTTTCCTAATGCGGACAGCGCGAGTTCCCGCGCCGTGCCGGCCCAACCAAGCGTTCCAGCCGAGGTTGCTAGCCCTGCGGGCTAGCTCCGCGGCTGAACACGGGGGTTAACCCGAGAGATGAATCACATCACCCTCACTCGGCGCGACGGAGATTCTCGGCACGAAATCCTGATAGATGATCGCCGGTTGGCAGAGTACTTCGCTGGCCGTAACGGAGTACACCCGTGCACTTCGAACTGTTCTTCGCGTGCAGCTCCTTGTGGGTAATGGGGTTAGGTCGCTGAGGTGAGTCAGAGTGCTATCGCGCGTCCTCGTTTCCGTCAGTTCATCCATCATGCTTCTCCTCGGAGGCATCCACTTTCTCTACACGTTCTGGGGCAACAAGCTGGCTCCAAGAGATCCAGCACTCCAAGAGGCTATGAGCGCCACGTCAATGGTGCTCACGTCAGAAACCACGGTCTGGCGTGCCTGGGTGGGCTTCAATGCAAGCCACAGCATGTGTGCGGTCTTCTTCGCCCTGGTCTTTGGCTTTCTCGCGCTCTGCCATCCTGAGTTGCTGTTTCGCTCCATCTACCTTCAGGTGCTCGGGGTCGTCTTGCTCCTCGGCTTTGTCGTCCTCGCAAAGTTCTATTGGTTCAGCATTCCCCTGGTGGGTGTCAGCCTTGCGCTTGTCTGCTTCCTTGCAGGGCTTGCTGCTGCGCGCTTGCAGGCGAGCTCCTGATCGTGCGCGCACTGCTGCGTAGCCGATCGTTCGATCTTGATGGAAGTGGGTGGCGTTGAGCCTCGCGAAGCAGGCGCGCATGTGGCAGGCCACGCGCAAGAACACGTAACAAGCCTTGCGCGCGACGTGCGAAGCGCACGCGCGTGAAGGGCGGCTTTAGCAATCGGAGGTCGCATGATTCGAGTGATCGGTTTGTATCGTTGGGTCGAAGGCGCAACGTTTGACCATGCCTACTACAACTCAGAGCACATGCGACTCACGAGAGAGTTGCTAGGTCCAAAAGGGCTTGTTCGACTCGAAAGTGATCGGTACCTTTCGAGCGCGCCACCTGTTCCCGGCTCGATCGTCGCGGCATCACACGCATACTTCGAGAATGTGGAAGCTGCGAAGAGCGCCGTCGCTGCCGCAGCAGCGGCACTCATGGCGGACGTTGCGAAATACACGAGTCTTAAGCCGGAACTCTCTTTTGCGACGGTTGAAAGCCATGTCTAGCAACGGGCTGGAGTTCGCGTGCACTGCGCCTCTCGCGGCACAGCGCGAGCGCTAGACGCAGGCCACTTCTACTCCAGCATCGAGAAGCAGTAGGAGCCTCAGCACACGTGAGGATCTTGTTGCATAGGCATTCTGGAGTTACGTCGTCCGCGCGAAGAATTTGGCAGTGATACGGTGCCTCCAAACAATCCGTTGGTTCCGGGTTCGCAACTGCGAAGCGCGGTTTCTCGCGACAATAGAAGGAGCGATACGATGCCTCGGTACCTGATTTCGTTTGATGACGGCTCGATGGACCATATTCCTGATGAGGATTGGCCGTCGGTGGGCGAGGCCGCACATAGCGTGGTTAGGGACGCAAAGGCTGCCGGGATCTGGATCTTCGGCGGCGGTGTTCAGCGTCAGCAATCGACCATTGTTGCGACGGACGGGGCCATCACAGTCGGACCGGTATCGGAGACAAAGGCGGTCATCGGAGGGTTTTCGATCATCGAGGTTCCTTCACGGGAGGAGGCGCTCGTTTGGGCTGCCAGGATCGCCGCTGCTTGTCGCTGCTCGCAGGAGGTTCGCGAGATCATGTTCGATCCGGAGTCGTGATAGGAGTTTGCTGGACCATATGGCCTGACAAAATGCTTCTAGTCCACGCTCGGAGACTTCGCGCCTCATACACACGTTCGGTGCCATAGGAAACGAGACGCGTCCATGCACAACGAACAGCCTATTTCGCTGAACGGCTCCTGCCACTGCGGAGCCGTTCGTCTCATGCTTCCTAACGCACCCGACGTCGCCACCAGTTGCAATTGCTCCTGGTGCCGGCGCACCGGCGGGATCTGGGTGTATTTCGAGCTCGGCAGCGTTTCCATCCAAGGTCATCCCGAGAACACGGAGAGCTACGTGTGGGGCGACAGAAGCCTGCGGAACTTCCGTTGCAAGACCTGCGGCATGCCACGCACTGGGAGCCGATCGAAGCCAAGCCCGGCGCTCGCCATGGTGTGACCTACGGAACTTTGAACCAGCGCTTCTGGCGTCGGTCAGGGTCCGACGGTTTGATGGGGCAGATACGTGGACGTTTTTGGATTGAGCCCGACTCACGAAGGCGAGGCTCCGTTGCTCGCGGCTCAGCCGGAGAGTTATGCAGTTGAGAACCTGACATGCACCGAGAGATTCTGACGTACAACAAAAAGCTGGAACCTGGAGACCAGGACATATGTGATGTCCTCGCGGGAGAGATCGACCGCGGTCTGTCGGGGGCTGAAAGCAAAATTTGGCATGCGCATCCAGTCTGGTTCCTGGATGGGAATCCCATCGTCGGGTACAGCAAACAGAAGCCCGGGATCCGGTTGATGTTTTGGAGCGGGGCGGATTTTGAAGAAGCCGGGCTAAACGTAGTAGGCAAGAAGTTCAAGGATGCTTCGGTCTTTTACAACGGCGCTTCTGAAATCAACAAAACCGCCTTGCGTCGATGGCTGAAGAAGGCCAAGGAGATTCAATGGGACTACAAGAATATCGTCCGAAGAAGAGGGAAGCTGGAGAGGGTGAAATAGAACAACGGAATGCAAGTCATCGGTTCAGAGAACCGCATAACAAGCCCATCCACGCGAGGCGCGAACTCATGGTGGCCTAAGAGGCCACCATGAGTTCAGCTTTCTACTCATGAGAATACAGTTCCGGGCGCGACGGGCATGGCAGCGGATGTGCTCGTAGCGGCGTAGGCGACTACTCCTCGGCCGGCCGCAAGCGATACACCCCATGCGTCATCTGATTCAACAACACATACGGATAGCCATCCGGCCCGACGACGACGTCGCGAATCCGCCCGTGTCCCTTGAACACGAGGCGTTGATTCATGACTCGATCGTCGCGCAAGCGCACGAGATGCAGCTCCTCCTTGCCGAGGCTCGCGACGAATAGCTGCCCCTGCCATTCGGGAAACTTGTCTCCGTAGTAGAACTGAATCTGCGACAGCCCGATCGACGGAACGAAGTAGTGGATGGGAGGTTCGATGCCTTCCGCGTACGGACTTTCGCCGACCGGCGTGAGGTCGTAGTGAGTCCCAAAGCTCACTCGCGGCCATCCATAGTTCGCACCCTTGCGCACCAGATTCACTTCATCGCCGCCGCGGGCTCCATGCTCCGCTGACCAGATTGCGCCCGTCCGCGGATGCGCCGTCATGCCTTGCGGATTGCGATGCCCATAGCTCCAGATCGAAGGCAGCGCGCCTGCGCGACCGACGAAGGGATTGTCCTTCGGCACGCGGCCATCGTCATGCAAGCGATGAATCTTGCCGAACGGATAGCCGAGGTCTTGCGCGCGCTCCATCTGCTGCCGATCGCCAATGCCGAAGTAGACGTAGCCATCGGCGAATGCAATGCGCGAACCGAAGTGCGCATAGTCCGCCGCATAGAACTGCGCCGGTGCGCGATAAATATCCTGCTGCTCGACCCACCGCAGCCCGTCCAGCTTGCCGCGCACGACCCGCGTCATCGTCTTCTCGTTGCTCTCGGCGGGATCGGAGAACGTCAGATAGATCCAGCCGTTCTTCGCGTAGTCCGGATGAGGTTTCACCGCCAGCAAGCCACCCTGACCGCCATTCCACACGTTTGGAGTTCCTTGCACGGCGCCGACGCGCTCTCCACTGCTCTTGAACAGCAGCAGTTGCCCATTCTTCTGCGCGGCTAGAATGGCGCCGTCCGGAAGAAAGGCCATGCTCCACACCTCGGAGTCCGCCTGCGCGACTCGCTCGAGCGTGAATCGATAACCCGCGCCACTCAGCACCTGCGGGGTCTGCTGATCCGAGAACTGCAGCGTCACGGGTTCGTGTTTCGCGGGCTGGTCGCTGAGCACGAAGCTGTCGAGATTGAAAATGCCGCCGCCGCTCACGCCATAGAAACACAACAGGTGCGATCCGCTGAGCTCGCGATTCAATCCCACTCGATGCCGTGCGTACGTTTCCCAGTCTCCCGTCGATGCGGGCACCTGCTCACCCAGATTCACCCGCGGAACTTGCTTGCCGTCACCGACGACGATCGCGAATCGTCCTGGCTCGTCGTTCTGGCCCCGCGAATAGTTGAGATCGATGCTCCGCACGCCCGTCATGTCGACATTGTCGTAGCACAACCAGCTCTGCTGACCGATGTGGCCGAGGAAGCGGCGTGGCGGCCGGCCCTCACTCGTCCGAATGACATACCCGGCCGAGCGCTCGCGATCGAGCGTCTCCGCCTCGATGACAGTGCCCGTCATCGAGCTGCCCGCGGGCGTCTGTATCAGGCGCACGATCGCGTCGATGCGCGCATCCGACAGCATGCTGCCGAACGCAGGCATGCCTCTTTGCGGCAAGCCGCCGCGAATCGACGTGGCGAGGTCGGAGTGATCGCGGCCTGCGATGCTGCCGCCGCTCGGCAATCGAAAGCTGGCGCTGTGACAACTGCTGCACAGGTTCGTGTAGTCGGTCTGTGCCGATTGCGCGTTCACGTGCGGCGCGCAGGTGACCGCAAGCGCCGCGGCGCTCAGCTTGACGAGTGATCGCATTCGCATCAGGCCTCCATCGTCGATCGCATGTTGTTTGCCGCGCGCTTGATCGCGTCGCGAATTCGGACGTACGTCCCGCAACGACACAGGTTCGTCATCGCGACATCGATATCGGCGTCCGTCGGTGTGGGCGTGCGTCGCAGTAGCGCCGCGGCCGTCATGATCTGTCCGGCCTGGCAGTAGCCGCATTGCGCCACGTCTGCCTCGATCCACGCTTCTTGTACGGGATGCAGTTGCTCGCCCTTGGCCAGCCCTTCGATCGTCGTGATCTCCGCGCCCGCCGCCTGCGCGCAGCTGACCATGCACGACGGCACTGCATTGCCGTTGACGTGCACCGTGCAAGCGCCGCACTGGCCGACGCCGCATCCGAACTTCGTTCCTTTCAAATGCAGCTCTTCGCGCACGAACCACAGGATCGGCATGTCGCTCTTCGCATCGGGCACATCGAGCGCGCGTCCGTTGACGCTGAGTCGAATCGGCATGTGTGATGTCCTCGTCAGATCGTGATTGCGTCGGCGATCGGCATGCGGCGGATGCGCTTGCCGCTCGCGGCGAAAATTGCGTTCGCGAGCGCGGCGCCTGCTGGCGGCAGCGGCGGCTCGCCGACGCCGGTCGGCGGATAGCCGCTGTCCACGATTGCGATCTCGATCCTGGGCGGCGCCTCGCGCATGCGAATCCAGCGCAGCGAATCGAAGTTGTTCGTCCTGACACGGCCGCCTTCGACGCGCACCGCGTTGAACAGCGCGGAGTTCAGGCCATCGACGAAGCCGCCTTCCATCTGCGAGCGAACGTGATTCGGATTGATCGCGAAGCCGCAGTCGATCGCCCCCCACGCGTGCTCGATCCGCAGCTCATGGCGCTCGCTGACGCTGACTTGCAGCACGCAGGCGACGTAGCTGCCGAACGTGAAGTGCCCTGCGATGCCGAGTCCCGTGCCGCGCGGGCGCGGCTTGTTCCATTCGGCGAGCTTGGCCGCTGCTTCGTAACAGGCGGCCATTCGGCCGCTGTCGATGACGGGCGCGGCCCAGTGCTCGACCGGATGCGCCTTGTACGGCTTCAGCAGTGCAAGCCGGAACGCGAGCGGGTCCTGCTTCGCGGCATGCGCGAGTTCGTCGAGCATCGACTCCACCGCGAACGCCCACTGCAATTGCAGCGGCGCGCGCCAGGGGCCCGCCGGAATGTGCGAGGCCGAGGGGAATTTCTCGACCCGATAGTTCGGCACGAGCTCCGCGGGAAAGCACATGTGCGCTTCGGGATCGGCGCGCATTTGCGCTTGGCGGTGGTGCCATGCCGTGACGCGGCCGTCCTTCATCGCGGCGCGCACGCGCATGACGGCGCCGGGATCGAAGTAGTCGCGCTCGATGTCGTCCTCGCGTGTCCAGGTCACTTTCACCGGCCGTTTGATCGCGTGGCTCAGGAACACCGCTTCGCGCAGATAGTCCTTTTCGCCGCGGCGGCCGAAACCGCCGCCCATGCGCTTCGTGATCACCTCGACCTTGAGCGCATCGATGCCCGCAATGCGCTCGACTTCGAGCGCCGCCAGCTGCGGCTGCTGCGCGCCGACGATGACGGTCGCGCCGTCGCGCCGGATATCGGCGAGGCAATTGAGCGGCTCCATGCAGGCGTGCGCGAACAGCGGCTTTTCGTACGTCGCATCGAGCACGATATCGGCCGCCGCAAACGCTTGGTCGACATTGCCATCGTTGCGAATCAGCTTGGGGGGCTCGTGGCTCGTGACGAGACGATGAATCGATTCGAGTTGTCGCCGCGAGTCTTCGCCGGTGTGGCCGCCGCGCCATTGCGCGCGCAAGGCCTTGCGGCCCTTCATCGCGGACCATAGGTCATCCGCGATGACCGCGATCCCGGCCGCGATGAGC
>JAEYXD010000093.1 GCA_023428645.1 Pseudomonadota bacterium
TCTGACCAGGTAAGTATTTCGCGGCTTGCACGAAACCGTTCACTGCGGGCGCGATCTCCCACCGCTCCACGGCGATTCCCTCGAGATCCCGAGGCTTCGCTCCAAACAAGCGTTTTACTACATGCAGTCCAGGTCTGATCGAAAGCACGAAACATCCTCGGTGACCCATTCGAAAAATTAGCCCGCACGGCTCAGGTCCGGCGCTCGGACTGAGATGTGAATCTCAAAGCAGCCTGCCTCAGGACCCACTTGCATGGACCCGTGCGCCCACCCCACGGTAAGCTCGGGTCTTCTCGCGGGCACGAGTTTACCTCGCGATTCCGGCCCCCTACCCTGATCGAAAGCACAGAAGCGGTCATGCGTGCGGCCGAATATCGGACGAAAGTACAGTCACGGTGCAGTTCCGTGACCACCTTCGCGAAGCGAACGGCACTTCGGGCTACTCTTCTCGTTTAGCGCCTCGAGTCGAATTGGAGTATAGGCGTGACCCTGCTGGCATTGTTTGCGGATGATCTTTTGTCGTTGCACGAAGGGCCCGCGCGCGCGCGCACGGCCGTCATCGAGGGCGGGCGCGGCCATTCCTACGAGGAAATTTCCGCGCGCGTAGCGACGCTCGCCGGGCAGCTGCAAGCGCGTGGCGTCAAGCGCGGCGACCGCGTGATCGTGCACCTGCCGAACAGCACCGACGGCATCGTCGCGATGTTCGCTTGTTGGCGAATCGGTGCGGTCGCGGTCAACGTCAATGCGCAATGGACGCTCGAACAGCTGCACTACGTTGCCAGCGACTCGGGCGCGACGCTCGCCGTCGTCGATGCGCGCCGGGCCGCGGAACTCGCGCAAACCGGCACGGGGCCCCTGACGCGCATCATCGTGCGAGGCCCGGCCCCGCAGCACCCTGCGTTCGAAGCCTGGCCCATCGAGTCCGCGCGCGTCGTGCCGCCGCGGCTGCTGGACAGCGACCTTGCTGCCATCCTCTACACCTCCGGGTCCACCGGCGCACCGAAGGGCGTCATGCTGACGCATTTGAACCTGCTGCTCGGCGCCCGCAGCGTGGCTCGCTATCTGAAGCTGCGGCCGGACGATCGCATCCTCGGCCTGCTGCCGCTCAGCTTCGATTACGGGCTCAACCAATTGCTGACGGCGTTCCTGCTGGGCGCGACCTATGTCGTGCAGCCGGTGACGATGCCCTCGGAGATCGTCAAGACGCTCGTGCGCGAGCAGGTCACGGGCTTCGCGGCCGTGCCGCCGATCTGGGTTCAGGTCGTACGCTACCTGCAGGCCGTGCCGACGGACCTGCCCGCGCTGCGCTACGTGACGAACTCGGGCGGCAAGATTCCCGAGCCGACCTTGCGGGCGATGTCCGCCGCGCTCCCGAACGTCCAGGTCTACCTGATGTACGGACTCACGGAAGCGTTTCGCTCGACGTATCTGGCGCCGGAGCGCTTCGAGGCGAAGCTCGGCTCGATCGGTCAGGCGATCCCCAATGTGGAGACGTTCGTCATCGTCCCTGGTAAAGGCGTCGCCGAACCGGGCGAGGAAGGCGAGCTCGTCCACCGCGGCAGCTTGATCAGCCGTGGGTATTGGAACAAGCCGGACGCGACCGCCGCAAAGATCCGCCCCTGCCCCGAGCTGCAAACGCTCATCGGCGACGAGCAGGTCGTCTATAGCGGCGATCGCGTACGAATCGATGCCGACGGCGACATGTGGTTCGTCGGTCGGGCCGACGCCATGATCAAGTCGATGGGCTTTCGCCTCTCTCCCACCGAAGTGGAAGAGATCGTGCACAAGAGCGGCTTGGTGCAAGAGGTCGTGGCTTTCGGCGTGGACGACGATCTCGCCGGCTCGGTCGTCCATCTCAGCGTGGCCAATCCCGGCGCGACCATCGACGCCGACGCCCTTATGGCGCATTGCCGCGCCCACATGCCCCACTACATGATTCCAAAGCAAATCCACCCGTGGCCCGGCGAGATGCCGAGAACGGCGAGCGGCAAGATCGATATTCCTGCCGTCGTGCGCACGATCAAGCAACGATTGTCCGCGTGACGGATTCCTTGATTTTTTTTCGACGAGAAACGTAGCAATGTCCCTGACCGCGCAAGATGTCCTGTCCTTCCTCGCCGAGCAGCGCAGCCTGCAGCACGTCGACGAGAACACGCTGTTGTTCTCCGACGGCACGATCGATTCGGTGGGCATGATCGACCTGATCACGTTCATCGAGCACAAAGGCGGCATCACGGTCGAGCAGGCGGACGTGACACTCGACAACTTCGACACCGTCGCCCGCATCGTCGCGTTCGTGCAAAGCAAGCGTTGAACCGAATGTCCCGAGATCAACTCCTGCGCGAGATCGCGGCTCAGCACGGCACGCCGTTCTACGCCGTGTTCCTCGACGACGTTCAAGCGCGTATCGACGCGCTGCGCGCGGCATTCGCGCAGCGCTTCGAGATTTCCTACGCGGTGAAATCGAACCCGGCGCGGGAGCTGCTGCGCTGGCTCGACGGCCGTTGCGATGCGCTGGACGTCTCCTCGGGCGGCGAACTGCAACACGCGCTCGATGCCGGCTGGCCGGCCGCCGCGCTGAGCTTCACGGGGCCCGGCAAGACGCGCACCGAGCTCGAGCTCGCCTTGGCGAAATTCACCGGGGACGGGCCGTCCACCGGTGAAGTCGTGCTCGAGTCGCTCGAAGAAGCGGAGCAACTCGCAGGTTTGGCGCGTGCCGCCGGCAAGCGCGTGCGCGTGCTCGTGCGGCTGTCGCCGACGCGCGTGCCGCCGGGTTTCGGCGACACCATGGCCGGCAAGCCGACCGCGTTCGGCATCGACGAGGAAGATCTCGAAGCATCGCTGCGAACGATCGTGGGCATGCGGGATGCGCTCGAGCTGGTGGGATTCCATGCCTACTCGGGCACGCAATGTCTGAAGCCGGCGGGCATCGTCGAGAACTATCGCATCTTCATCGAACTGTTCTCGAAGGCGATCGCACTGACCGCATGCCGCCCGGAAAAGCTCATCTTCGGCTCCGGGCTCGGCATCGTGTATCACGACGGCCAGGAACCGCTCGATCTGGCCGCGATCGCGCGCGAGATCAATCCCGACCTCGACGCGCTGCGCGCAAGACTGCCGGATACGACGCTCTCGCTCGAAACCGGCCGCTACCTGGTCGGCGAAGCGGGCGTGCTGGTCATGCGCGTACTGCGCACGAAGGACTCGCGCGGCACTCGCATCGGCATCTGCGACGCGGGCATCAATCATCACCTTGCCGCGTCGGGACTGTTCGGAATGGCGATCCGCCGCAACTACAAGATGCGCAACATCAGCGCGGAGGGTCCCGCGGCCGGCAGCTATCAGCTATCCGGGCCGCTGTGCACGTCGATCGACGTGCTCGCACGCGGCATCGCCTTGTCGCGCCTCGAAGCCGGCGATTTGATCGCGATCGGAACGAGCGGCGCCTACGGCGCGACCGCGAGCCTCGGCCGGTTCATTTCTCATCCGCCGGTAGCGGAGTGGCTGATCGATTCGGGTCGAGTTCTAAGCGCGAACTGACGTCGGCTGCCGCCTCGTCGGGGGCGGGCGGCGCGCTCACGCGATCCTTCAACCGCAGGAAGTGAACCTCGAACGCGTGGTAGCTCACCCACGCGAGCGCAAACACCGCGGCGGCGTGCACGATCAGATAGCCGACCATGTGCGGCGTGGCGAGGCGCTCTGGAAACCCGAAGTGCTGCAGCAACGGCACGCCGACGAGGCCGTGCAGCGGGACGTGGAAAATATAGATCGCGTAGCTGTACTTGCCGAGCGCACGCAGCGGCGTCCAATGCAACGACCGCACCCACTTCGTTCGTGTGTCCGCCTCCGCCGCCAGCGCCGCGAGCAGCAGCGCCGTGAACGCGATGCCGAACAACGGATAGCCGACGATCTGGCCCATCGGATCGACCATTCCGTAAGCCTTCGGCAGCACGCGCCCGAGCAGCAACACACCCGCGGCCGTGAGCAGCATCGTGCGCCAGTTGAAGATCGCGGGGGGCGCGAGCGTTCGATCGTGCAGCCACACCGCGGCGGCGGCGCCCATCGCGAGCGCGTCCATTCGGCAGATCGTGAACGTATAGATGTTCATCGGATCCGTTTCGAGCAGCGTCAGCACCACGCGCGAGACCAGGGATAGCACGATCAGCCCGCCGCAAATCCGCAGCACTTGCGCCGGCGAGCGGCGCCACAGGATGAACGGCCACGCGAGATAGAACTGCTCTTCGACCGCCAAGGACCAGAAATGCGGCAGTGACATCCCGCCGAGCCCCGAATGCTGGGTCCAGTTCGTGAGATAGAGCCAATACCAGATCTGGTGGGACAGGTCGTCCTGAATGGGCTGCGGCGGCACCGTCAGCAGCGGCAGGATCCAGAAGAAAAACGCCAGCGTGACGTAGTACAGCGGAAAGATGCGCAAGGCGCGCCGCGCGAAGAACGTCTGAAAATACGCGGGCGAGCTCTGCAGCAGCAGCAAGCCGCGCGTGATCAGAAAGCCGCTCAGTACGAAGAACAGCGTGACGCCGACCCAGCCGAGCGCCGCGACACGCTGCAGAGCGTCGCCGAATACGCCGCTGCTCGCATGTATCTGCCCGAGGTTGTGCAGCACAACCGCCGCGATCGCGAGACCGCGAATGCCGTCGAGTGCGCGAGAATGCAAGGGGACTACCTGTTATTTGTACTCGATGATGGTTTGCTTCGCGCCGCGCAGATACCGAACGAGCAGCAGCATCTGTCCATAGAACTCCGCCCATCGGCCCAGCAGGACGAAGAATGGATAGACGAGCGCCGCCTCCTTCGAGCGCGAGGCGCGCATCTGGGCAAACATGCGAACGTACTGCAGCGGATACGCAAGCAACAGGCACAGCCACCACGGCGACACCACGATCGCCAACACGATCGCGAGCACCGGCAACGCGAGCGCACTCAGCACGATGCGCGCATTCTCGCGCCAGCAATATCGCTGCCGATCGCGCCAATGCAGCGCGGCCCGGGCCGCATAGGCGTATCCGGAGCGCGCGGTTCGATTCCACCACTGCCCGAAGCGAGTGATGGCAGCGTCGTGATAGGTCATCGGCTGATCGGCGCGGAAGATGCGCCACCCGCGTCGCCGGATGCGATAGCACATCTCCGGCTCCTCACCCGCGATCAATCCGCCATTGAACCCGCCCACAGCGTCGAACACTTGCGCGCGGACGAGAAAATCGCCGCCGCAAGCATCGGTATCGCCGATCCGGCTGTCCCACTCGATATCGCAGAGAAGATTGTAGACGGACTGGTCTGGGAACCGTTCGTGTCGGCGGCCGCAGACGATCCCGACGTCGGGATGATCGCGCAGATATTGCATGCCGAATGCGAGCCAGTCCGGAGCCACTTCGCAATCGCCGTCCACGAACTGAACGAAAGCGGCGTCCGGATAGAGCTCGCGCACTCTCTGGAAGCCGAAGTTGCGGGCGCGGCCGGCCGTGAACGGGCGGTCCCCGGGCAGGTTGACGACGTCGACGCCCAGCGTTCGAGCGCGCTCCGCGCTGCCGTCGGTCGACGAAGAGTCCACGTACACGACGCGAGCTCCCATGGCGGTCAAGCTCGTAAGACAGCGGACGAGCCGCTCGCCTTCGTTACGGCCAATGACGACCGCACAGAGCCCCTGCGCGTTTGATCGTGCCTCGCTACTCAATCACCCATCCTCGATCGATTCCGACTATGCAAAGGGCCCGTGCGACTGGCGGTCATGTTCGATGGCCGACTCGACTGGCGTACCCGAACGGCCCAGTCTCGAGTCGGCATTCTCGCAGCGAATCGATTCCCGCATAGCATGGGCGCTGGTCTTTAGCGTCCCGAACCCGCGTGGGGACGCCGGTGTTGCGCGAATCGATTGTGAACCAGGTCACACAACGCAGCCCTGGGCGTGCGTCATCGATCGGGCCAACTCGAGCAGGATCGAAGATTAAAATGAGGTTAACCGCTTTCGTCTTCGAGACTGCGCATCGACTCCGCATTTTCACCGGAAGCGTTTGCGCGAATGGTCCGACGTCGCGATTACACCTGCAACGGCCGTCAGTACAGTCGGCCGATCCGCGTGCAAGATGCAAGATGAAGTGTCTCCAAGGTGGGACATGCAGCACATTGACCAACTAGCCGCCGAGGCGGCCAACGATTAATCTTCGCCCCGTTTTTCCCAGAGATTCGCTCATGAAGGTTCTCGTTACGGGCGGCGCCGGCTTCATCGGCTCGGCAGTCGTTCGGCATCTGATCGGTCATACGGATGCTTCGGTCGTCAACGTCGACAAGCTCACCTACGCCGGCAATCTGGAATCCCTCGCGAGCGTCTCTGCGTCCCCGCGCTATGCGTTCGAACAGGTCGACATTTGCGACCGCCGCGCCTTGCAGCGCGTGTTCAAGGAGCATCGGCCCGACGCGATCATGCATCTCGCGGCGGAGAGTCACGTGGATCGCTCCATCGATGCTCCCGACGATTTCTTGCAGACGAACTTGATCGGCACGGGGCAGCTGTTGCAGGTCTCGCTCGATTACTGGCGCAACCTCGAACCTGCCCGCGCGCAGGCGTTTCGCTTCCTGCACGTCTCGACGGACGAGGTGTTCGGCGACCTCGAAGACTCGGGCGGCTACTTCACGGAGGAGACGCCATACGCGCCGAGCTCCCCGTATTCGGCGACGAAGGCAGGTTCCGATCATCTCGCCCGCGCCTGGGGCCGCACCTTCAAGCTGCCGGTGATCGTCACGAACTGCTCGAACAATTACGGGCCGTTTCACTTCCCCGAGAAGCTGATCCCGCACATGATCCTGAACGCCCTCGCGGGCAAGCCGTTGCCGGTGTACGGCGATGGCAGTCAGATCCGCGACTGGCTTTACGTCGAGGATCACGCGCGCGCGCTGTGGACGGTCGTCACGCGCGGCAAGGTCGGTGAGACTTACAACATCGGCGGCCACAACGAGCAACGCAACTTGCACGTCGTCAAGACGATCTGCGCGTTGCTGCAGGAACTGCACCCGCATCCCGCGGCTGCCGATGGCTACGAGCGACTCATCAAGTTCGTGACCGACCGCCCTGGTCACGATACGCGCTATGCCATCGATGCGAGCAAGATCGAGCGTGAGCTCGGTTGGAAGCCGCAGGAGACCTTCGAAACCGGCCTGAAGAAGACCGTTCAGTGGTATCTCGACAATAGGAGCTGGTGGCAGCGTGTGCTGGACGGCAGCTACCGACTCGAGCGGATCGGCACCGCGAGCGCTGCACTATGAATCGCAAAGGCATCATTCTGGCGGGCGGCTCCGGCACGCGCTTGCACCCCATCACGCTGGGCGTGTGCAAGCAGCTGCTGCCGGTCTACGACAAGCCGCTCATCTACTATCCGCTGTCGACGCTGATGCTCTCGGGCATTCGCGACGTGCTCATCATCTCGACACCGCAAGACACCCCGCGCTTCCAGCAGATGCTCGGCGACGGCCATCGTTGGGGCATGAACATCGAGTATGCGGTGCAACCCTCTCCCGATGGCCTTGCGCAAGCGTTCATCATCGGCGAGCGCTTCATCGACGGGTCGCACAGCGCGCTCGTGCTCGGCGATAACCTGTTCTTCGGCAGCGGCTTCAGCGGGCTGCTCGAAAGCGCATCGAGCGTCGCGCACGGCGCAACGGTGTTCGCCTACCCCGTCTCGAACCCCGAAGCCTTCGGCGTCGTCGCGTTCGACAAGGACGGCCGCGCCACCTCCATCGAGGAAAAGCCCAAGCAGCCCAAGAGCCGCTACGCGGTCACCGGCCTGTACTTCTACGATCAGGACGTGGTCGAGATCGCCAAGTCGATCAAGCCGTCGCCTCGCGGCGAGCTGGAAATCACCGACGTGAACAACGTGTATCTGCAGCGAGGCTCGCTCGAGGTGCAGATGATGGCCCGCGGTATGGCATGGCTGGACACCGGCACCCACGACTCGCTCATGGAAGCGGCTCATTTCATCCAGACGCTGGAGAAGCGCCAGGGGCTCAAGGTCGGGTGTCCGGAAGAAATCGCCTGGCGCAAGGGCTGGATCACCGCGGAACAAATGCGGCAGATCGCCGCCCCGCTCGCAAAAAGCGGCTACGGGCGCTATCTGCTGGAGCTGCTCGAGTTCAATCTATGAACGTCATCGAAACCGCCCTGCCCGGCGTTCGCATCATCGAACCCAAGGTGCACGGCGATGAGCGCGGGTTTTTCATCGAAACCTTTCAGGCCGAGAGATATCGGCGCGAAGCGGGCATCGAGCTCGAGTTCGTGCAGGACAATCATTCCCGTTCGGCGCGCGGAGTGCTGCGCGGCCTGCATTCACAGAATCCTCGTCCCCAGGGCAAGCTCGTGCGCGTGCCCCGTGGCGAGGTGTTCGACGTTGCCGTGGACATCGATCCGCGCTCGCGCACGTTCGGCCAATGGGTCGGCGTCGTGCTGTCGGACTCGAACCATCGACAGTTCTGGGTGCCTCCGCACTACGCCCACGGCTTCGTCGTGCTCTCCGAGTTCGCCGATTTCGAGTACAAGTGCACCGACTACTACCATCCGCAAAACGAAATCGGTGTGATCTGGAACGATCCTGACATCGGCATTCAGTGGCCGATCACGGACGTCAAGCTGTCGGCGAAGGATCTGAAGCTGCCGCGGCTCGCCGAATTGAGTGCCCGCGCATGAGCATTCTCGTGATCGGAGCGACTGGGCAGCTGGCGACGCATTTGCGCGAATTGCTGGCGACGGCGCTGTTCTTCAGCCGCGCCGACGCCGATCTCGGCGACCCGGCCGAGCTCGAACTGAAGGCGCAAGCGGCGAACCCTTCGGCCATCGTCATCGCCGCGGCTTACACCGCTGTCGACAAGGCGGAGACGGAACGGGCGCTCGCGTGGCGCGTGAACGCCGAAGCGCCGGCCGCGCTCGCGCGCGTCGCCGCCTCCCTGGATATTCCAGTGATCTTCGTGTCGACCGACTACGTGTTCGATGGCAAGGGCAGCCGTGCCTATGTCGAATCCGATCCGGTCGCGCCATTGAGCGTCTACGGAAAATCGAAGCTGGCCGGCGAACTCGCCGTCGCGGCCATCGCGCCCAAACATTGGGTCTTGCGCACGAGCTGGCTGTTCAGCGAGCACGGCAACAATTTCGTCAAGACGATGCTGCGCCTCGCTCGGGAGCGAACGGAGTTGCGCGTCGTCGCCGATCAGCACGGGCGCCCGACGTATGCCGGCGACCTCGCGCGGCTGATCGCTGCGCTGCTGAGCGGCGAGCAGCGCATTCCTTATGGCATTCACCATGTGGGTGGCGGACCTGCGACGACCTGGCACGGCTTCGCGACGCAGATCGTCGCGCGCGCGACCGCGCGGGGCCTGCTCGCGCGACACATACCGGTGCACCCGATTCCCACGTCCGACTATCCAACGCCCGCGGGTCGACCGCTGAATTCCGTGTTGGAACCGAGCGCAGCACTGCAAGCGCTGGCGCCCGTCGATTGGCAGGCGGGCCTCGAAACGGTGCTCGCCAAGCTCGCAGGCGCTCCGACGTGACGGGGCCGCGGTGGCAGGGCTCGTGATGCGCGGCGGCGAGCAGCTGGCCGAGCCGAGCCGCGAGCTTCGGCCAGCGAACGATGCCAACGAGGCGCGCGCGGACTCGTCCCTGAAGCAGCGCTATCTGATCGCGCTCAACATCCCCGTGTACGCCTGGCGCGGCGGACTCTACACCGATCGACTCTGGCTCTTGGACCTGCAGCGACACCTCGACTACATCGAGTCGCCGGTCCTGTTCTGCCCGCGCGTCGAGGGGCAGCCGCCCCACGGCTGCGAGATCCTTCCGACGACAGCGCCGTTCGACCGCCTGCGCATCATCGGCGTGCCCGAGGCGACGTCGCTGGCGACCGGGCTCGCCTTGGCGCCAAGCCACATGCGGCGCGCCTGGGCGGCCGTGCGCGACGCCGACATCGTCCACGGCGGCGGCGTCGGCTGGCCGATTCCGCTCGGCTATTACTGCGCGATCGCCGCGAGACTGCAGCGCAAGTTTCACATCAGCATCATGGAGTCGAGCCCCTGGCGGGTGCTCCCGAACGAATCCGCATCGCTCGGCCGGCGCGTTCGCGCGTGGGTCATGGAGCGAATGGCGCGCTGGATCGCCCGCGGCTCGCAGCTCGCGTTGTTCACGACGGTCGCGTATCGAGACTCGATGGTCGGGCCCGACGCACCGAACGGGCACGTGTTCAAGGCGTCCTGGATCCCGGAACATCAATTGACGCCGATGCCGGAAGTCGAGCGGCGCTGGTCCGAGCGACCCGAGAGCAGCGTACTCAGAATCGGCTTCGCGGCCCGGCTGACGGTCGAGAAAGGCACGCGCGTGCTCCTGGAGTCGCTCGCCCACTTGGACCCGGACCGGCGTTTCGAAGTGAACATCATCGGTGAAGGCCCCTGCTCGGCCGAGATCCGCGCAGCGCAGGTGCCGCCGAACGTGAACCTGCGCCTGCTCGCGACAGTGGACTACGGCGACAGCTTTTTTCGCGTGCTCGACGGCTGGGATTGCATCGTCGTGCCCAGCTTGTCGGACGAACAGCCGAGAATCATTTACGATGCGTTCGCGCGGGGCCTGCCGGTCATCGCGAGCCGGACCAGCGCGCTGACCGAGTGCATCACTGATCGCGGCGATGGTTTGTTCTTCCCCGTCGGCGACAGTCGGGCGCTCGCGGCGCAGCTGAGCCATCTGGCCTCGCACAGGGATACGCTCAGGCAGATGGCCTACAGCGCGCGCCGAAGCGCGGACCTGCATACCCACGCGAAGATGCACGCCGACCGGCGAGTACTGATCGACCGAGCCTGGGCCGCAGCCCAATAGGCTCGGCGGGAATCACGTCGTGACACGCGGGCACACGGTGACCTGCATCACGTCAGCCGGCGCATGGCCTCGTCACACTTGCAACCGCTTGCCCGTACGACCATTGGGCTCTGCCCCGCGATGGTCTCAACCGCCACTCTTCATTAGATGAACCAGCAAGTCGTCCTGAAGCGCAGTATGCCGATCGCCATGATCGCGGTGCTGCAGAGCATTCTTCCCGCGATGATCATCGCGGGCACGTTGATCGTCATTGCGCATGTTCAGGACGTCAATTTCGATCAATCGCTCGTCACGCTGGCCGCCGTCTCCGTGGCCTTGAGCCTGCTGATCCTCCAGCCACAGCGTATCGATGCGCCCACGCCGCGCATTCACTTGATCAGCATGACCGCCGACCTGCTGCTGCGCTGGGGCATGTTGCTCGGCTTTCTGATCACGCTCGGCTACGTCACCGGTTACTCGAACAGCATGGCGCGGCAGGTCGTGGTGCCTTGGGCTTTCATCGCGCCCTTCTCGGTGCTGCTCGTCCTCGCCATCCTGCAGTACCTGCTGCGTCGAACCGTCCTCGCGCCGGAGAATCAGCGCTCGACCGTGATCGTCGGCTGCAACGAAACCAGCCTCTCGCTCGCGCATCGCCTGCGCGACCATCCTGAAATGTGCATGAAGCTCGTCGGTGTGTTCGACGATCGGAGCGAGCAGCGCCTGGGCGATCTCGGCGAGCTGAAGCTGCTCGGCAAGTTGTCGGACCTGGCGGAGCATGCGCGCACGTCGAAGATCGACGTGATCTTCATCGCACTGCCCGTCCGCCACATTCAGCGCGTCAAGGATCTGCTCGACGAGCTGCGCGATTCGACGGCCTCCATCTACTACGTGCCCGATCTGTTCGTCTTCGATCTGATCCAGTCGCGCACGATGGGGATCATGGGCGTGCCCGTGATCGCGATGTGTGAAACCCCGTTCTATGGCTATCGCGGCATCGCGAAGCGCTTGACCGACCTCGTGCTGACGTCGCTCATCCTCACCGTTGCCTTGCCGGTAATGCTCGTCGTCGCGATCCTCGTCAAGGCGACTTCGACGGGCCCTGCCATTTTCAAGCAGCGACGCTATGGACTGGATGGCAATGAAATCATCGTCTACAAGTTCAGAACGATGCGCGTGACCGAGGACGGGCCGAATGTCGCTCAGGCTCGCAAGGACGATCCGCGCGTCACTCCGCTCGGCGCCGTTCTGCGCAAGTATTCGATCGATGAACTACCGCAGTTGATCAACGTCTTGCAGGGCCGAATGAGTCTCGTCGGTCCACGTCCTCACGCCGTGGCGCACAACGAGCAGTATCGACGCCTCATCAAGGGCTACATGATTCGCCACAAGGTTCGTCCCGGCATCACGGGGCTGGCGCAGATCAACGGTTGTCGCGGCGAAACGCAGGAGCTGGCACAAATGCAGGATCGAGTGAAATATGATCTCGATTACCTGCGGCACTGGTCGCCCACGTTGGACCTGAAGATTCTCTTATTGACGGTCATACGATTGATCGGCGACAAGAAGGCGTACTGATGAGCGCGACCAGCGCGTATCGCATCCGAGGTGCAGGGAACGTGCCGTGTGGAGCGCACAACCCGTAACTTCCAACGCGAGGCTCGCCTGCAGTGGACCCTGCAAATTCTCCTTTTCAGTTCGCCGTCATCACAGGTGTCAATGGCGGCCTCGGTGAAGCGCTGGCCAAGGTCTTCCTGGAACACGGCATGAGCGTCGCCGGCATCGGGCGGCAACCCGAGCCGAAACTCTCTGCCGCGACGCCGCGCTTTTCTTATTGGCGGGCCGACGTCGCCGACGCAGCGCAAGTCGCGGCGGCGTTCGCCGCGATCCATTCTCACTTCGGTCGAATCGACGTGGTGCTCAACAACGCGGCGCTCTATCCGAAGGTCAGCATCCTGGAACAGCCCCCCGAAGAGTGGGCCGCGACGATCGGCGCGAACGTGAACGGCGTGGCGTACTGCTGCCACGCCGCATTGAGGCTGATGCTGATGCAAGGTCGCGGTCGGATCTACAACGTCGGCAGCTTCGCCGATCTGGCGCCCATCCCCAAGAGCGCCGCATATGCAGCGTCGAAGGGCGCGGTGCGAGCACTCGTGAAAGGCATCGCCGCCGATCTTCAAGGCGTGAACGCGGACATCCAGGTACACGAATGGGTCCCCGGTCACCTGCGCACGCGCATGAGCGATTTCACGGGAATCGAGCCGGAAGTGGCGGCGCGTTGGTGCTTGCAGATCGTGCTCGCCGACAAGGCCAGCAAGAATGGCAGCATCTTCGAGTTCGATCGTGAATGGAAACCGCCGGAGGGGCTGCGTCGCCGCCTCATGCGACTGGCCGGCCTCAAGCGTTGATCAGCTCGCCGGACCGACGCAACTCGGCATCGACGATGCTCGCGACTCGCATCGCGTTGGCCGCAATCGTCTCGCTCGGATTCGTGCCGCCGCTCGTCGGAAAGATCGAGGCGTCCGCGATATAGAGGTTCTCGAGCCCATGCACGCGGCAGCTCGCATCGACGACGCTGCTACGAGCATCCATCCCCGCCCGGCACGTGCCGCACGGGTGGCCGAGATTCAGATTCACGCGCTCCGAGAGCGGCATGATCTTGAAGCGCGGCAATGCATCCTTGAGCAGTTTCCGAAAGAGGCGCACGCGTCGATCCAGCTCCGGTCGGATGCGATATTCGAAGCGCATGCCCGCGGGCGCCGTCTCGTCGAGCAGCACTCGGTTGTCCGGGTACGGCAGATCCTCGAGGATGTTCGCGAACACGGTCGCTTCAGCGAGCAGCCACGAGCCGATCTTCGCCGGAATGCGCAGGAACGGTCGCAAGAAGCGCCAACGGCGCAGCGGGCTCGCGTCGAACTTCAGATACAGCGCATACAGGATGTTGCCGTAGCCCGCCGTCAGTCCGGTCGATTGCAACTGCCCCAGGCTCTCCTCGCCGTGTCGATAGAAGTCTCGCAGGCCAATCGCCCTGCCGCTCCCGCCTCGCTCGTAGCGCCCGCCCGGCCAGATCGCGAAGAAGTCGGAAGCATGGAACATCAAATATCGACCGACCTGATCGTGCGCGTTGCCGAGCCCGCGCGGCCAATGAGCATTCTTCGAGCGCAGCAGCAACACCGGGCTGAAGTAAGCGCCGGCCGCCAGGATCACTACTTTGGCCGCGACGCGGTATTCCTGGCCGTCGCGGATGAGATCGACGGCGTTCGCACGGCGCGCATCCGCATCGATGCGCACGACTTCAGCGCGATCCCAGACCGTCAGGCCGTATTTCGCGCGAGCCGGGGCGATGAACACGTTGCGCGCATCCTTCTTGCAATCCCTGCTGCAGGCGTAGCCGCCGCATTCGCGGCACCCCTCCACGTAATCGATGGCGACGTGGAGACGGTACGGGTGCAGCTGCGCCTGCTGCATCGACGCGAAGAAGTGCGCGTCGCACGCGTTCATCGGCGGCGGATCACGCAGCGCGAACGTCGCGCCCTCGTCCAAGGGATCGGGCGTGCCGCGCACGCCGAACGATGTCTCGACCTTCTGATAGTAGGGCTCGATCTGCTCGTACGAGAACGGCCAGATGACGGTCTCGCCCGAAGGCATGCTGCGCGGAAGAAAATCGCGAGGATCGAACCGCTCGAGGGTCGCGGCGTACAGCGTAGTGCTGCCTCCCAGTCCGCAACCGAGCGGTGCCCATAGATCCGCGATCGTGTCGTCGACGACCGATCGCAATTGCACCGGCCAGCGGCCCGCTTGCAACCGCTCCTCGGGTGTCGCGGGCTCGACGGCGAGTTGCTCCGGGTCGCTCACCCGATATTCGGACCGGCCTTTTTCGAGCAGCAACACTCGATGGCCCGCCTGCGTGAGCACGAAAGCGGCGGCCCCGCCCCCCATGCCGCCGCCGATCACGACGACATCCCACTGTGGATTGGCGCTCATGTGCGTTTGGTCGTTACCACGGAGTTGGACAATTCAGCGGGCGGGCGTCGCGGCTGCAGCACGGGATCGAAGACGTCGCGCAGCTTGCGCGCGCCCATCGCGGTCACGTGATTGTTGTCGAAGTACGCCGGCAGGCCGTCCACGAGCAGCGTGCACTCCCGCGCATCGCAGAAGCGATGGTGCGTGCGCAAGACGATCGCATCACCCGACGCGCTCAAGCGCTCGAGATAGTCCTGCATGCGCCCCTGCCTCGCGTCGAGCAGCGCGCGGCTGATGACGACCGAGCGTCGAATCGCATCGGGCTCGATGGTCTTGCTCATCAAGCCGCGCGCGAAATTGGCGGAGCGGAAGTTCTCGAATTCCGGCACCTGCTCGAGCACGTACACGGCGATACCGCGGGACTTCAGCATGCCGATCGTGGCGTCGAGCGCGTCCGTCAGCGTCCGAGTCTGATCCTCGAGCCGAGCGTGTTGCGGTACGGACGCGAGCCGCACGGTGATGCCGCCGTCGATACCCACGCCGGTGCCGCTCGTGTAGTAGGACCATCGGCCCACCAGCACGACAGCCTCGACGTTCTCGTGCGCCATCAGCCAGGCCATGATCGCCTGATTCTGCGAGGTGCACGACGCGTTCTCGGCCGCGTTGCTGACCGACTCGAATTTCGCGAGGCCGACGGCGGGCGGGCAACCCGCCTTCCAGAACAGCAGCGCATTACGATCGAGACGTGCCGCCTCCTCCATGAATCCCACCTTCATGGCGGCGGCATGGGAATCGCCCCACACCACGACCGTGGGAGCAACGTCGGGATTGCCCGCGACGCAGTGCTCCACGCCGGGAACGCGTGCGTTCGCCTCGGGCACGCATCCCGTCCAATCGCGCAGGAAGTTGCTGGCCGCCTCCGCGATGCGCGCCGTCTCGGGATCCAAGCGCGAAGGCAGTCCGTCGGTCCTGTGCAGCAGGAAGCCGAATACGATCGGCAGCGCCGAGCACGCCACCGCCACGCCGATCGTGCGCAGCGGCACCGCAGCCGCGCCGGACGCTTTGCGAAAGGGGTTTTCGATGTACTTCCACGACGCCCAGGCGAGGCAGAACGTCAACGCGAGCAGTACGCCGGTTTCCACGGGCGTGATCGCATCGGGCTGGCTGTAGCCGTACAGCACGAGCACGGGCCAGTGCCACAAGTAGAGCGAGTATGAGATCCGCCCGACGAAGACCATCGGCGCCGAACCGAACACCGCCTGCGACAACGTGTTGGGGCGGCTGCCTGCGGCGATGCAGATGGCAGCGCCTGCACACGGCGCCAGCGCCGTGATGCCGGGGAATGGCGTTGCATTGTCGAACAGGATGACTGGCGCGA
>JAEYXD010000137.1 GCA_023428645.1 Pseudomonadota bacterium
ATCGTATTCCTGCAGGCTCACCACCGTCGTTGACTCCGGCAGCGGAAACCGCGTGCGCTTCATCGGCTTCACATCCGCGAGCGGCGGCGTCACGATGATCACGCCTTCAGTGCCTTGCGGCGTATCGCGCGTGCGAATCGTGGCGTAGTACTCGGTCGTCATGACGCCAAGGACGTGCCAGCTGCCGTGCCGAGCGCGCCGGGTTTTCATGTCCGCGCTCCGCCGTAGCCGACGCTCGTATTGATGGAGCACTTCCGCTGCATTCGTTGCAGCCGTGAAACTCTTGATCGTCATCGGCACGCCGTTGAGCCGCATCGCGCGTGCGATCCAAGCGGCTTTGCCGCCTGCCGGGGCGCCGATGTCGGGCAAGGTGCGCACTTCCTCCGCGACCGGGCTGGCAGCAACGAGCGGCGTCGCGGCGCACAGGGCGAACAGGGCCAGCGAATGCACCGGCACGTTCGGCAGCAGGCGTACGCTCATCGGTCGCGCTCGATGTAGGCGCTCGGCAATGCAGTCGAACTCGGGCGCAGGTCCACCTCCCACGCGTACTGGCCTTCGCCGAACAGCGGCTCGCCCTTGCCGAGCGCGTTGAGTGCCAGGACCTGGCTCGGCAGCTCCGCGGCTCGCACGAACTCGTCGATCGTGAGGTCATCGACCCGGCGCCCGAATTCCGCCTCGTCGCGCGCCGACCAGCTATCGCTCAGGATGGCGCCGCGCGCACGTTGCTCCAGCGCAGGTTCATCGGCTTCGAGTGGAGCGTCGCGACGCAGGGAGACGGCCGTCCGCGTACGCGCCTGGAGGAACGGCCGGAGCGCGACACGGGCTTCGGCCGTCGCAAAGCTGCTTCGATCCATGCCGAGCTCCCGCACCTGCATGACCGTGCTGGCGGCACTCATGGCGCCGCCGCCGTAGCTCATCGCGGGCACGAACAAATAGCCCACCTCGACAGGCTCACGTGAACCGCGCTGCTCGATGCCGATCGGCTCCGCGCGAGTGTCGAGCAGCCGCCGATTCGCGAAATCGCGCCAGAGCCGATTCTCCGTCACCCCGGCGTTGCGCAAGGCCTGCGTCGCGACGAGCGGAGCGCGAGCGTCACCGAACATTCGATCCCTCGCTTCCAAGGTAATGTCGTCCGCGCTTTTGCGATCGACGCCGCTGCTGCGCCAGACCGTGCGTTCCCAGACGGCATAGCGCGCCGCATCCATGCTCTTGTGCTTCACGTCGAGCTGCTTGCCGAGCATCGGGATGCCGATCATGAAGGGCGCGAGCGCGAGCAATGCAACGATGACTTCCGTGATCGCGCTGCCACGATGTCGCGCTGGATGACGTGTCATAGCCCGATCCCCAAGTCGGCTTCGACGAGACGCGCTTCCCAGAAGGGGTTGAAGAGATTCGAGTATTCGCTCGTCGAGCGGCCGAGCGCGGCGAAGCCGGCGGAGGGGCGTCGGAATTCGATACGCGCTGTCGCGACCGAGGCGACGACGGCGTGGCTATCCGCCGCTGCAGCGGTGCGGCCGATCTCGCGAAACTCACGTTGGCCGAGCGACGCTTGCCGTCGGGTGGCGACGGCCGACACCTCCAAACCCGCGCCGGTTGGCGCGCCCGCGACGTTGTAGTACGCAGGAACGCCTTCGTAGTCATCGTCGAATTCGCTCGCGCTCGCGTCGGCGCCTGGGCCCACATTGCTCCATCGACTCCAGCCGAACAGCTGTCGCCGACGCATCTGCAGCGAATCGCGCGCCTCCCAATCCGCCGCGTCCTCCGACTGCGAATGCGAGGTGCTGCCCTGCTTGCGGAACTGCCGCGTGAGCGTGTTGAACCTCCAACCACGTTCGCCGGCGATCCAGCGTGTCGTATCCGCATTGATACGTGCGCTGCGGCCGATCAGCTCCTCGATGCTTCCGTCGTCGTCATCCGCCGAATAGCGCTCGACGAAAGACGGCACGTCGTACATCTGCGCGAGCACCTGCATTTCGAGCGCGGTGCGCACGGCGGGCGGCATCGAGGCAAGCTCGTCGCGGTCGTTGATGCGAATGTCCGGATCGTGGGCCTGACCCGTGCGGCGCATCAGTTCCGTGAGATTTTGTAGCGCGAGAGACGCCTGCGCTTCCATCTGCGCTGCACGATAGCTTGCGTTCCATGTGTCCATCGTCGGTATGGCGACCTCCGCCGATTCCTCCGTAAAGTCGCGCACCTCGGCGATGATCTCCTGCACGATCTCGATGTACTGGCCGGCATAGGGAATGAATTGAGCGAAGTTCGCGATGAAGCTGATCGTCTCGTCGATGTAGCGCACCCAACTCACGTACGACACGAAGTGCCCGACGCCGACATGGTTTGCAACCATCGCGCGATTCGTGTAGGCCATGAAGTTCAGATGCCGCGCGGTCCACACGCCGCCGCTGTACGCGGCGGCATCGGCGGCATTCGCGACGTGCGATTTCTCCGTGACCTTCTGCCCGGCGTTGTACATGACGATGAGCACCGCGCTCGTGATCAGAAGGCCGAACAGCGCAACAGGTGCGATTTGGCCACGTGGTCGTCGCAAGAGCGTGCCGATGCGTTCAGAAGAATATGCCGATGACATGGTGCATCCCTGGAGAAGCACATGCGGTGGCCCGCATGTGCTTCCTCACGTCATTGCGCTGCGTTCGTTTGCGTGTTGTAGGTGGCCAGGTTGTCCGCCTGGGCGGCACGGTTGCGTGCCGTCGTTGCCGAGTTGCCGGCGTTCGTGATGTCGGTCGTCGCCGAACGCCCGGCCATCTCGCGGCTCATGCCCGCCATCTGGTTTTGCAGCGTGTCGCCGAAGGCGGCGAACAAGCCGATGCCCGCGACCGCCACGAGGGCGGTGATGATGATGTATTCGCTCATGCCCTGGCCGTGTTGACGTGTCGGCCGGCGTGCTTCCCTGCGACGAAACATAGGACCTCCGTAGTATGCAATCGCTGTCGTGCCGCGAACCAAGGGGCGCGCGTTGCAAGGAAGTTACTCACGCACTGCGGTTGCGCGGAGGCCAATAAGGCGCGGAATCACGCAGTAATGTGCGCGGCGCCGGCCGATGGGTCATCATGGCTGCTACCGACACCGAGCGTCTGGAGCCGCGAGTGACTGGTGAGGCACAACCCGTTTCGGGCAGCGAGCGTTTGTTCGTTCTCGATCTCGTTCGCGGTGTTGCCCTGCTCGGCATTCTCATCATGAACATGCCGGGGTTCGCGACCTCGTTCTTTTCTGGACAGAGCGGGTCCGATCAGTGGGTGAACTGGTGGGACGTATGGACGGCGACGCTGCGCAACGTGCTGTTCTCGGGCAAGTTCAACAGCATGTTCAGCCTGTTGTTCGGCATCGGCTTCACGATCCAGCTGCATCGTCTGATCGAGCGGCGCGGTCCGGACGGCATCCGCATCTATATGCGGCGGCTCGTGACGCTGCTGCTATTCGGCGCGGTCCACATGTTGATCTTCTGGACTGGCGACGTGCTGCACATGTACGCGCTGCTCGGCATGCTGCTCGTGCTGCTTCGCAACGAATCCGATCGCACGATCATTTCGCTCATCGTCCTGTGTCTGTTGTTTCCGATCGGCGTCGGCGTGTTCAAGATACTGACGGCCGACTCCTTCGATCTGCAGCACCTGGAGCAGGCGTTCACCCAGTGGCTCACGTCGAACGATGTGGCCTACGGCACCGGCTCGTTCATCGACGCGATGCACGAGCACACGCGCGAGACCTGGTTTCTGTATACGGATCCGGCTTCGCTCGAGTACACGCTCAGCTTCTACGTGCAGCTCACGACGACGATGCTGATCGGCTTCCTGATCGGCCGTCACCGCATCCCGCAGCGCATCCCCGAATTGATGCCGCGGATCATCCGCCTGCAGTACTGGTCGCTCGGGATCGGCATCGGGTCGGCGCTGCTGTTGGCGTATGGCGAGAAGACCGTGTCGCCTCTGGATCTTTCGGCGAAGGGAATCGTCGTCTCCATGAGCTATGTCATCTGTCGACTCTCGCTCATGGCGTTCTACGTAACGACGCTCGTGCGGCTCGCGCAACGACGGGAATGGCAGCGTCGGTTGACGCCGATCGCGATCGTCGGCCGCATGCCGCTGACGAACTATCTGGTGCAAACGGCGGTCGCGACGACGATTTTCTATGGCTGGGGTTTGGGCTTCTGGAACCAGGGCGGGCCGCTCACGTGGTTTCTGCTCGCGCTCGGCATCTACTTCATCGTGCAGGTGCCATTCAGCCTGTGGTGGCTCGGCCGCTTCGATTACGGGCCGATGGAGTATCTATGGCGCGTGATGACCTATGGACGCGCCATGTCCGGGCATCTCAGGCGATCGTCACCCTATACCCCTTGAGCACGGCATCGATCCGCACGCGTCGTCCCGTGAATTGCTCGATGACGAAAGCGTTCGATCGAAGGTGAGCGCTCAGCGTCGTCGTCGTGAATGAGCCGCCGCCGCTGAGCACGAGCGGCAACAGCAGCTGATCGGCAAGGTACGGTCCGACCGGTGCCTCTTGCGCGAGATAGTGCTCGGCCTGCTGCGCGACGCCCTGCGCGATCTCTTCCGCCCGCGCGCCCGGCTCGCCGACCGCGGCGAACACCTCCGTCACGTGCTGAAAGGCGAGCGTAATTGCGATCGCGTTGCCCTTCGCCACGGTGGCGGGCAATTCGTGATGATGCAATTGCTCCGAGCTCCATTGCAGGTGACGGCCGACTGCCGTGAGCGCGCGCTGCGCGACATCGAGCGGCAGCCCCGCGCTGTAGCTCTCGGCAAACTGACTGATGCGCGCGCCGCGCTCGTGCAGTTCGAGCGGCTGTAGCCGCGATGGGGAAATCTCCGCCTGGATGCCGCCGCCGCCGTGCGGATGAAAGCCATAGCGCACGAGGCTCAGCTGCACTCGCGCACCCATGCGCTCGAGCAACGGCGTGAAGGCCCGCTGCATGCAATCGAACGCCGGAGCGTCTTTGACGTGGGTGCTGCCGGTGATGAGTACGCTGCTTGGCGAGCTCGCGAGCAACAGCGGCGGCAGGACCGTTTGCAAGATCAGGCTGCTGCTGCCCGAACCGACGTCGAAGGCATAGTTCCCAGGAAGACAGCGGCGCGGCCTGAACGACACCTCGCGCGAACCGAGGTGCGCGCCGGCGATGTCCGCATTCGCGACATCGGCGGCCGCGCTGACGGCGGCGAGGTGCTGACGCATCAGGCCCGGCATGTCGCGGCTGATGCGAATGTTCACCATGCGAAACGGCTGCTGCGTGCAGATCGACAACGCAAGCGCTGAACGTAATACCTGTCCGCCGGCTTCTAACTGTGCGCCATCCAATTCGATCATTAACAGTCCGTGATTCAGCTCATCGCAGCGAACCGCGCCCGATGTATGCTCGGGTCATTGTACGAGAACACGCGGGACGATGAGGGCGCGGTCGAAAAGAGCCGCGCGTCGGGATACATCGATCACAGCCCTGAGCGGGCGTTCGTATTCGGATGCGGCGGACTATCGTGCCAGCGCAAGCCTTACTCAAGTCACTCGCGTCGCGTTATCGCATCCAGCATTGGGACACCTCGCTGCCGGATGCAAGGCGGCTCGCTGCATCTGACGGCGTCGCGCTGAATTATCTCGACTGGTGCGGCAGCGGCGAGCCGATTCTGTTCCTGCATGGCGGCGCACTCACGGCGCATTCGTGGGATCTCGTGTGTCTCGGCTTGCGTCACGAATGGCGCTGCCTCGCGCTCGACATGCGCGGACATGGTGACAGCGGCTGGGCGCCTGAGTATCGCGTCGAAACGACGGTCGATGACATCGCCACGGTCGTGACGCATACCGCGCTCGAGCGGATTCACATCGTCGGCAACAGTCTTGGCGGCGTGGTCGCCGCGCATTACGCCGCCGCGCATCCGGCACGCGTCGCGAGCCTCACGCTCGTCGATGTCGGCCCGAATCTGGTGTTCGAAGCAACGCAGACCATCCGCGACTACATCGACCGCATCGATGGCTCGATCGATCTCGAAGCGGCGGTCGACGTCGGAATGAGCGTCGATCCTCGGATCGATCGCGACGCGTTGCGCTATCGGCTGCTGCATTCGATGCGCCAGGGCGAGGATCGCCGCGTGTATTGGAAGCAGGATCGTCGGCGAATGGACGATCACGCCTATTTTCTGCGCAAGGTCGATGAGATCGAGCGCCTCGCGCCCCGCCTTACTGTGCCCGTCCTCGTCGTGCGCGGTGAGCGCAGCCGTGTATTCAGTGAAGACGCCGCGCGCAGGTGCGCCGCGCTGTTCGCGCGTGGTGAGTGCGTGCGGATCGAGAATGCGGGGCACAACGTTCAGGAGGCGAATCCCGTTGGGCTCATCGCAGCGCTGCGTGGATTCCTCATGGCGAATCGAACGCAGGGATGACTCAGCGTTCGCGGAGCAGTCGCCGAAGGTGGGCGACGTGCGCGGCCGCAAACTCACGCGCCTCGATCTCGTAGCAATTCGACCAATAGCCGCGGCGGGCGCATTCGAGCAGATAGCGCGCTACCGTCAGACGTCCGACCTGCCATTGCCGCAAGACATGGAAGTACTCGTGCAACAGCAGCTCTGGATCGGCACAAAAGCTCGCGGCCGAGCCGGTGAGATAGATGCAGCCGCGGCGCGTCGTCGCTCGCGCGCCCAGGTGCAGTCGAGCGAAGAGAGAATGTTCGATCACCCGCACGTGCGTGACGCGCTCGCCGAAGATGCTGTGCAGCGCGGCCGCGATCGGCACGGGAAGGTCGACCGCACGGCCTGGACGTGGGAGGGATTTCAGGCGAGGTGTCACTTGCCGATGCAGAAGCTCGAAAAAATCTTCCCCAGCAAATCGTCCGACGTAAATTCACCCGTGATTTCCGCAAGCGCCTGCTGCGCCTGACGCAGCTCTTCCGCCATCAACTCGCCGGCGCGATGCTCGATCAACTGCGTCGCGGCTTGTTCGAGATGCATTCGTGCTCGTGCGAGCGCATCCAGATGCCGGCGCCGCGCTGAGATCGTGCCCGCATCAGCACCGACGTATCCCATGCATTCCTTCAGATGCGCTCGTAACAGATCGATGCCTTCGCCGGTGCTCGCGGACACGAACACGCGCGGCGGTTGCGACTGCTCGATTCGCACGCGTCCACTCGTCAGATCGACCTTGTTGAAGATCCAGGTCACGGGCACGGCAGGCAGCGAGTGCGTCTCATGCAGCACCGCTTCGTCATCGAGCGCACGCGTCGCGTCGACCACATAAAGAATGCGATCGGCACGCGACATCTCCTCGCGCGCGCGGCGAATGCCTTCCGCTTCGACGACGTCCGCGACATCGCGCAAGCCGGCCGTGTCCGCGATGTGCAGCGGCATGCCGTCGATGTTGATCCGCTCGCGCAACACGTCGCGCGTCGTGCCGGGAATGTCGGTGACGATGGCCGCCGCATAGCCTGCAAGACAATTCAGCAAGCTCGACTTGCCCGCGTTCGGCTGGCCCGCGATGACGACCGTCATGCCCTCGCGCAACAACGCGCCCTGGCGAGCCTTGGCGGTGATGTCGGCACAGAGTTCGAGCGCGCGATCCAGGCGTGCGCGCAATGCGGTATCCGCGAGAAAGTCGATCTCCTCTTCGGGAAAATCGATGGCCGCCTCGACATGCATGCGCGTTTCGATCACGGCTTCGGTGAGCGAATGCACCGCCGCGGAGAATTCGCCTTGCAACGATCGCGACGCCGCCCGCGCGGCTTCGATCGAGCCGCTGTCGATCAGGTCGGCGATCGCTTCGGCCTGGGCGAGATCGAGCTTGTCGTTGAGGAAGGCGCGGCGGCTGAATTCGCCCGGCGCTGCGAGTTTCGCTCCGAGCTCGACGCAACGCGCAAGCAGCAGGTCCATGACGATGGGTCCGCCGTGACCGTGCAGCTCGAGCACATCCTCGCCCGTGAACGACGCCGGACCGGGGAAGTACAGCGCCAGACCGCCATCGATCATCTCGCCGTTGGCGCTGCGAAAGATGCGCAGCGCGGCACGGCGCGGCTCAGGCAGCTCCCCTAACAGCTCGACCGCAATGTGCGCGACGCGCGGACCCGACAGACGCACGATGCCGATGCCGCCGCGACCTGCGGGCGTTGCGATCGCGGCAATCGTAGTGGCCTTCGGATCCATGCGACGGCGTCGGGCGTCGGCCAGCGATGGGCGGCTATGTCGCCTTCTTCTCTTCCGCCGCGACGAGTTTGTTGATGCGCCACTGCTGCGCGATCGACAGCACGGTGTTCGTGAGCCAGTAGAGCACGAGGCCCGACGGGAACATGACCATCGTGCCGGCCATGATCACGGGCATGAAGGCGAAGATCTTCGCCTGCATCGGATCGGCCGTCGGCATCGGCTGCAGCTTGAACTGCAGATACATCGCGGCGCCCATGATGACTGGCAGGATGAAGTACGGATCGCGCGCCGAAAGATCGGTGATCCAGCCGAAGAACGGCGCCTGCCGCATCTCGACGCTTTCGAGCAGCACCCAGTAGAACGCGAGGAACACCGGGATCTGAATGAGGATCGGCAAGCAGCCGGCGAGCGGATTGATCTTCTCGCGCTTGTAGATCTCCATCATCTGCCGGCCGAGCTGCTCGCGGTCATCCTTGTAGCGCTCTTGAATCGCTTTGATGCGCGGTGCGAGCGCGCGCATCTTCGCCATCGAACGGCCGCTCGCCGCGGTCAGGCGATAGAACGCGAGCTTGATGAGGAACGTAACGATGATGATCGCCAGGCCCCAGTTGCCGACGAAGTCGTGCACCCAGCTCAGCAGCATGAAGAGCGGCTTGGAGATGATCGTGAGCGAGCCGTAATCGGCGACGAGCTCCAGCCGCGGGCCGGTCTCCTCCAACTGCTCCTGCAACTTCGGGCCGACGAACAGTGTTTCCGTGAACGTGTGACTGCCGTTCGACGGAATCGCGGTGAGCGGACCCAGGAACGAGAGAGTGAAATCGTTCTGCGGATTGACGTTCAACTCGTAGTGATACGGGACACCCGCCGGCGGTACTGCCGCCGCCACGAAATGATGTTGGATCGCCGCGGCCCAGCCGTCCGTGATCGTGCCGCGATAACGACGATCGTCCGCATCTTCGACGTCCAGCTTGTGCGCGCCCTTGCCGTCGAAAATCTGCGGACCGCGATAGGAATACGTTTCCACATTGAAGTACGAGCGCTCGAGGTGCTCGTAGTGGCGCACGAGCTGCACATAAGAAGCCGCGCGGATTTCTTCGGGCGTGTCGTTCTGGACGTCGTAGCGCAAGCCGATGCGATACATCCCCGCTTCGAACGTGTAGATCTTCGTGACGGTCAGGCCCTGGCCGTCCGTCCAGATCATCGGCACTTCGAGCTTCGTCTGCCCTGGCTGCAGACGGAATTCCTGCGCGGGCGCCGTGTACGTCGCTTGATGAGTTGGCTCGTTCGCGTGGTCCGCGATGCGTAGACCCGTGCGCGCGACGAACAACGGGTCGGTGGCAAGCAGGCGAACCGGCTCGGGTTGACCCTTCACCTTCGGATACTTGAGGAGATCGGCACCCTGCAGCTCGCCGCCGCGCGTACTGATCTGCACATCCAGCACGTCAGTGACTACATGAATCGTCGGCGCCGGTGCGGCGGCAGCTTGGCTCGGCGCCGGAGTGGGCAACGCGGGAGTTCCGTCGGTCTGATTCTGGCTCGGCAGCGTCGGCAACGATTCGGCCGAGCGTTGAGCCTGTGTTTGCGCGGACGGAGTAGCCGCGGGCGCGGGCGGGGCATACGCCTGCTGCCAAGCCATGTAATTGAGATAGAGGACGAACGCGAGCGCCGCCCAGACGAAGAGACGTTGGTTATCCATGCGAAAACGGGTTCCAGCGAGTGGGCGACGGCTCGGGCACGGGATCGTACCCGCCTTCGTGCCAGGGGTGGCAACGCAACAGCCGGCGCGCCGTCAAATAACAGCCCTTGATTGCACCGTGTCGTTCGAGCGCCTGCTCGGCATAACAAGAGCAACTGGGATAGAAGCGGCAGCTCGGTCCCAACAGCGGGCTGATGAAGTAGCGATAGCCGCGAACGAGCGCTGTCAGGACGCTGCGCATCGCTCGCTCACCGTCCGCCAGTGACGCTCGAGGCTGCGCACGATCGCCGCGTTGTCGGCATTGCGAGCGCCGGCGCGCGCATTGATGACGATGTCGACCGCAGGCAATTCATGTTGGTGATGTCGGAACGATTCCCGAATCAGGCGCTTCAAGCGATTGCGTCGCACGGCACCGCCGATGATCCGGGCCGCAATCGACAGCCCCAACCGCGCCTGGGTGCCGCCATTGCCGCGAATGAAGACTGCGAACAAGGCATCGGTGAAACGTCGCGCATCCTTATAGACGCGATCGAAATCCGATTTGTTGTGGAGACGCTGCGCCGGTGTGAACGATCGAGTTAAAGCGGGCAAGTAAGGATGCGCACGTGCCTGGAGGCTGTCGATGGCGTCAGACCGTCAGGCGCTTGCGGCCTTTTGCACGACGACGAGCAAGCACCTGCCGGCCTGCACGCGTTGCCATGCGGGCACGAAATCCGTGCGTGCGTGAACGATGAATCTTGCTGGGCTGGTAAGTGCGCTTCATGCTGAATCTCGCGGCGCGAAAATCGCGCTAAAACAAGCACATGGTGGGTCTAAAAGAAGGGCGGCAAGGGTACGCAGCGTCCTCACGGGTGTCAAGCACGAAAGCCCTGTAAACACGAATAATCTCTCACCTTCGAGCTGTGGATAACCTCGAGCGGCTGGGTATAGACTCGCCCCCCTCTCGCGTTCAGCTACGCAGAAAAATTCTTCTTCTTTTCACGACGACTACAGGACCGAGGGACGAAGCCGTGCAGGGTTCGTTATGGCATCGCTGTTTAACCCAATTGGAAGCCGAATTGCCCGAGCAGCAATTCAACACCTGGATCCGGCCGCTGCAAGCGGTCGAGGACGGCCAGGTGTTGCGCTTGCTCGCGCCGAATCGCTTCGTGGTCGATTGGGTAAACGAGAATGTCGTGCAGCGGATCTCCGAGCTCGTCGATTCCTCGAGCAGCGAGTCTGCGCCGGAAATCGTGCTCGAAGTGGGCTCCCGCGTTGCGAGCGTCGCGCCGACGCCCGTGGGTTTGACCGCGCAGCCGCGACCGGTAGCCAAGGAGCCGCCCACCGTCTTGGGCAGCCGGCTGAATCCGGATTTCACGTTCGCGAACTTCGTCGAGGGTAAGAGCAACCAGCTCGGACGCGCCGCGGCGTTCCAAGTCGCTGAAAATCCCGGACGGGCTTACAACCCGCTGTTCATCTACGGCGGTGTCGGGCTTGGCAAGACGCACCTCATGCACGCGGTCGGCAACATGATTCGCTCACGCAATCAGCGTGCCCGCGTTGCCTATGTGCATTCGGAGCGCTTCGTCGGCGACATGGTGAAGGCGCTGCAGCACAACACGATCAACAATTTCAAAACGGCGTATCGCTCGCTCGATGCCCTGTTGATCGACGACATTCAGTTTTTTGCGGACAAGGGCCGCTCCCAGGAAGAGTTCTTCCACACGTTCAACGCGCTATTCGAGGGTCAGCAGCAGATCATTCTCACGTGTGATCGCTATCCCAAGGAAGTCGATGGTCTCGAGGAGCGCCTCAAATCGCGCTTCGGCTGGGGCCTGACGGTGGCGATCGAGCCGCCCGAGCTGGAAACGTGCGTCGCGATTCTGATGAGCAAGGCCGCCGTGAGCCGGGTCGATCTGCCCGACGAAGTGGCGTTCTTCATCGCCAAGCGGATTCGCTCGAACGTCCGTGAGCTCGAGGGGGCACTGCGCCGCGTCGTGGCGAATTCGCAATTCACGGGCCGGCCGATCACGATGGATTTCGCGAAGGAAGCGCTGCGGGATCTGTTGGCATTGCAGGACCGGCTCGTCACGATCGAGAACATTCAGAAAACTGTCGCCGAGTACTACAAAATCCGTGTAGCTGAATTGCTGTCGAAGCGGCGCAGTCGTTCCATCGCGCGACCGCGCCAGGTGGCGATGGCGCTCGCGAAGGAGCTGACGAGCCACAGCCTGCCGGAGATCGGTGACGCTTTTGGCGGCCGCGATCACACGACCGTGTTGCATGCGTGCCGCGTGATCAAGGAGTTGCGGGAGTCGCATACGCGGACGAACGAAGACTATTCGAACCTGTTGAGAACCCTGGCCGGATAGCTGTGGATAACGTGTGAGCGGCCTGGGTAGGAAAGATGTCCACAGGTCGTTAACAAGTCCTCGACAGTTTCGCGCGGAGTTCCAGGGCTAGTTTTGAGAAGCTCAAGTTATTGATTCAGCTGTGAAAAAGACGGTTTTCCACAGGACTGGCGTGGCTTAGTAATCATCATAAATTCTTAAGTTTTAATTTAATTAATTAGATTAGTTACAGGTGCAGCGATGAAGTTCAGCGCGGACCGGGAAGCGATCCTGTCTCCTTTGCAAGCGGTGATCGGCGTTGTGGAACGGCGCCAGACCATGCCGATCCTGGCGAACGTTCTGATCACCGGTCGGGACGATCAGCTGTCGCTGACCGCGACCGATCTCGAAGTCGAGCTCGTGGCTCGTGCGACTGTCACGTTGCAGCAGTCAGGCGAGATCACCGTGCCGGGCCGCAAATTCCTCGACATCATCCGCGCGCTGCCCGAAAAGGCCGCGGTCACCGTTTCGGTCGAGGGTGAGCGCGCGATCGTCAAATCGGGCAAGAGCCGCTTCACGCTCACCACGCTGCCCGCGAGTGACTTTCCGACGATCGAAGACATCCGTGCTCAACAGACGTTGAGGCTCGAGCAGGGAATGCTGCGGCGGCTGCTCGACAAAACCCATTTCTCGATGGCGCAGCAGGACGTGCGTTACTACCTGAACGGCATGTTGCTGGAAGTTGCGGGGAACGTGCTGCGAACGGTCGCGACTGACGGCCATCGTCTCGCATTCTGCGAGACAGCGCTCGAACCGCCCTCGACTTCGGCCCAGCAAGTGATCGTGCCGCGAAAGGGCGTCCTGGAGCTGCAGCGGCTGGCCGGTGGCGAGGGTATGGTCGAATTAGCGATCGGAACCAACCATATTCGTGCCCAGGTCGGCGATATTCGATTTACTTCGAAGTTGATCGATGGTCGCTTCCCCGAGTACAGCCGCGTCATTCCTGCTGATCCGCCGAAGCGCGTCCACGCCGATCGCGAGCTGCTTCGTGCAGCGCTGCAGCGCGCAGCGATTCTTTCCAACGAGAAGTACCGCGGAATTCGCCTCGCGTTGCGACCGAAACTGCTCGTTTTGCAGGCTCACAACCCTGAGCAGGAGGAGGCCGAGGAAGAGCTCGAAGTTGCCTATGACGGCGATGAAGTGGAAATCGGCTTCAACGTGAACTACCTGTTGGATGCGCTGGCTGCGGTCGACGGTGGCGAGGTCGCGCTCGGGCTGACGGATGCAAACAATAGTTGCTTGCTGACGACTCCCGGCGTGATGACGACCAAGTACGTCGTCATGCCGATGCGGCTGTGATGTGGCGTGCTCGTCTCCGTAGAGATCTCGAATTTCCGATGCATTGAGCGGGCGACGCTCGAGTTCGATCCGCGCGGGACGGGGATCGTAGGACGTAACGCCTCGGGCAAGACCAGCTTGCTCGAGGCGCTTTTTTTTCTGGGCCACGGCCGGTCCTTTCGAACGGCGACACGCCACAAGCTCATTCAGCGCGGCCACGACCATTTCCGGATCGTCGCGCGCGTCGAGCGCTCTGGCCGCTTGCTGGTGGCGAGCGCGGAGCATGGTCATGGCGCGACTCAGATGCGGCTCGGCGGACAAGGCGTCTCCGGGGTCGTCGAGCTCGCTGAAGTTCTTCCTCTTCAAGTCATCGACCCCGGCGTCCATCGCCTGATCGACGAAGGTTCGGTGCGCCGCCGGCGGCTCCTCGACTGGGGAGTGTTCCACGTGAAACGTGGGTTCTTGCATGAGTGGCGCCGCTATCAGCGCGCACTTGCGCAACGCAATACGGCCCTTCGGGAAGGTCTCGACGATCGCATCGTCGACGCTTGGGCGGTTGAGCTCGCGGAGGCGGCGGAGCAGATCGATCGAGCACGCGGCGAATACGCCCGCAGCCTTGCGGGCTTCTTTACGTCACTCGGTGAGTCGCTGCTCGGCGAGTCCGTGGAGCTCGAGTATCGACGTGGCTGGCCCGGCGACCTGTCCTTTCCAATGGCGCTCAGCCAAGCCCGCGATAAAGATCGCCGGATGGGTACAACGACGGTTGGTGCTCACCGGGCCGATTTGATCATCCGAGTCGACGGCGTCCTGGCACGTGATCGGGTCTCCCGAGGTCAGCAGAAGCTGCTCGCCGCCGCGCTCATCCTGGCCCAGATTCAGGCGACAGCCACGACCACGGGCGGCGATCGGACGTGCCTGCTTCTCGATGACCCCGCGGCCGAACTGGATGTGGATAAGTTGGGGAAACTTCTCGGAGCGATCCAAAAAATCCCAGCGCAGCTGATCGTTTCCTCTGTCACGGAGGCTGGACTCCACGGCATCGAAATCGGGCGGAGGTTTCACGTGGAACAGGGGCGTTTCACGCCGATGCTATAATTCGGCACCGCTAAATTCAGGCAGGGCTATGACTGATTCCGACGTTTACGACTCAAGCAAAATCAAGGTTTTGAAGGGTCTCGATGCGGTCCGCAAGCGGCCCGGCATGTACATCGGCGACACCGACGACGGCACCGGTTTGCACCACATGGTGTTCGAAGTCGTGGACAACTCCATCGACGAAGCGCTGGCAGGTTATTGCAGCAAAGTCACCGTCACGATCCATGCGGATGAGTCGGTTACGGTGGCCGATGACGGCCGTGGAATACCTGTGGATATCCATCCGGAGGAGGGTCGCTCGGCAGCCGAAGTCATCATGACCGTCCTCCACGCGGGCGGTAAGTTCGACGACTCTTCCTACAAGGTATCCGGTGGCCTGCACGGCGTCGGCGTCTCTGTCGTGAATGCCTTGTCCGAGTACCTGCTCCTGACCATTCACCACACCGGCAAGCTGTATCAACAGGAATATCGCTTGGGCGAACCCCAGGCGCCTCTCGCCGAGGTTGGCACCACCGACAAGCGCGGCACGATCATTCGCTTCAAGCCCAGTGCCTCGATCTTCACGAACATCGAGTTCGATTACGACATCCTGGCGAAGCGGCTCCGCGAGCTCTCGTTCCTGAACTCCGGCGTCCGCATCGAGCTCACCGATGAGCGCGAGGACAGGCACGATGTCTTCCAATACGAGGGTGGCATCAGCGAGTTCGTGCGCTACCTCAACCGCAACCAGGCAGCCGTCCACGAAACGATCGTCTGGTTTCGCACCCAGCAGGACGCAACCACGGTAGAGCTCGGCCTGCAGTGGAACGACTCCTATCAGGAGAACATGCACTGCTACACGAACAACATTCCCCAGCGCGACGGCGGTACGCATCTCGCCGGCTTTCGTAGCGCCCTCACGCGCACGTTGAACAATTACATCGAGCGCGAGGTCCCCGCGAAGGACAAGGTCGCCATGACGGGCGATGACGCGAGGGAGGGGCTGACCGCGATCCTGTCCGTGAAGATGCACGACCCGAAGTTCTCGTCGCAGACGAAGGACAAGCTCGTGTCCTCCGAGATCAAGGGCATCGTCGAGTCCGCGGTTGGCGCGAAGCTCGAGGAATTCCTGCTCGAACACCCGCAGCAGGCGAAGGCGATTGCCGCGAAGATCCTGGAAGCGGCGCGGGCCCGCGAAGCTGCACGCAAGGCGCGCGAGATGACCCGTCGCAAGGGCGCGCTGGATCTGGCCGGTTTGCCCGGCAAGCTGGCTGATTGCCAGGAGCGCGATCCGGCGCTCTCCGAGATGTTCCTGGTCGAGGGTGACTCCGCAGGCGGCTCGGCCAAGCAGGGCAGAGATCGCCGCACGCAGGCCATTCTTCCATTGAAGGGCAAGATCCTGAACGTCGAAAAGGCCCGCTTCGACAAGATGCTCAGCTCCGCCGAAGTCGGCACGCTGATTACGGCGCTCGGCACGGGCATCGGCGCGGATGACTTCGACATCGCGAAGCTGCGCTACCACCGTGTCATTGTCATGACCGACGCGGACGTCGACGGCTCGCACATCCGCACCTTGTTGCTGACGTTCTTCTATCGCCAGATGCCGCAGCTGATCGAGCGCGGCCACATCTACATCGCCCAGCCACCGCTCTATAAGTTGAAGAAGGGCAAGGCGGAGCACTACGTGAAGGACGACGCCGAGCTGAACGCGATCCTGCTGAACCAGGCGCTCGAGGACGCGGAGCTGTTCACCGATCCGTCGCAGCCACCGATGTCGGGCAGCGCACTCGATACGCTGGCCCGTCGCTGGATGGAGGTGTCCTCGATCATTCGGCGGTCTTCTCGCCGCTACGACCAGCGAATCCTGGAGCAGCTTTTGTACATGCCCGAGGTGACGCTGGCCGATCACGACCGCATCGAATGGCTGACCGAGTGGGGCCAGACGCTCGAAACCCAGCTGAACGCGCATGACGATGCGGCTCGCCGCTATCAGGTGCGCGTCGTTGCCGGAGCAGAGGGCGGTCCGCCGCGGCTGTTCGTCGCCCGAGCCGAGCACGGCTCGACGACGGAAAAGCATATCCATCGCGAGTTCTTCGAATCCGCGGAGTACCGGCGCATCGCCGATCTCGGCAAGACGCTCATTGGTCTGCTCCAATCGGGCGCCTATGTTGCCAAGGGCGATCAGCGGCGAGAGGTGCGGAGCTTCCGGCAGGCCATCGATTGGCTGCTCGATCAAGCGCGCAAGGGCCAGATGATTCAGCGCTACAAAGGTCTCGGCGAAATGAACCCTGAGCAGCTGTGGGACACGACGATCAACCCCCAGACGCGCCGACTGATTCAGGTTCGCATCGAAGATGCCCAAGCCGCGAACGACATCTTCGCGACGCTGATGGGAGATCAAGTCGAGCCGCGGCGCGATTTCATCGAAAAGAACGCGCTCTCGGTCGCCAACCTGGACGTTTAGGGAAGCTGAACCAAAAGCAGCACGAGCGGGCGAATACGCGCCCGCTCGTTAAGTTTCGCTCACCGTCAAGCTAGGTTCACGCGGCCGCTCGGCTGCGGGTGCCCAATCCATCGTGGCGAGCTTCGCCTCGATCCAGGCGCGCACTTCCTCGTTCAGCTCCCGAGGGTCACGGCCGGCGGCATCGATCGGCGGTCCGATGGCCACCCGAATCTCGCCCGGCTGCTTGATCCAGCCCCGCCGGGGCCAGAATTTTCCCGCGTTGTGCGCGACCGGAATGACCTTGCAGCCTGCTCTTGAGGCCAGCAACGCGCCGCTCACCCCGTACTTGCGCGACTCGCCCACGCCAACGCGGGTCCCTTCCGGAAAGATCAGGACCCAATAGCCCGCCGCCAGGCGCTTCTTGCCCAGCTCAACGACCTGATTCACCGCCGCCGCACCGGCCCTGCGATTGATGGCGATCGGCTTGAGCCGACAGATTGCCCAGCCGACGATCGGAATCCACGTCAGCTCGCGCTTCAACACCCACGCCTGCGGCGGAAAAATCGCCGCCTGCGCGATCGTCTCCCATGCGGACGAATGCTTCCACATCGACACGTGCGCACCAGGCGGGATGTTCTCGCGGCCCTCAACCGAATACGACAGACCGCAAAGCACCTTGAGCACCCATAGCTGCGCGCGCGCCCAATGGTTCGCGAGCGCGAACAACCACCTCGTCGGTGCCCAGAACAAGATGAGCAACATGGACGCGTACAACCCCGTCCCTACGAATAGCCACGTCGTATAGAGCAACGAGCGAACTAGCTGCACCAGTACACTCCTCCGCGGGTGTCACTCAAAGCGTTCGGGCGATGCTGTCTCAGCCCGGCAATCGCGACAGATCCGCGATTTCCAAGAACAGCGCGCGTAAACGAGTCAACAGCGCCAGACGATTCCTGCGCAACTGTTCATCGTCGCTCATGACCATCACGGCATCGAAGAAGCGATCGACAGAATCGCGCAGCTGCGCCAGCTCCGTCAGCGCCGCGGCGTAGCTCTGCTGTGCCAGCGCCGGTCGCACGGTGCGCTCGGCCGCCTGCAGGCGCTCGAACAAAACGCGCTCCGCATCTTCGACGAGCTTGTCGCCCGCGACTTCGCTCAGGGACTCGCCCCCGCTCTTGCGCAGGATGTTCGCGATGCGCTTGTTCGCGGCGGCAAGGCTCTGCGCTTCCGGCAATGTCAGAAACTCACGCAACGCGCTCAAGCGCCGCTCGATGTCGAGCGGTGATCCCGGCTGACCCGCGATGACGGCATCGAACATCTCCGTCGTGACGCCTCGCGCGGCCTCCTCCAGATATGCGCTGCGCAGACGCTCCATCAAATACGTCCACACGTCCGCGACGACGTCTGGACCGCCCGCTACCGGCTGCTCCTCCACCGCGAAGCGAACGAACTCGAGCAGATTCAGCGCAAGCCCCCGCTCGAGCGTCGTGCGCAGCACGCCAAGGGCGGCGCGCCTCAATCCGAACGGATCGCGCGTACCCGTCGGCTTCTGTCCGATCGCGAAAATGCCGGCGATCGTATCCAGCTTGTCCGCGATGGACACGGCGATGCCGACCCGCGTTTCCGGCAGGCGATCTCCCGCGAAGCGCGGCAGGTATTGCTCCTCGAGCGCAATGCAAACGTCCCGCTGCTCGCCATCGTGCTCGGCGTAGTACTTGCCCATGAGCCCCTGCAGCTCCGGGAACTCACCGACCATCGCCGTCAGCAGATCGCATTTGCTGAGCTCGGCCGCCCGCTGCACGTTCGTCGCATCGGCGCCGATCGCCGCTGCGATCCGGGTCGCTAGCCGCGCGACGCGCTGCGTTTTATCGAGCAGCGAGCCGAGCTTCGCCTGGAACGTGACGCTCTTGAGCGCGTCGATCCGCTGATCGAGACGCTGCTTGCGATCGGTGTCCCAGAAGAAAGCGGCATCCGCGAGCCGCGGCCGAACGACGCGCTCGTTGCCGTCGCGCACCTTGTCGGGATTGGCGCTCTGGATGTTCGCGATCGTGATGAAGTGATTCATCAATCGCCCGCCGCGATCGCGCACGGGGAAATAGCGCTGATGATCCTGCATCGTCGCGATCGGCACTTCCGCGGGCAGCTCGAGGAAGCGCACGTCGAAGCGCCCGGCGATCGGCACTGGCCATTCGACGAGCGCACTCACCTCCTCCAGCAAGTCAGGCGATATCACCGCTTCGCCGCCGAGCGAGTGCGCGAGCGCGCGAGCCCCCGTTTCGATGATGCGGCGGCGCTCCTCGGGCGATGCGATGACACGACCTTGATCTCGCAACACGTGCTCGTAAACAGAGGGGTCCGCGAGCGCGATCGGCTGCGGTGCATGGAAGCGATGTCCGCGCGTCGCGTTGCCGGAACGAATGCCGAACAGCTCGGCGTCCACGACCGTCTCGCCGTACAGCATCACGACCCAGTGCACGGGGCGCACGAATTCCTGATCGCCGCTGCCCCAGCGCATGCGTCGCGCGATCGGCAAGTTCGCGAGCGCCTCCGCGACGATCGCCGGCATCAGCGTGCTCGTCGCCTCCCCTCGCTTCATGCCGACATACAGCAGCACCTCGCCTTTCGGACCGGCGGCGCGCTGCAGTGCCTCGAATGCAACGCCGCACGACGCTGCGAAACCGAGCGCTGCCTTCGTCGGCGCGCCCGCCTTGTCGAACGCGTGCGCGACAGCGGGCCCCTGTCGTCGCACTTCTTGATCCGGTTGCTGAGCGGCAAGCTCCCGAATCCGCACCGCGAGTCGGCGCGGCGTCGCGAACGATTCGATCGCGCCGTGCGTGAGATTCGCGGCGGCCAAGCGCTCGCCGATGCCCGTCGCGAAGGCCGCGGAGAGCGTGAACAATGACTTCGGCGGCAGTTCTTCCGTGCCGATCTCGACCAGAAAATCGCGTGCGCTCATGACGCCTCCGCGACGCGGGCCATCGGAAAGCCGAGGGCCTCGCGACTCTTGTAATAAGTCTCGGCGACGCCGCGCGCGAGCTTGCGCACCCGCAGGATGTAGCCCTGCCGTTCAGTCACCGAAATCGCCTTGCGGGCATCGAGCAAATTGAAGGTGTGCGAGGTTTTCAGCATTTGTTCGTACGCGGGCAGCGCGAGGCCTTGATCGAGCAACGCAGCGCAGCTCGCCTCGTGATCGTCGAAGTGGCGAAACAGCATCGCGGTGTCCGCGATCTCGAAGTTGTACTTCGACTGCTCGACTTCGTTCTGGTGGTACACGTCACGGTACGTGACATTGCCGTTCGGGCCCTTTGCCCAAACGATGTCGTAGATGCTCTCGACGCCCTGCAGATACATCGCGAGCCGCTCGAGCCCGTACGTGATCTCGCCCATGACCGGGCGGCAGTCGAGGCCGCCGACCTGCTGAAAGTACGTGAACTGGGTGACCTCCATGCCGTTCAGCCAGATCTCCCAGCCGAGCCCCCAGGCGCCGAGCGTCGGCGACTCCCAGTTGTCCTCGACGAGCCGGATGTCATGGGTCAACGGATCGAAGCCCAGTGCGGCGAGCGATCCCAGGTACAAATCGATGATGTTCGCGGGCGAGGGCTTCAGCACGACCTGAAATTGGTAGTAGTGCTGGAGGCGAAAGGGATTGTCGCCATAGCGGCCGTCGGTGGGGCGCCGCGACGGCTGTACGTAGGCGGCGCTCCACGGCTCCGGGCCGACGGCACGCAGCAGGGTGCCTGTATGGAACGTACCCGCGCCCATTTCCATGTCGTAGGGCTGCAAGATGACGCAGCCCTGCCGCGCCCAGTAGGACTGAAGACTGAAAATGAGGTCCTGGAAGGTGGCAGGCGCCTCTGACGGGCTGGTCGGCATCGGCTCCGATCCTCGGTGAAACGTTAGCTTGCTTGCGCAAAAAGCGCGCGAGTATAGCCTGCGGAAGCGGCCCGCGTTTACGGACGCGCATTACGGACTGCTGCACCCGCCACATAGGTACAGGCACCACACTGGTGCATACGTGCCCATATGTGCTCTATCATGGTGCATTCCAGTCGCCCTCGACCCGCCCTTTTCCAGCAAAACCCAAGGTTTGCGCCATGACGGTGCGATGGCATGGTTCCTGCAATTTTGCAGGCCCAGACCTATTAAACCTCGGCTCGAAGCGGCGAGCGGACCGAGGTCACTCAATCTCGCCGTCTACCGGAGGAACCCCATGACGACCCCCGCTGAAGTTCTCAGCATGTTGAAGGAGCAGGAAGTCAAGTTCGTGGACTTGCGCTTCACTGACACACGCGGCAAGGAACAGCACGTCACCGTGCCTGCCCACACGATCGATCAATCGTTCTTCGAGGACGGCAAGATGTTCGACGGCTCCTCCATCGGTGGATGGAAGGGCATCAACGAGTCGGACATGGTCCTCATGCCGGATGCATCCACGGCGGTGGCCGATCCGTTCTTCGAAGAGAAGACGTTGATCATCCGCTGCGACGTTCTCGAACCTTCGACGATGCAGGGCTACGACCGTGACCCGCGCTCGATCGCGAAGCGCGCCGAGGCGTACCTCAAGTCCACGGGCATCGGCGAGAAAGCGCTGTTCGGCCCTGAAAACGAATTCTTCATCTTCGACGACGTCCGCTACGGCACGACGATGTCGGGGTCCTTCTTCGAAATCGGCTCTTCGGAAGCCGCTTGGAGCTCGGGCAAGAACTACGAAGACGGCAACAAGGCTCACCGTCCCGGCGTGAAGGGCGGCTACTTCCCGGTCCCGCCGGTCGACTCCTTCCAGGATCTGCGCTCGGCGATGTGCATGGCACTCGAAGAGCTCGGCATGAAGGTCGAAGTGCATCACCACGAAGTCGCGACCGCCGGCCAGTGCGAAATCGGCGTGAACGCGAACACGCTCGTGAAGAAGGCCGACGAAGTGCAGCTGCTGAAATACGCGATTCACAACGTCGCGCATGCGTACGGCAAGACCGTGACGTTCATGCCGAAGCCCCTCGTCGGCGACAACGGCAGCGGCATGCACGTGCACCAGTCGATCTCGCGCGACGGCAAGCCGCTGTTTGCGGGCGACAAGTACGCCGGTCTTTCGGACCTCGCGCTGTACTACATCGGCGGCATCATCAAGCATGCGAAGGCGATCAACGCGTTCACGAACGCGAGCACGAACAGCTACAAGCGCCTCGTGCCGGGCTTCGAGGCGCCGGTCATGCTCGCGTACTCCGCGCGCAACCGTTCGGCGTCGATCCGTATTCCCTGGGTCTCGAATCCGAAGGGCCGTCGCATCGAAGTGCGCTTCCCGGACTCGACCGCGAATCCGTACCTCGCCTTCTCGGCCATGTTGATGGCCGGCCTCGACGGCATTCAGAACAAGATCCACCCGGGCGAGCCGGCCGACAAGGATCTGTATGACCTGCCGCCGGAAGAAGCGAAGAACATTCCGGAAGTCTGCTACTCGCTGGAACAGGCGCTCGAGTCGCTCGACAAGGACCGCGAGTTCCTGAAGGCCGGCGGTGTGTTCACCGACGACGTCATCGACGCCTACATCGCGCTGAAGATGCAGGAAGTCACGAAGGTGCGTATGTCGACGCACCCGCTCGAGTTCGAGTTGTACTACAGCGTGTGATGAATGGGACGCCAGCTCCTCCGGCTGGCGTCCGCTTCTCGCATGCCGTAGCCCGGTGACGGCGGTCACAAACCGCCGTCGCCGCTTTTGTAAGGCCGAGATCAAGCGGATATGCTCTGCCCTCATGCGTACGGCACTGATGGTTCTCGCGCTGCTTGCCGCTCCGGCGTTCGCAAGCCAGTCCGTATGGAAGTGGGTCGACGAACAAGGTGTCACGCACTACGCGGATCGACCGGTGCCTGGCGCGCAGCGTATCGACATTGCTGGCACATCCCGCAGCGGCAACGAAGCAACAACACCCGCTCCGAGCACCTTCGCGAATCAATCCCCGGCGAATTTCACGGGCTATCGCGACTTCGAAATCTGGAAGCCCGCCGAGCAAGAATCGGTCGTGAACACCGGCGGTGCGGTCGACGTACGCGTGCGACTGGAGCCATCGCTGCAGGACGGCCACTCGATCTATCTGTATCTGGACGGCCGGCTGGTCGAAGGCTTTCCGCCGAACGGCCTCGAATACACATTGCAGGACGTTCCGCGCGGCGCGCACACATTGGTCGCCGTGATCCAGGACGGCAGCAGCGGCAAGCGCGTGCAGGAAACGGCGCCGGTTCGCTTCTACGTGCGACAGACATCGATCGCTCAACCGCCGGTCGGCCCGGCGTTGCGCCCGCCGCCGCCCAAACGGCAATCATCCAACAAGCCGACCATCAGCCAGCCCAGTTACGCCACGTTGAACGGTCAACGGCCGGTGATCGATCCGCGCACGAACCTGCCGATCGCAAAGTAGTCCGCGACCGCGGACGCCCCCACCGCGAGGTTGATCTCGCACGAGCTGGCGCGCGCGCGAGCGGGGCCGCTTGACCATGGCTGCGCATCCTTCCTTGCCCACGATGGACACGATGGCGGACGCGACGCGCATTCTCGACAGCCTGAGCACGAGCGTGCTGATCGTCGATCACTCGCGCGCCGTGCTGTATCTGAACGTCGCGGCCGAGACGCTGTTCGGCGTCAGCCGCAATCAAATGCGCGGCAAACCACTCGCCGATCTGCTCGTGGACGCGACGGCGTTGAACGGCGTGATCGAACGCGCGATCGATCGCTGGCGGCCCTTCTCGCGCCGCGAGCTGACGCTGCGACCAGCGAATGGCGATGCGGAGCTCGTCGTCGATTGCACCGTGGCACCGTTCGATGACGCGGCCGCGCCGTCGTCGGTATTGATCGAGATCACCGATGCGACACAGCATCAGCGCATCACGCGCGAGACCGCGCTGTTGACCCAGATCGGCGGCAGCCGCGCGATGATTCGGCAGCTTGCGCACGAGATCAAGAATCCCCTCGGAGGTTTGCGTGGCGCGGCGCAGCTGCTTGCCCGCCAGCTCGCGGACGCCTCGATGCGTGAATACACGTCCGTCATCATCAGCGAGGCGGACCGGCTGGTCGCACTGGTCGACGCACTGCTCGGTCCCGTGCATTCGCCGCGCAAGGAATCCGTCAACGTTCACGAACTGCTGCAGCACGTGGGCCACCTGCTCGCGGCGGATTCGCAGACGGGCGTCGCGATCGAGCGCGACTACGACCCGAGCCTGCCGCCGCTGCGCCTGGATCGCAATCAAATCATTCAAGCGATGCTGAACCTCGGCCGCAACGCGCTGCAGGCGCTCGCGCAAATGCCGAGCGCACACCGCGGCAAGATCATCTTGCGGACGCGCGCCCTCACGAACGTGAACATCGGCGCGCAGCGTCATCGAGTCGTCGCGAGCGTGCAGTTCGAGGACAACGGTCCGGGCGTGCCGGACCAACTGCGCGACACGCTGTTCTATCCACTCGTCACCGGCCGCCCGGATGGCACGGGGCTCGGCCTCGCCGTCGCGCAGGAGCTCGTCGCGCGCCACGACGGCTTGATCGAATTCCAAAGTCGACCGGGTCAAACCATCTTCACCATTCTGCTGCCCTTCCATGCTGCAAATACCGATTAAGCCGTTGAACGTCTGGCTCGTCGACGACGATGCCTCCATTCGTTGGGTGCTGGAGCGCGCGCTGCGCCAAGGCGGCATGGCGCCGACCGCGTTCGATCACGCGGACTCCGCGATCGCCGCGCTGCGACGTGATCGGCCCGACGTCTTGATCACCGACATTCGCATGCCTGGCCGCAGCGGTCTCGAGCTCTTGACCGAGATTCGCGATAGCCAGCCGGAGCTGCCCGTCATCGTGATGACCGCGCACTCCGATCTCGACAGCGCCGTCGCGGCCTATCAGGGCGGCGCGTTCGAATATCTGCCGAAGCCGTTCGACATCGATCAGGCGGTCGACCTCGTGCGGCGCGCGGCGCAGCAGAAGACGCGCGTCGAGGAAAGCTCGAACGAAGCGCGGCGCATTCCCGAGATGCTCGGCCAGGCGCCGGCCATGCAGGAAGTGTTCAGAGCGATCGGCCGGCTGTCCCGATCGAGCATGACGGTGCTGATCACGGGCGAGTCCGGCACGGGTAAGGAGCTCGTGGCGCGAGCGCTGCATCGTCACAGCCCGCGCGCGAACAAGGCGTTCATCGCGCTCAACACCTCGGCGTTCACGGCCGATTTGCTCGAGTCCGAACTGTTCGGCCACGAGAAGGGCTCGTTCACCGGCGCCGATGCGCTGCGGCGCGGTCGCTTCGAGCAAGCGGACGGCGGCACGCTGTTCCTGGACGAGATCGGTGACATGTCGCCGCAATTGCAGACACGCCTGCTGCGCGTACTCGCGGAAGGCGAGTTCTATCGCGTCGGTGGACAAGTGCCGGTGCGCGTCGATGTGCGAGTGATCGCGGCGACTCACCAGGACCTGGAAGAGCGTGTGAAACAGAATATGTTTCGCGAGGACCTGCTGCATCGCTTGAACGTCATCCGCATCGAAGTGCCGCCCTTGCGGCAGCGGCGCGAAGACATTCCCGAGCTGTTGATGCACTACCTCAGCGCCGCGGCGATCGAGCTCGGTGTCGAGGCGAAGACGCTCACGCCGGAAGCGGCGGCGGCATTGTCGAATTTCGAGTGGCCGGGCAACGTCCGTCAGCTCGTGAATGCGTGCCGCAGGCTGACGGTGACGGCGCCAGGCCGGGAGATCAAGGCAGAGGACATTCCGAGCGACCTGGGCGGCGTGCCGGGGCCGGCGAAGTTGCAGGATGAATGGACGCGGCAGCTGACGAGCTGGGCGGAAAAGCGTTTGACGGCCGGGGATACGCCGCTCTTGGATGACGCAATGCCGGAGTTCGAGCGCACACTGATTCGCGCTGCCTTGCGCAAGGCGGAAGGCGGGCGGCAAGAGGCGGCGCGGCTGCTCGGATGGGGTCGCAACACGCTCACGCGGAAACTGAAAGAGCTTGCGATGGACGACGAGTAAGCACCCGGCGTCTCTCGATCTCCACGGATGATCCCGCTCCCGCCAGGAGAGGGATGTACTATCGCGCGACCATCGCCTGACCGCCGACGTTCGCGTGTTTCACGTCATCCTCTACCAACCCGAGATCCCGCCCAACACGGGCAACATCATTCGCATGTGCGCCAACTCGGGGGCGCATCTACATCTCATCGAGCCGCTCGGATTCGATATCGACGAGAAAGCCGTGCGCCGCTCCGGCATGGATTACGCGGAGCTCGCGGATGTGAAAACCTGGCAATCGCTCGAGCAATGCCTCGCCGCGATCCGCCCTCCGCGCTGGTTCGTGGTGTCGACCCGTGGCACGGTCCGCTACGATCTGCCGCGGTACGCACCGGGCGATGCCTTCTTGTTCGGGCCGGAAACACGCGGGTTGCCGCAAGCGGTGATCGATGAGTGTCCGGAAGACTGCCGCCTGCGCATCCCCATGCGTGCCGGCAACCGCAGTCTGAATCTGTCGAATGCGGCCGCCGTGCTCGTGTTCGAGGCGTGGCGACAGCAGGGCTTCATCTGAGCCCTGCCTGCGCGCTCACGCTTCCGGTTTCAATGCGCGGCTCATGAGCTCTTTCACGGCGGTCTTCGGCGCGAGGCCTTCGTGCACGACGCGGTACAACTGCTCGCAGATGGGCATCTCGACCTGGGCACGCGCCGCGACCTCGCGCACCGCGCGCGCCGCGAGCACGCCTTCGACCACTTGGCCGATCGTCTTCTGTGCCGCCTCGATGCTGTGCCCCGCCGCGATCGCCAGTCCGAAGCGTCGATTGCGCGATTGATCGTCCGTGCACGTGAGCACGAGATCGCCGAGGCCCGCGAGACCCATGAAGGTCTCCCTGCGCGCGCCGAGCGCGACGCCGAGGCGCGTCATCTCGACCAGGCCCCGCGTGATGAGCGCGATGCGGGTGTTGGCGCCGAAGCCGAGGCCGTCGGAAATACCAGCACCGATCGCCATCACGTTCTTGACGGCGCCGCCGATCTCGACACCCGTGACGTCCGTCGAGGTGTACGCGCGAAAGCTATCGCCAGAGATGCTCTCCGCGAGATCGCGTGCGAACCCTTGATCGCTCGCCGCAATCGTCATCGCGGTCGGCAACCCGGCGCCCACCTCCTTGGCGAACGTGGGTCCGGAAATCACGGCGGTGGGCACATCGAGTCCCAGCACTTGCTCGGCCACCTGGTGAGGCAACAAGCCCGTCGACAATTCGAAGCCCTTCGTCGCCCAAGCAAGCCGCAGCGTGCGGGAGCGCAGTGGCGCGATGTCGCGAAGCAGGCCCCTCAGCGCATGACTCGGCACCGCCACGACGACATCGCGAGCCGAGCGCAACGCCCGCCCGAGATCGGCCTCGACGGAAAGCGCGGTCGGGAAACTCGCGTCAGGTAGATAACGCTGATTGGAACGCGCCGACGCCAGCTCGCGCAGATGCGCGGCATCTCGACCCCACAAGAGCGTGGGGCGCGAGGTGCGGGCGAATTGGATCGCGAGCGCCGTCCCCCAGGAACCGGCGCCCAGGATCGCGATCGGCGTCGAAGAGCTGGGTGTCTCCGACACGGAAGCCACCCGCGATCAGTTCACCGCAGGACTTTGCGCAGCTCCAGGCTGCTGCTGCTGCGCACGCGCCTGAGCCTGCGCGAACAACGCATCGAAATTCACCGGCGGCAGCAGGAACGGCGGGAACCCGCCCTTCGTCAGCAAATCGGACACGACCTGCCGCGCATAGGGCAGCAGATAGTTCGGGCAGAAGATGCCGAGCAGGCGCTGCATGTCGTCTTGCGGAATGTTGCGGATGCCGAAGACGCCCGCTTGCTGCAGTTCGCACAGCCACACGGTCTTCTCCGCCGCCTGGGCTTCGACGCGCACGGTCAGCACGACTTCCTTGAAGTCGCCGCCAAGGTCGTTGACGTTCGTGCTGAGGTTGAGATTGATCGTCGGATTCGGCGTGTTCGGCGCCAAACGCGGACCCTGAGGAGCCTCGAAAGAAACATCCTTGATGTAAACAGCCTGCGGCGCGAATTGCGGCGCATTCGGGTCGTTGGCCTGGCCGTTCGGGACTTGTGCTTCGTCTGCCATGATTCTTAACCTCAAAGTGCGTCGCGTTGTTGTCGAGTCAGCGGCGATTGCTCACGACGCAGCATTCGCAGCTTGTATCCCAGTTCGTACCTTCGTAGATCACCGCCGGCCGCAGGCGCGGCCGTTCGTCTTCGCGGGTGGGTCTGTTACGAGCTTTTGCCGAGCAACTTGTCGAGCTCGCCCGAGCGATCCAGCGCGGCGAGATCGTCGTAGCCCCCTACGTGTCGTTCGCCGATGAAGATTTGCGGCACCGTCCGACGCCCACCGCTTCGTTGCAGCATGGTGTCGCGGTCCTGCGGATCTTCGTCGATTTTGATTTCGCGCACCGCGACGCCCTTGCGCTCCAGCAGGTTGCGCGCGCGCTGACAATAGCCGCACCAGGCGGTCGAGTACATGACAATTTCGGGAGTGGCACTCATGACGTCACTTCTTTGGGGCACCTTTCACCACAGGCAAGTTTTCCGCGAGCCAACTCGCGAGACCACCGCGTAGGGAGACCACCTTGGTGAAGCCCAAATCCCGCATCGCCTTCGCCGCGTTCGCCGCGCCGAAGCCGTTGTCGCAATATAGGACGACGGGTTTCTCTTTGAATTTCTTCAAACTTTCGGCCTTGCTGCCCAGCTCGGCGGCCGGAATGCTGCGGGCGTCGATAATGTGTCCGGCCGCGTAGGCGCTCGCGTCGCGAACGTCGATCACTAGCGCGCCGGAGTTGACGAGCCTGACCGCATCCTGCGGCCCGATCGCCGCGAAGCCTCGCGCCCGTGCGCGAAACTCGATCACGATCGCAAGAACGGCGAGAATCGCGGCCGCTGCAACCAAGAAGGGGTGATTGGTGGTGTACTCGACAAACCGGCTCATTGCGTCGGATTTCTTGCGTATGAAAAAACGTGAACCGGCGGACCGGCGAAAAAGGCGCGAGAGTATAACCCAGGCACCACGCGCAGCCCGCTGAGGCGATTCGGTGCCCCGATCGTCAGATTCCCTACCCGCTCGGGGGCGCTTGGCGCGAGCCGCCGCGCTCGCCTGTGCCTGCGTGATGCTCGCGGTCGCACTTCCCCGCGTCGCGCTCACGGCCGGCACCGGCGCGGAGGCAAAAGAAGCCGAGCTGCGCCGAGTGCGCGGCCGCATCGAATCCATTCGCAAGGCAATCCACAGCGACGCCGAGCGCCGCGATTCGCTCGCCGTCCAGCTGAAAAACGCCGAGCTCGAGATCCAATCCGCACGCGAGCAGCTCTCCGAAGTCCGCACGCGCCGCATCGCGGCCGAAAATCGTCTCAAGGAGCTGCAGGCGGAGCGAACGGCCACGGAGCGCCAGATCGCCGCGCAACGCGAAGCGCTCGCGGGCGAGCTCACGCTTGCCTACATGAACGGCCGCGAGGAGCAGCTCAAGCTGTTGCTGAACCAAGGCGACCCCGCGGGGCTCGCGCGCACGCTGGCGTATTACGGTTATTTCAGCCGCGCGCGCGCCGAGCGCATCACGAACATCAACGAGCACCTCGCGCACCTGGAATTGCTCACTGAAAAGATTACCGGCGAAGCAACGCGGCTGAAGGCCATCGAAGCCGACAACGCGCGCGAGGTGCGCGCCCTCGCCGACGCCCGCGATCGGCGCGCGAAAACGCTCGCGCAGATCCAATCGCAGCTCAAGAGCCGCAACCAGGAGCTCGCGAAGCTCGAGCGCGACGCGCGCGCGCTCGAAAAGCTCGTCGAAGAACTGCGGCGCGCGATCGATGAATTTCCAGATCTGGCCGACCAGCCGTTCCAGCGCGTGCGCGGCAAGCTGCCGTGGCCAGTGAAAGGCAAGGTGCTTGCCCGCTTCAACCAGCTGCGCGCCGGCGGTCCGCTCAAGTGGCAAGGCATCTTGATCGGCGCGCCGCGCGGCACACAGGTGCGCGCGCCATTCCCCGGCCGCGTCGTCTATGCGGATTGGCTGCCGGGACTCGGCTTGCTCCTCGTGCTCGATCACGGCGGCGGCTACATGAGCCTGTACGGCCACAACGAACAGCTGTTTCGCCGCGTCGGCGATCGCGTCGCGTCGGGCGAGGTCGTGGCTGCGGTCGGCGACGCGGCGGGCGTCGGGCAGCCGGCGCTGTATCTCGAAATCCGCAAAGGCCGGCAGGCGATCGACCCAGCGCAGTGGCTCGTCAAACCGTGACGCGCATCACGCAAGGCCGGTTGCCCGGCCGCTGGGCACGCGCGGTGTCCGCGTGAAGTGCGGCCGAATTCAAGGAATGCGGCGCGCCATCGGCCGATGATCCCTCGTCATTGACCGGGGGGTGCCCGCAACGCGGGTCGGAAGCACGGTAGCGATGGCCACGATACTCGACGACGAAGACACCGTGGAGGCGCAAGCGCTGTCGACGTCGCTCGACCCTTACGGTCAGCTCCTCAAGATGCTCCTGCCGCGCGCCCAATCCATTTCGATCCACGATCGCATGGGCATGCCGCTGTGGCTGTCCGACGGCTGCGAGAGCAACGATCTGCTGCAGCTCGTCGAAGAAGCCCTGACGAGCGCCCGCAACCACACGCTCGACCCGGCCGAGCGCGACGGGCTCGTGCGTTCCTGGAGCGGCGACAGCGCGTACGTATTCCTGTTGCGCGATGGCGCGAAGCTCATCGGCGCCGTCGCGTTGTCGTGTCCCGATCCGGCCGGCGGTACGCGTCCGTTCTCGCTCGTGCTCGGCCTGTTGCGGCCTGCGCTGCAAGTGCTGAATCGCGAGCTCGTCAATCAATACAGCATCGGTGACCTGCAACGGAACCTCTCGCTGCGCGACGGCGATCTCGACTTGCTGCTCGATGCGAGCGGCGGCGTCGAGGACAACGGCGATGACTTCCAGCAATTGCTGCGCAATTGCATCGTGCATCTGCGCTGCGCATTCGGGGCGCTGACGATTCCCGAACGCAAGATCGCGCTCGTGCATTCCGCCGACCCGTCGCAACAACGCGGCGATGCCGAAGCGCTCGAGCGTGTGCAGCGGCACTTGCTCGCCTGGACGCAGGTTCAGCGTCGCACGTTGACGATGAACAAGCCCGCGCCGGCGCACAGCCCGTTCGGCGCCGTACCGTTCAAAATCCTCGCATGTCCGCTCCGTCCAGGCGGCCAGGACGTCGCGGGCGTGTTGATGCTGTTCCGCCCGATGTCCGCGTCGGATTTCGACATGCGCCAAGTCCGCATCGTCGAGATGATGGCGCGCCGCATGTCTTACGTGCTGTTGAACGCGTATGACACGACGACCGGACTGCTGACGCGCGCCGCGTTCGAGCAGCGGGCGTTGGCCGCGCTCGGCATGGGTGGCGTCAAGACCGAGCACTGTGTCGCTTACGCGGATGTGGATCGCCTGCACGTCGTCAACGAAAACCATGGCATGCATGCGGGCGATGAAGTCATCGCGCGCATCGCGGAAGGCATTCGCACGAACCTGCGTACGAACATGACGGCGTCGCGCATCTCGGGCGATCGCTTCGCGCTGTTCTTCGCGGACACCTCGCTCGATGCCGCGGAGCAATTCCTCGCCGAACTCTGCACACGCATCGCGAACATCGAGCATCGACACGACGGCAAGAAGCTCGATCTGTCGTTCAGCGTCGGCGTGGCGCGCGTTCCGGATACGAAATATCCGCTCTCTCACGCGCTCGCCGCCGCCGAGGTGGCCTGCAAGGCGGCGAAGGACCGCGGCCGAGGCAGGGTCGAGGCGTATCACGACGCCGATCGCAGCATCGTGCGCCGCTTCGAGGATGTCGCGATCGCGGGCGACCTGCGGGAGGCGATTGCCTCGGACCGCTTCCGCATGGAGGCGCAGGCGATCGTGCAGCTCGCGAATGGCGGGCCGCCGCGCCGCTTCGAGCTGCTGCTGCGCATGATCGACGCGACCGGCGACAACATCCCGCCGGACAAATTCCTGTCCGCCGCCGAGCGCTATCAGATCGCGACGGACATCGATCGCTGGGTCGTGAGCTACGCGCTGGAGATCCTCTCGTCGGCGGCTCCGGCATTGCAGGGGCTCGGCGCGCACTTCGCGATCAATCTGTCCGGGCAATCCGTCGGCGACGACCACTTCCTGGAATTTCTCGAGACGAAGCTGCTCGAGTACCGGCTCCCACCGAGCCTGTTGTCGTTCGAGATCACGGAAACCGCGGCGGTCGCGAACATCGTGCGCGCCGAAACGCTCGTGCGCCGGCTGCAGGATCTGGGGCACGACATCGCGCTCGACGACTTCGGGCGCGGTCTGTCGTCACTCACGTACTTGAAATCGCTCTCGGTGTCCGACTTGAAGATCGACGGCGGCCTCGTGCGCGACCTCGCGAGCAACGCGCGCTCGCAGGCGATGGTCACGGCCATCGTGCAGCTGGCGCGCACGATGAAGCTGCGCACGACGGCGGAATGCGTCGAGAGCGAGGCGATTCAAGCGACGGTGGCCGAGCTCGGCGTGGACTTCGGTCAGGGCTTCGCGATCGGCCGGCCCCGGCCGCTCGAGATCGTCCTGCAGGAGCTGTTGCGCGAGACGCCGGGTCTGCCGCGCGTGTCGGGCTCGCCGCGCATGGCGCGGCGAGTCGGATGATATGTAGGGTTGCGTCCTTCAGGGGGCGACTGCCCCACGGATGCGTGGATCTCGCCTGGATCGCATAGGCACAGCGACGATACTTGAGCCTCATGATGGATCCGTCACGAAGCAGTGGTCGAATAGAATCTCAAGCAATGTCACGAGTACCGAAATCCTTTCGCGTCTTCTCCGTCTTCGTCGTCGGCTTGGTGCTCGGTCTCGGCATGTCGGTGGGCCGCACCGTGCAGGCCGATCGTGACATTCAGGTGAGCCCCCCGAGCGAGACGATGCGCTGGCAAGACGCGCGGCTGCTCGCCGAAGTGCTCGAGCACGTGCGCAAGGACTACGTGGACACGATCTCCGACGAGGAGCTGATCGCCGCCGCGATCAAGGGGCTGGTCGCCGATCTCGATCCGCATTCCGCGTTCCTGAATCCGGCGCAGCTGAACGACATGCGCGTCAGCACGACCGGCGAATATTCCGGCGTCGGCATCGAGGTGCTCGCGGAAGATGGCATCGTCCGAGTCGTCAAGCCGATGGCGGGCGGGCCCGCGGACCGCGCGGGCGTACTGGCCGGCGATCGCATCCTGGCGGTGGACGATACGCCGGTCGATCCCGAGAAGGTCAGCGACACGATCGATCGCATGCGCGGCAAGGTCGGCTCCACCGTGACGCTCACGCTGTTGCGCGCCCCGGAGACCAAGCCGCTCGAAATCTCGCTCAAGCGGGCGAAGGTGCAAGTCAGCAGCGTCAAGTCGCAGCTCATTGAGCCCGATCTCGGCTACGTGCGCATCACGCATTTCAGCGAGACGACCGCGCCGGATCTCGAGCGCGCGATCGCGGCGCTCGAGAAGGAGAACGGCGCGAAGCTCGCGGGCCTGGTGCTCGATCTGCGCGACAACCCCGGCGGTTTGCTCGAGGCAGGCGTCGCCGTGGCGGACGCGTTCTTGAACGAAGGCATCATCGTCACCGCGGACGGCCGCGCTCGCGATGCGCGCTTCGCGATGAGCGCGCACGAAGGCGACTTGATCGACGGCGCACCGCTGACGGTGCTCGTTGACGGCGGTTCGGCGTCGGCTTCCGAAATCGTCGCCGGCGCCTTGCGCGATCACAAGCGGGCGACGCTCGTCGGCCGCCAGACGTTCGGCAAGGGCTCGGTGCAGACGGTCGTGCCGCTCTCGGGCGGGCACGCGATCAAGCTCACGACCTCGCGGTACTACACGCCCTCGGGCGCGTCCATCCACGAAACAGGCATCACGCCGGACGTGCTCGTCGATACGCAGCAGGCCGACGCCGCCGCGAAGGGCAAGCCGCTAGAGACGCTCGGCGATCTCAGCACCGATGCCGAGCTGCGTGCGGCGCTCGATACGGTCAAGCAGGCGCGGGAACAGCATGCGGCGCTCGCGATCAGGCAGAGCGGCACACCGAGCAGCGCGCCTGACGCAAGTCGCTAGTTATCCGGGGTCATGCATCGCGGCTCGGTGAATCGGCCCGTGCAGCGCGATCACGAGCCGCGCAGTGCGCCCAAGGATCAGCGCGCTGCGCCCGCGGCAATCGCTTGCACGGCCCAGACGAGAATCCACACCCACATCGCGAACGTCGGTAATGTCGTCAGCGCGAAGCCGACTCCGCGGCTGCGCGGCTCGCGCACATAGCTCCGGGCGTAGATCGCGCGCCCGACGATGAAGACGGCGCCGAAGCCCGCCGCCCACAGCGGGCTGACGAAGCTCGCGAACAGCCATAGCGTCGGCAGGAAGATCACGAGCTGTTCGAGCGTATTCATCTGTACGCGAAAGTGCCGGTCGAACATTTCGTGACCGGAAGTTGCCGGCGCGGCGACGCCGTATTTCGTACGCGCGCGTGCCACGGCGAAGCCGAACCAGAAGAACTGCGCGAGCGCGACGACGATGACGATGGCAACGTAAGGCATTGCGAGCTTCCTTCTGCGAACAGGGATAGGGGTTGCTGCCGGGGGGGGTCAGTGTTCTAGGTGATGCGGGCGGTCAGGGGCCGTCTTATCCTGTCGTCGTGGCCCGTTCCACTTACAACAACTTCTGCCCCACTACCGCGGAGCCGTTATGACCGGCATCGTACTGCGTATCGTGATCGTTGCCCTCGGCTTGTGGCTCGCGGCGAAGATCTTCCCGGGCCTGCAGTTCGACGGTCCGGGCACGCTGTTCGCGGCGGCGCTCTTGCTCGGGATCGTGAACGCGATCGTGCGGCCGATCGCCATCGTGCTGACGCTGCCGCTGACGCTGATCACGCTCGGGCTGTTCCTGATCGTCATCAATGCCGCCATGCTCGGCCTCGTCGCGCTGATGCTGCGTGGCTTTCAGATCAGCGGCTTCTGGACCGCCGTGGGCGCTTCGCTCGTCATCAGCGTCATTTCCTGGGCCGCCTCGGGACTGCTCAACGACAAGGGCAAGATCGAGGTCATGAAGGTTCGCTAGCCGCTGCACGCTCGAGCACGCCGCGGGACTTCGTTCGTACCCCTCAGGTTTGCTGCAGGTCGCGCTGCGCCACGCGATACAGCAAGTACGCGACGAACGCGAGCACCGCGAGCCCGACGCCCTGGCCGAAATGGAACGCAGGCGGCAGGGCCAGCACGTCGGCCCGTTCGCTGACGACGATCGGAATCGCGATCGCGATGCCCATCAATGCCTCGCCCGTGATCAAGCCAGCGGCGAACAGCACGCCGGGGCGATGCACGCGATCGCGCAATGCCTCGTCCTTCGTGCCGACGATACCGTGGCGACGCTCGACGAAATACGCGAGCAAACCGCCGAGGAAGATCGGGACCATCAGTTCGAGCGGCAGGTAGATGCCGATCGCCGCGGCCAGCACGGGCACGCGGAAGGTGGCGTCGCGCGACTTGAGCCAGCTGTCGAAGGCGATGACGAGCGCGCCGATCACGCCGCCCGCGGCGATCATGTCCCACGGCAGTTTGCCGCCGAACAAGCCTTGGGCCACTGAAGCCATCAGCGTCGCTTGCGGCGCCTGCAGGGAGCCCGGACGCGTCGGATCGCCAATACCGTATGCCTGCGCGAGCAGGTTCAGCACCGGCGCCATGATCAGCGCGCACGAGAAGGCGCCAATGCCGAGCATGAGCTGCTGCTTCCAAGGCGTGGCGCCGACGATGTAACCCGCCTTGAGATCCTGCAGGTTGTCACCGCCCACGGCCGCCGCGCAGCACACGACCGCGCCGATCATGATCGCCGCGACGGCGCCGATCTTCGAATCGCTCCCCAGCAGCAGCATCAGCACGACGGACGCGAACAGGATCGTGGCGATCGTGATGCCGGATACCGGGTTGTTCGACGAGCCGACGAGACCGGCGAGGTAGGCCGAGACCGAGACGAACAGGAAGCCGGCGATGATCATGATGATCGTCATCGGCACGCTCACACCCCAGTTCTGCACGATCGCCTGATACAAGCCGAGCAGCGGCAGCACGAACAGCAGCAGCGCGATCAGCATCCACTTCATCGGCAGGTCGCGCTCGGTCTCGGCGAGATTGACGCCGGCGCCCTTGCGCGCGGCCGCGATGCCGCTCTTCACGCCGGACAGCAGCGACTTGCGCAGCGAGAACAAGGTCCAGACGCCGCCGACGAGCATCGTGCCGACGCCGAGATAGCGGACGCGATCGCCGCGGATGATCGCCGCCGCTTCGGCCGCGGTCGCGCCGGCCACCTTCGCCGCGACTTCCGGATCGCCATTCAGCAGGAACGCGTAATAGAACGGGATCGCGATGTTGTACGCGAGGATGCTGCCGGACAGCACGACGATGCCGATGTTCAAGCCGACGATGTAGCCGACGCCGAGCAGCGCGGGCGACAGGCCCGTGCCCATGTAGCCGAGATACTTGCCGAAGAAACCGGCGACGGCGGCGTTGTCCGGAATCATCCGGAAGCCGCTTTCCGCCGCGAGCTTGACGAACGCGCCAATGCCCGCGGAGATGCCGAGAATTTTGAGGCCGGGGCCTGGATTCTCGCCCGCCTTGAGCACTTCCGCCGCGGCCTTGCCCTCGGGAAACGGCAGCGGTTGCTCGACGATCATCGAGCGGCGCAGCGGCACCGAGAACAGCACGCCCAGCAAACCGCCGAGGCCGGCGATCGCCAGGACCCAGGCGTATTGGAAGTCCTGCCAGTAGCCGAGGATGACCAGCGCGGGAATCGTGAAGATCACGCCGGCCGCGATGGACGAACCGGCCGACGCGCCCGTCTGCACGATGTTGTTCTCGAGAATGCCGCCGCCGCCGAGCAGCCGCAGCACGCCCATCGACACCACCGCGGCGGGAATCGCGGTGGCGATCGTCAGACCGGCGAACAAACCGAGATAGGTGTTCGCCGCCGCGAGGATCGTTGCCAGGACGATCGCGAGAATGACCGCGCGAACGGACAGCTGCGGCGCGGCTGCTTGTGCCGGCGTCTTGGGAGAGGGTTGCTGCGTCATAAGGTTCGTGAGCCCTGCATTGGCCTATTCGTTACGAGCGTCGAACGCTCACCAGCCGCACGTCTTGCCCTTGTTCTGTTCCTGCAGCCAGTCGAGCAACGGGCCGAAATACTCGGTGATCGCCGCCGCATCCATGTTGCGGGTGCCTGTCAGCTTCTCGAGCGTGTCTTGCCAAGGCTGGCTTTGGCCGAGCGCGAGCATCTCGCGGAAACGACGGCCCGCCTCCTCGTTGCCGTACACCGAGCATTCGCTCAATGGACCTTGATGTCCGGCCGCTTCGCACAGCGCCTTGTGGAACTGGAATTGAAGGATGTACGACAGGAAGTACCGCGTGTACGGCGTGTTCGCCGGAATGTGGTACTTCGCGCCCGGATCGAAATCCGCTTCCGTGCGCGGCACCGGCGCGGCAACGCCCTGATACTGCTCGCGCAACTGCCACCACGCTGCGTTGTAGTTCTCGGGCGTGATCTCGCCCGAGAACACCTTCCAGCGCCATTCGTCGATCAGCTTGCCGAACGGCAGGAAGGCGAGCTTGTCGAGCGCGAGCTTCATCTGCTGATTGATCGTCGCCTCGTGGCTCGGCTTCACCGGGCTCGCGAGCCCGATCTGCGCGAGGTACGCGGGCGTCATCGACAGATTGACCGTGTCGCCGATCGCTTCATGGAAGCCGTCGTTCGCGCCGGACTGGAACAGGTACGGCTGATCCTTGTAGCTCAGGTAATAGAACACGTGACCGAGCTCGTGATACACGGTCATGAGCTCTTCCTGCGTCGGCTGGATGCATTGCTTGATGCGCACGTCCTCGCCGGCGTCCATGTGCCATGCGCTCGCATGGCACTGCACATCGCGGCCCGGGGGTTTCGTCAGCAGCGAGCGTTGCCAGAACGTGTCCGGCAGTTTTGGAAAGCCGAGCGATACATAGAAGTTCTCCGCGGACTGTGTGATCTTCACAGCGTCGTACTTCTGTTTCTTGAGCGCGGCGGTCACGTCGAGATCGGACACGCCGGGATACGGCTCGACGAGCGGATAGATTTCCGCCCACTGCTGCGCCCACATGTTGCCGAGCAGCTGGGCCGGAATCGGCTTGCCATCCGGCACGCGTTCCTTGCCATACGTCTTCTGCAAACGGCCCTGCACGTAGCAATGCAGCTGGCCGTAGAGCGGCTTCACCTGATCCCACAAACGTGCCGCTTCCTTCGTGAACTCTTCGGGCGGCATGTCATAGCCCGAGCGCCACATCGCGCCGAGATCGGCATAGCCGAGCTCGTGCGCACCTTCGTTCGCGAGCTCGACGAAGCGCACGTAATCCTTGCGCATCGGCCGCGCCGTCGAGTGCCAGCCGGTCCAGGCCTCCGTCAGCTCGTCGTAGTTGCGGCTGTTCGCGAGGATGTCGGTGAGCTCACCCTGGTCCTTGCACGATTCTGGACCTTCCGGGCAGTACTTCGCCGCGCCGTACATGCCTTCCATCTTCGAGGTGATCGCCGCGAGCTCCGCGCGCTTGGCGGGGTCCTTGGGCGCCGGCGCCGACACGCCGAGCTTGAGCAGCTCGATCGAGCGCGCGACGTCGGGCGCGAGCGTCTGACCTTCGTATGCCTTCGCATCCTCGACGGCCTGACCGAAATACGTCAGCCAGCGCTCGTTCGCCTTGGCATTCAGGAACTCGGTGTCTTGATTGATGTAGGTCGCGTACGTCCACGCGGCGGCGCCGGTCTCGCGACCCAGTTCGCGCATCTCGTCGTTCGTACGGGCGACAAACTCGGCGGCCGTTTCCTTCCGGGTGTCAGCCGTCGTATCGCCCGCTCTCTGGCAGCCGCTCGCCGCCGCTGCCAGCGCCACCAGGACCCCGACTCGAAGCATTGTCGAACTCATCACTTACCCCCGAGTTACTCGACGCCGCCCATCAGTTTCTTGACGGGCTTGCTCAACAGCAGCAGCACGATCCCCGCGCCGCAAATGAAGTAGACGAAGTGCATGTACTGGCCGGGCATCGCGGCGACGTTCGTCGCTTCGAACATGCCCGCGAGCAGGCCGGCGGCGAGATTGCCGACGGATGTCGCGAGAAACCACACGCCCATCATTTGCGATACGTAGCGAGCGGGCGCGAGCTTCGTCACGTAGCTCAGGCCGACGGGGCTCAAGCACAGCTCGCCCCAGGTATGCAGCAGGTATGTGAGGATGAGCAGTGTCGGCGCCGCCTTGCCGCCGGCCGCGACGACGTTCGCCGCCACGACCATGAACAAGAAGCCGATGCCGAGCAGCAGCAGCGCGAAGCCGAACTTCGCGGGCGCGGACGGGTTGAGATTGCGTTTCGCGAGCTGCAGCCAGAGCACCGAGAACGGCGCGGCGAAGACGAGAATGAAGATGGAATTGATGGACTGGAACCAGGCGGTTGGAATCTCGAAGTTGAGCGCCGCGATGGTGCGATCGACATAGCGCTCCGCGAACAGATTCAGCGACGCGCCTGTCTGCTCGAAACCCGCCCAGAACAGGGCGCAGCCGATGAACAAGAACAGGATCACGACCATGCGCTTCTTCTCGACCGCGTCGAGCGAGGCGAACAAGAACATGTACGCGAAATAACCCGCGGCAACCGCGAGCAGCACCGCGCCGGTCGTCCGCGCCAGGGACAGCGGATCGATTCGAACGACGCCGGTGAGACAGAGCACGTACGCGAGGACGATGAGACCGGTCGTCGCGCCGACGGCGATCCAGCTCTTGCGTGTGCTGTCCGCGTTCGTCGTGCCCGTCGAGGTCGACACGTGCAGGCCGGCGTCACCGAGCTGCGACTGGAACAGTTTGTACTGCAGGACACCGAACGCCATCATGATGCCGGCCGAAGCGAAGCCCGCTTGCCAGCCGTACTTCACGGCCAGCCAGCCCGTGACGATCGGGCCGAGGAAGGCGCCCAGGTTGATGCCCATGTAGAAGATGGTGAAACCGGCATCGCGGCGGCCGCCGCCTTCCGGGTAGAGATCCGCGACCATCGCGCTGACGTTCGGCTTCAAGAGACCGACGCCGAATGCGATCACGATCAAGCCGCCGTAGAACGTGCTGGGCGTGTTGCCGACAGCGAGCAGCAAATTGCCGACCGCGATGAGAATGCCGCCGTGAAACACGGCGCGGCGCGCGCCGATGAGGCGATCGGCGATCCAGCCGCCAGGCAAGCACAGGATGTAGGAAACGGAGATGTAGAGACCGTAGATCGCGGTCGCCGTCTTGTCGTCGAGGCCGAAGCCGCCGCGCACCGAATCGGCGAGGAACAGCACGAGCAAGGCGCGCATGCCGTAGTAGGTGAACCGTTCCCACATCTCGGTGAAGAACAGCGTCATCAGGCCGCGGGGGTGCCCCATGATGAGCGGCCCGGTGGAAGCGGTGGTTGCCGGGTTGCGCTCGCTCGATGCAATCATGGCTAGCTAGTCCTGCAGTGGGAAGGCGACGCTCGATACCGGCGTCTCAATAGAAATCACATTCGCGGCACGTTCAGGGCACGCGTTGGGCCGAGTCTCCCCGAAATGCGCGGCACGCGGCAAGCAGTCGAGGCTGTATACCTTCCGCTCGGCGCGATCGAAACGGTCGTCGCGGGAGCGAAGCGCCCGCCCGCCGCTAATCCTCTTGTGCCGCCGCTTCCTTGGCCTGTCGGGCGAGTCGATCCTTGAGCAGGATGCGCGACATGACGACGCCGCCCTCGTACAAGAGCCACATCGGCACGGCCATGAGCGTCTGCGAGATCGCATCGGCCGGCGTCAGGAAGGCCGCGATGATGAATATGGCCAGGATGACGTAGCCGCGGTTCTTCGTCATCGTCTCGATGCGCACGAGACCGGTCGATGCGAGCAGCACCGTGGCGACCGGCACTTCGAATGCGATGCCGAACGCGAGGAACAGCAGCAGCACGAAATTGAGGTATTCGGAGATTTCCGGCGTGAAGGCGACGCCCTCCGGCCCGGAGCTCGCCAGGAACTCGAACATCAGCGGGTAGACGACGAAGTACGCGAACGCGATCCCGCAGTAGAACAGCACGACGCTCGACAGCGCGAGCGGCACCGCGAATCGCTTCTCGTGCTTGTACAGCCCCGGTGCAACGAAGGCCCAGGCCTGGTACAGGATGTACGGCATCGAGAAAAAGATAGACGCCATGAATGCGAGCTTGAGCGGCACGAGGAACGGCGCCACCGGATTGGTCGCGATCATCGAGGCGCCCTGCGGCAGCTTGCTCAAGAGCGGCATCGCGATGAGCGTGTAGAGATCGTTCTGGAAATACGCGCAGGGCACGAACACGACCAAGACTGCGATCAAGGCGCGCAGCAGCCGATCGCGCAGCTCCATCAAGTGCGAAATCAACGACCCTTCAGCGAGGGTCTCGCGTTCATTGCCCGGATTACTCATGCCCGCAGGATCTGGTCAGCTCAGCTCGGAGCCTTGTTGTGCGACGTCCCGTGCACTGCCTCGGGAGTCGTCTCGGATGATTCGATCGGCGTCGGATCGGTTTCCGGCGTGCCGGCCGCGGTGGCTTGCGTGGCGGCGTCCGCCGGCTCGCTCGATGCGGTGGGCTCGGCGGCGCGTTGGCCATGCATCGCTTCGGGCGACGTATCGACTCCTTCGAGGGGATCGATGTACGACGCTCCCGGCGGTGGCGTGTGCTGCGCCGGTGCCTGCATGGGCTTCGATTTCGCAAGCTCCTCGAGCGTCACTTCGTGCTCGAGCTGCGTGCGCAATTGTCGCGCCATCGAACGGGCCCGGCCCGTCCAGCGGCCAACCTTAGCCGCCAACCCGGGTAGCTTCTCGGGGCCGAGCACGATGAGCGCCAGCCCGAGAATCAGGACGATCTCGGTAAAGCCGACCTCGAACATTTAGACGTTCGTCGACGACTTGTTGCCGGTCTTGGCCGCCGGCGTCGAGTCGAAATCGGCGTCCTTCTCGTTCGGCGAGGAGAGCTGCTTGTTCTCTTCGTCTTCACCTTCGGCCATCGCCTTCTTGAAGCCTTTCACCGCTCCGCCGAGGTCCGAGCCGATCGTCTTCAGGCGCTTGGCGCCAAATACTACGAGCGCGATCACGAGAATGATCAGCAGCTCACGAAACCCAATACCCATGACTCTCTCCCGCTATGAGGCCGGTGGATGATACTCCACGCTCGCCACGCGAAGTTGCGATGCGAAACGCGTGCGTCCCGGCCGGCGACAATACTCAACCCTCATTCTGAGGGCTGACTTCCAACCAAAAGGTGACAGGCCCGTCATTCACTAGCGAGACCTGCATATTGGCACCGAACACGCCTGTTTCGACCGTGGAATGCCGTTCTCGTGCCGTTTGAATCATGTAGTCGAACAGCCGTCGGCCAAGCTCGGGCGCGGCTGCCGGGCTGAACCCCGGACGCGTACCCTTGCGCGTGTCGGCCGCGAGCGTGAACTGCGAGACGAGGAGCAGCCCGCCGCCAGTGTCCTGCAGACTGCGGTTCATGCGGCCCTCATCGTCCGCGAAGACACGGTAGGTCAGCAGACGCTCGAGAAGGCGATCCGCCTCCCGCTCCGTGTCGCCCCGTTGGACGCCGACGAGCACCAGCAGCCCGCCGCCAATCGAGCCGACGACCTCGCCGTTCACGGCCACCGCGGCGCTCGAGACGCGTTGCAGAAGCCCGATCATGACCTGACGCCGACGATAAACGGGCGAAATCGCCGTGGCATCCCACCTGCTGCCGATGAGCCTCGGTCCGAGGCGCGAACGACACGTCGTTCGCTCGATTCGAGGATGAGTGGGAATTCGTTCACGAAGATCCGCGTGCAACGCCGAAAAAGTGGCGCAGGAACATTTATTAGCGGGAGACCTCAGCGCGCTCCTGCGCCTCGCGAGCTTCCGAGTTCCGGCCGCGTGCCCGCAGCGATTCCGCGACGAGCGTCCAGGCCGCAGCCTGCGCGCGCGGCGCGTTCACGGCCATGGACGCCGCTTTGCGGCCCATGTTCTCCGCTTGCGGGTAGTTGCCTTCGGCCTGACGAACTTTCCCCAGTTCGATCCACAACAGCGGATTGTCCGGCTCGATGCGCAAGGCGCGCTCGATCGATGCCGCCGCGACGGCGTAATTCTTCGCCGCGAGCTGCGTCTGCGCCTGGCTTACGAGCGCTCGCGAAGCGGCGCCGAGCGTCGGCTCGCGCACGATCGGCGGCGGCAGCGGTTGCGGCGCTTCGACCGGCGGCGGCAGCGGCGCGGGTCTCGTTTCGGCTGGAGTACCGCCGGGGGCAGGCGCCGGAGTCGGCGCGGGCGAAGGCGGCTGGTAGGGCGGCGGCACCGCGCACGCGCCGAGTGTCACGAGCGCGGCGAGCAGGCAAATACGAAGCGCGTTGTTCACGAAATCAGTCGTCGTCAAAATCTTTTCCCAAGGACCGAGGATAACGCAGGCGGCTCGCCATCGAAGCGCCGAGTTGCGGCGCCCTCCTGGCCGCGCGGCCACGCCCTCACGGCTCTCCCGTGAACTTGCGCCAGAAGTCGCTCAGGCTCTGGATGACGCCGTTCTCGCAGCCGGGTTTCATCGGCAGCTCGACGCCGGTGGGCAGCGGAACGGAGACGACTTCATCGGCGCAGCCGGGCTTCGCGCCCATACCCGTCGGAAATTCCATCCATGCTTCCTGCAGCCCGTCCGGCAGCGGCGCGTTCCACGAACTCGTGCCGATGCTCGCCATGAGCCGCGACCACACGGCCAGCGAGCCGGACGATCCCGTCAGTCCGGTCGGGGCGTTGTCGTCATAGCCGATCCACACGACGGCAAGGTGGCTGCCGGAAAAGCCCGCGAACCAGCTGTCGCGATAGTCGGACGAAGTGCCGCTCTTGCCGGCGACGACGAGCCCGGACGGCAGATAGGCGCGCGAGCTTGCGCCCGAGCCTCGCTCCATCACCTGCACGAGCATGCGATTGACCTGATACACCGCGATCGGGTCGGCGACCGGCGTGACCTCGAGCGCGAACGACTTGAGCGGCTTGCCTTCGCCATCGACGACCGAGCGCACGGCGCGCAGCGGCGAGCTGAAACCGCCGTTCGCGAACGCGTTGTAGAGCTGCGCGACCTCGAGCGGCGACACGTCGAGCGCGCCGAGCAGCACCGACGGCAGCTGCGGCGGCTCGCGATCGAGCCCGAGCGCCTGGAACTCGCGCGTCACCCTCGGCAGGCCGACCTGCAGCCCGAGGTTCACGGTCGCGAGATTCAGGGACTGCGCTAGCGCCCGTACGAGCGGCACGGGCCCATAGAGCTCCTTCGAGATGTTTTGCGGCTTCCACGTCTGGCCGTTCGCGAGCTTGAGCTCGACCGGGGCGTCGTCGACGATCGAGGCTGCCGTGAATTTCCCCGTCTCGATGGCCGCGAGATAGATGACCGGCTTCACCAGCGAGCCGATCGAGCGCTTCGCATCGAGCGCACGATTGAACCCGGCGAAGCCCGCTTCGCGGCCTCCGACCATCGCGATGACCTCGCCGTTCTGCGGTCGAGTCACGACGACGACGCCTTCCAGCGGCACGGAGTCCTTGCGCTTGCGCGACTTGTCGAGCCGCGTGAGCTCTTGCTTGAGCGCGGCCTCCGCCCGTGTCTGCACGAACGGATCCAGCGTGGAGAAGATCTTGAGACCGGCTTCCGTGAGGTCTTCCTCGCGGTAGTCGCGCCGCAAGGTGCGCCGGACGAGATCGAGGAATGCCGGGTAATAGCCCCCCGCGCGTGTGCCGCCATTGACGATGCCGAGAGGCTTCGCGAGCGCCGTCTTCACGGCCTTCTCGTCGACGAGCTGATACTCCCCCATCAGGTTCAGGATGAGGTCGCGCCGCGTTTTCACGCGTTCCGCGCGCCGGCGCGGGTCGTAGTACGACGGTCCGCGCACGATCGCGACGAGCGTGGCGATCTCGTGCAGCTGCAGTTCGGCGAGCGGCTTGCCGAAGTAGAACTGGCTCGCGAGCCCGAACCCATGGATCGCGCGCTGGCCGTCCTGACCGAGATAGATCTCGTTGATGTAGGCGTTCATCAAGTCCGGCTTCTCGAAATGCACTTCGAGCAGCATCGCCATCAGCGCTTCTTCGATCTTGCGGCCGAACGTGCGGCGGTTGTCGAGGAAGTAGCTCTTCACGAGCTGCTGCGTGAGCGTCGAGCCGCCCTGCTCGATCTGTCCGGCGCGGAAATTTACCCACGCCGCGCGAATGATCGCGCTAACGTTGACGCCGTTGTGCGTGTCGAACTTGCGGTCTTCGACGACCTTCAGTGCGGCGGGCAGGAGATCAGGGACTTCCTCGGGGGTGACGACGACGCGGTCCTCGCCGTGCATCGGGAAGATGCTGCCGATCAGCAGCGGGTCCAGGCGAAAGATCGGCACGTCCGCGCCCTTCGCGTCCGTCAGGCCCTCGATCATCGATTTCGAGGCGATGATCGAGAGGGCTTGCGACTCCTGGGTGGAATCCCAGAACGCGAACCGCCGGGTGACGACATCGATGCGGTTGTTGCGGCGGCGGTAGGTGCCCGGTGTTTTCGGTGTGGCGACGGCGGTGTAGCCCAGCCGGCGCAGCTCCTGCTCCAGCGCGTCGGCGCCGAATGACTGCCCCACGTACAGCTCGAGCGGCTCCGCGTAGACCTGCGCCGGCAGCGTCCAGCGCCGCCCCTCGAACTGCGCCGTGATGATCCGATCGAGGTACAAGACCCAGACGAGCAGCGCGATCAGCCCGACGCCGAAGACGAGCGCCCCGCCGATCAGCAGTTGTTTCTTGAATTTCTTGAACACTTCGTAAGTAGTGAGTTCGTGACGGCGAGCCGCGCGATGCCAAATGGCCCCCGCGGACAAAAGGTTTCCGTTCGTTCAGATCGACGCCCCGCCGCTTAAGTTCAGTGCGGCCCCGGCACGCCCATCGGGCAGGCCCGCGTCGATTGCAGCAGGCGATTCTGGCAAACCGCTGGCAGACACTTACTTGCGCCAGAACGTCGGCGAGACGAGTACCAGGAGCGGAAACACCTCCAGGCGGCCGAGCAGCATCGCGAGGATGCAGATCGACTTGCCCGTCGCGCTGAGCGACGTGAAGTTCTGTGCCACGGCGCCCAGTCCCGTGCCCGAGTTGGTCATGCAGGCCGCGATCGCCGAGAAGGCCGTGACCTGATCCTCGCCCGTCGCGAGCAGCGCGATCATCAGTACCGCGAAGGCCGCGACGTACACGGCGAAGAACCCCCAGACCGCGTCGATGACGCGCACGTCGATCGGCTTCGAGCCGAGCTTCACCGGCAGCTCGGCGCTCGGATGCACGAGCTGCGCGACCTCGCGCTGGCCTTGCTTCCACATCAAGAGCCAGCGCACGACCTTCATGCCGCCCGACGTCGAGCCCGCGCAGCCGCCAATGAATGCGGACAACATCAGGATGACGGGCAGCGCGCCCGGCCAATGCGCGAAGCCTTCGGTGACGTAGCCCGACGTCGTCTGCATCGACGTCGCTTGAAACAGCGCGAGGCGGAACGCCTGCACCGCCGAGTTCGCGTGATCGGACAGCCACAACACGGCGGTGTACAGCAGAATGCTGAAGCCGAGGATGCGCACGTACATCTTGAACTCGGGATCGCGCAGATAGCTCGCGACGCGCCGATGCCGCCAGGCGAGGAAGTGCAGCGAGAAGTTCACGCCCCCGATGAACATGAAGATCACCGCGATCAGCTCGATCGCGAAGCTGTCGAAATAGCCGATGCTGCCGTCACGCGTCGAATTGCCGCCGGTCGAGACGGTCGAGAAGCTGTGCACGATGGCGTCGAACGTCGGCATGCCCGCGAACCAGTACGCCGCCGCGCAGGCGATGGTCAAGGCGACGTAAATGATCCACAGCGCCTTCGCCGTCTCGGTGATGCGTGGCGTCAGCTTCGAATCCTTCACCGGCCCCGGCGTCTCCGCGCGCAACAGCTGCATGCCGCCGACACCCAGCATTGGCAGCAGCGCGACGGCCAGCACGACGATACCGATGCCGCCGAGCCATTCGATCTGCGCGCGGTAATAGAGCACCGACGCGGGCAGCGACTCGACCGACTTGACCACGATCGCGCCCGTCGTCGTGAATCCCGAGACCGCCTCGAAGACGCCGTCGATGAACGACATCTCGAACTTGCTGGACAGCAATAGCGGCACCGCGCCCGCGCCGCCGAGCACGATCCAGAACAGTGCGACGATCAAGAAGCCGTCGCGCAAGCGCAGCTCGCGATGCTTGTGGCGCACGGGCAGCCAGACGAGAAAGCCGACGACGAGCAGCGCGACGAACGCATTGACGAACGGGATCCAATTGCCGTCGTCGAAATACAGCGACACCCCGACCGGCGGCAGCATCGTCACGCTGAACAGCATCAGCAGCAGCCCGAGAATGCGTTGGACGACGAGCAGGTTCATGCGATAGCGGCGAGCTGCGCGCCTAGTAGCTCGTGCCCCGGCGTCTGGGCACGTCGAACAGGCGCTCGACGACCTCGACGTGGCGGCGATCGGTCAGGAACAAGATCACGTGGTCGTCGCGCTGAATCATCGTATCGTGATGCGCGATCAGCACCTCCTCGCCGCGCGCGATCGCGCCGATCGTCGCGCCTTCGGGCAGCGGAATGTCCTCGATGCGCTTGCCGATCACGCGGCCTTCGCCCTGAATGCCGTGCGCGATCGCTTCGATCGCCTCGGCCGCGCCGCGCCGCAGCGAATGCACGCGCACGACATCGCCGCGCCGCACGTGTGCGAGGAGCGAGCCGATCGTGACCTGCTGAGGCGAGAGCGCGACGTCGATCGTGCCGCTCTCGACGAGCTCGGCATAGGCGGGCCGATTGATCAGCGCCATGACCTTGTGGCAGCCGAGGCGCTTCGCGAGCATCGCCGAAAGAATGTTCGCCTCCTCGGCGTTCGTGACGGCGACGAACACGTCGGCGCTGTCGATGTTCTCTTCCAGCAGCAGCTCCTCGTCCGCGGCGTCGCCGTTCAGCACGATCGTATTGCCGAGCTGCTCGGAGATGCGCCGCGCGCGCCGCTGATCGCGCTCGATGAGCTTGACCTGATGCTCCGTCTCGAGCCGCTGCGCGAGCCGAAAGCCGATGTTGCCGCCGCCAGCGATGACGACGCGGCGCACGGGGTCTTCGCGCCGCTGCATCTCGTTCATGACGAGGCGGATGTCCTCGCGCGCGGCGATGAAGAAGATCTCGTCGCCGTGCTCGATGATCGTATCGCCCGTCGGCTTGACGCTGCGGCCGCCGCGATAGATCGCGGCGACGCGCGCATCCCGGCCTTGAATGTGCTGCGAGAGCTGCTTGAGCTGCTGACCGACGAGCGCGCCGCCGCGCAGCGCACGCACACCGACGAGCCGCACGCGGCCTTCGGCGAAGTCGAGCACCTGCAACGCGCCGGGGTAGCGAATGAGCTGCACGACGTGATCGGTGACGAGCTGCTCCGGGCTGATCGTCACGTCGACCGCGAACGCGCGATCGTCGCCGACGAACAAGGAATCCTGCCGCGTGTACTCCGCGGCGCGAATGCGCGCGATGCGCGTCGCGTCCTTGTTGAACATCCGCCAGACCAGCTGGCAGGCGACCATGTTCACTTCGTCGCTGTTCGTGAGCGCGATGAAGATGTCGACGTTGCGCGCGCCGGCCGCTTCGAGCGTCGCCGGATAGGAGCCGTTGCCGACGAGCGTGCGGATGTCGATGCGATCCTGCAGGTCGCGCAGCAGCTCGTCGTTCGTGTCGACGACCGTGATCTCGTTGTCTTCCTCGCGCGCGAGGTGATACGCGGCCGTGCGACCGACCTGGCCGGCACCCAGGATGATGATTCTCATGACTGCTCGAAATGCAGGTGGCCGCGAGTCACTCGCCAATCCGCGCTCTGTCGAGTCTGTCGAGTGTCCATATTGTTGTTCTGGCTTGCTGTCCGCGGTGGAGCGACGTGCGCGCCGCTACACCGGCTCCAGATTCGCATACGCGAGCATCAACCATTTCGTGCCCTGGCGCTCGAAGTTCACCTGGACGCGGGCGTGTGAACCCTGGCCTTCCAGATCGAGGATCACGCCTTCGCCGAACTTGCCGTGCCGCACGCGCTGGCCCAGGCGCATGCCGCCCGCCGGCGCTTCTTCCTCGATATAGCCGCGCCGCGCGGTCGCATAGACCGGCCGCGAGACCTGGATGCGCGGGCGGACTTCTTCGAGCAACTCGATCGGTACTTCCTTGATGAAGCGCGAAGGCGTGCCGTAATTGTCGACGCCGTGGAGCCGGCGCTGCTCGGCATACGTCAAATACAGCTGCTTCATCGCGCGCGTCGCGCCGACGTAGCACAGGCGCCGCTCTTCCTCGAGGCTCGCGAGATCCTGGATCGAGCGCTGATGCGGGAACAGCCCGTCCTCCATGCCGGCGAGAAAGACGAGCGGGAACTCGAGACCCTTCGCCGAATGCAGCGTCATCATCTGCACGCTGTCTTCCCAGGCGTCGGCCTGATCCTCGCCCGATTCGAGCACGGCATGCGCGAGGAAGTTCGCGAGCGGCGTCATGCCCTGGCTTTCGTCGGGCTCGTAGCCGCGTGCCGCGGTCACCAGCTCGTTCAGGTTGTCGAGCTTCGCTTCGCCGCGATCGGCCTTGTCCTGCTGGTAATACGCGACCAGGCCGCTCGCATGGATCACATGATCGACCTGTTCGTGCAGCGGCAGATGCTTCGTCTGCTGCTCGAGCTGCTCGATCAGCGCGAGGAACGCATGCAGGTTCTGGCCGAGTCGGTTACCGAGCTCGCCGATGCACGCGCCCGCCGCCTGCCACATCGAGCAGGCGTTCGCGCGCGCGTAGTCGCGCACCGTATCGAGGGTCTTCGTGCCGATGCCGCGGGCGGGCAGGTTCACGACGCGCTCGAACGACGCATCGTCCGAGCGATTGAAGATCAGGCGCAGATACGCGAGCGCGTCCTTGATTTCGGCACGCTCGAAGAAGCGCAGGCCGCCGTAGACGCGATAGGGAATCCGCGCGGTCAGCAGCGCCTCTTCGAAGGCGCGCGACTGGGCGTTCGAGCGATACAGGATGGCGGCCTCCGCGCGGCGCCCGCCCTTCATCACCCAATCGCGAATGCGGTTCACGACGAAGTCGGCCTCGTCGCGCTCGTTGAACGCCGCGTAGACGCGCACGGGATCGCCGCGCTCGCCGCTCGTCCACAGATTCTTGCCGAGGCGCCCGGTGTTGTTCGAGATCAGCGCGTTTGCGGCATCGAGGATGTTGCCCGTCGAGCGGTAGTTCTGTTCGAGCCGGAACAGCTGCGTGTCGGGGTAGTCGCGCCGGTACTGCTGCAAGTTCTCGACGCGCGCGCCGCGCCAGCGATAGATCGACTGATCGTCGTCGCCGACGGCGAACGGCATGCCGTCCTTGCCCGCGAGCAGCTTGAGCCAGTTGTACTGAATCGTGTTCGTGTCCTGGAACTCGTCGATCAGCACGTGGCGGAAGCGATTGCGGTAATGCAGGAGCACGTCGGGGTTGTCGCGCCACAGCTCGTAGGCGCGCAGCAGCAGCTCCGCGAAATCGACGATGCCGTTGCGATCGCACTGTTCCTGATACTGCTCGTACAAGCGCACGAACTGCCGGTTCGTCGGGTCGCCCTCGTCCTTGATGTCCCGCGGCCGCAGTCCCTCGTCCTTGCGCGCGTTGATGAACCACATCACCTCTTTCGGCACCCAGCGCGCCTCGTCGAGGTTCAAGCCCTTCAGGAGCTTGCGGATCAAACGCTGCTGATCGTCGCTGTCGATGATCTGAAATGCCTGCGGCAACTTCGCTTCGCGCCAATGCATGCGCAGCAAGCGGTGTGCGATGCCGTGGAACGTGCCGACCCACAGCGGCGCGCTCGGCACGTGCAGCATGTTCTCGATGCGTGCACGCATTTCACCCGCGGCCTTGTTCGTAAACGTGACTGCGAGAATGCCGTACGGAGAGACGTTCTCGACCTGGACGAGCCACGCGACACGATGCGTGAGCACGCGCGTCTTGCCGCTGCCCGCGCCCGCGAGCACGAGCGTCGGACCGAGCGGCGCCGTCACGGCGGCGCGCTGTGCGTCATTGAGACCGGCAAGAATCGGCGATACGTCCATCAGCGGCGAAGAGAGGCGTTGCGGTTGTCCACGCGGGATCCCGTTGGTCGGCGGCGGCGGACAGCGGAAGGCCCGCGCCAAGTGAATTGGGGGCCGGATTGTAGCCTATCGTCCAGAGCGTCGAGCCGCGTGTGCGCGGCCGCTCGGCGCCCCGTGGATCCGCGCGCTCGTGCGCATCCGATCTACGTCAGATTTTCATGTTCTGTCTCATTGCAGCTATCCTTGCGCGCGCGGCGCTGGGCCGTCCTGGAGGCTGGATGTCTCGTTCCCTCTCGCTTCTGCTCGGCGCATGCGTCGGTGTGCTCGCCATCGGCGCGTGCTCGCAACAGGAGCCACCGGCGCCTCCCGCAGCGCCTGCCGCGGACCCCCTGCCCATTCCCGTCGCGACGGCCCCCATGGCCGCGGTCGAACCGCCGGCCGAATCGAGCTTGTCATTGAAGCGCGGCCTGTTGTCGTTGGCGATGGAGCACACGACGTTCAAGCCGTGCGGCGAGGACACACCGCTCTGGGTCATCGATCAATCAGATGGCATGTTGAACGAGACGTTCGCGAACGAGGCTCGGCCGCTCGAGCTCTATGTCGAGGCGCACGGCGAGCGCACGCCGGTGCCGACGGGAATGGCGGCCGCGCGCGGCTATCGCGGCGCGTTCGTGCTCGAAGAAGTGCTGTACGCGACGCCGGACAGGAGTCCAAGTGCCGCGAGCGCAGGAGCGCAGGAGCGGCCGCCGGACAGGAGTCCAAGTGCCGCGGGCGCAGGAGCGCAGGAGCGGCCGCCCGGCGAATCGTCCGCGTGCAGCGAGCCCGCCCCCGCGTACACGGTGCTCGCGCGTGGCAACGAGCCCTTCTGGTCCATCGAAGTCGCCGCCGGCAAACTGATCTGGCGTCAGCCGGAAGCGCCGCAGGAGCTCGTGATCGAGGCGTTGGAGGTCGGTGACGCCGAAGGCGCCGTCGGCTATTCCGGCGCCGCCGAAGGCCACACGCTCGAGCTGTTCGTCGAGGCGGAGCCCTGCCGCGACACCATGTCGGGCGCTTATTTCGCGTACGGCGCCCGCGCGACGTTCGACGGCAAGGCGCTCAAGGGTTGCGCCCGAATCGGGGAGTAGCGCGGACGACCTGGTCCGTGCGCCGCGTGCGTCGGTCCATGGAGCGAAAGCAGAGTGCGACGATGATCGCGAGCGCGATGTCGGTCACCGATCCCGTATGGCCCGGCAGATACATCTGCGCGATCTCCGTGAGAACGACCGCGGCGATCATGACGCCGCCAGCGAAGACGACCGACGTCCCGCAGCGCTTGATCGCCCACAACAGCGCACTGAACAAGAACACCTGACCGAACAGGAACGACCAATCGGTCACGGCGAGCGTCGTGCCGATGCCGACATCGAACCACACGAGAAACGGCCAGAAATCGAAGGGCGCGGCGCTGTCGGCGATGTGGAACGGCGCGAGCCGATAGCTCAGGAAGACGACGAGGATCGAGCCGAGCAGCAGCGCATTGCGCGGGCCGGCGGTGAGTCGATCCGTGAACACGACGATCGGCAGCAGCAGCACGAGCGCGACGAGCTCCGACGGCACGAACGCCTGATCGGCGACCAGCAGGCGCCCGACGAGCACGATCGCGATCAGCACGAGCAGCGCCTCGAGCACGCGCGCGCGGCTCACCAGCGCGGCGAGCGCCTGCGTCACGACGATCCAGCACACGAGATACGCGAACGTGAGCAGCGGATCGAGCTGCGGCGCGAACAACGGCCGCAGCGCCGCCTTCAATTTCGCAAGATCCAGATGCGGTACGAACGGCGCGAAGCGCCACAGCACCCACGTCGCGATGACGAGCGTGGCGGTCGGATCGCGCACGGGACGCTCGACGCGCTCGGGCAGATGCATCCATAGCGACCCGATGCGCCACGCCAGGCCGCCGATCGCGCCAATCGCCGTGCCGAGCGTGTTGAGAGTCAAATCCGTCAAGCTCGGCACGCGGATCGACACGTACACCTGGGCGACCTCGATGCCGAGCGAAAACAGCGAGCCCGTCAGCGTCGCGAGCAACAGCGCCGGCATGCGGCGCAGGCGCGTGTGGAGCAGGAGAAACAGACAGAATCCGAGCGGCAGATACAGCAGCACGTTGGCGATGCGGTCGCCGCGCCCGGCGCGTGCCCATGACAGCTGACCGAGCGCGTTGAACACACCGCCCTCGATCGCATCCGGCTTGAAATTGAACGGGTACAGCGAGCCGTAGGCGATCAGCGCGACGACACCGATCAAGAGCCACGTGATGATCTTGCTGCCGGTGTGGCGCGGCATGCCGTACCTAGAATCTGATCTTCACGTAATGATCGACGAGCAATGCCGCGAAGAGCAGCGCGAGGTAGGTGATGGAGAAGCTGAACGTCTGCATCGGCAGCCGCTCGTCGGCGCGATACTTCAATTGCAGCGCGCGACGAATGAAGAAGCCGCCGAGGCCGAGCGCGGCGACGAAATAGATTAACCCGCTCATGCCGGTGAGATACGGCATCAGCGTGACGATGACGAGCAGGATCGTGTACAGCAGGATGTGCAGCCGCGTGAACTCGATGCTGTAGGCGACGGGCAGCATCGGAATGCCGGCCTTCGCGTATTCCTCGCGGCGCGCGATCGCGAGCGCCCAGAAGTGCGGCGGCGTCCACGTGAAAATGATCAAGAACAAGAGCAGCGAGTGCGGATCGATGTGGCCGGTCACGGCCGTCCAGCCGAGCACGGGCGGCGCGGCGCCGGCGGCGCCGCCGATCACGATGTTCTGCGGGGTCGCGTGCTTCAACCACACGGTGTAGATCACTGCGTAACCGATCAGCGCGACGAACGTGAGGACGGCAGTGAGCGGATTCACCCAACCCCACAACATGAGCATCGACAGCACGGCGAGCAGCGCCGCGTAGGCGAGCGCCTGTTTCTCGGTGAGATGGCCGGTCGGCAGCGGGCGATTCTTCGTGCGCGCCATTTGCTCATCGAAGCGGCGGTCGAGCACGTGATTGACCGCGGCGGCGGCCGAAGCGGCGAACGCGATCCCGAGCGTCCCGAAAATGAGGACATTGGGTGGCGGCAAGGCCGGCGTTGCGAGGAACATGCCGACGACCGCCGTAATCATGATGAGCATGACGACGCGCGGCTTGCCGAGCTCGTAGTAGTCCCGCCAGGTGGCGCGGTCAGGAGATGTAGCTTCGGCGGAAGTCACGTGTGAATTAGGGGCGCGGGCGATGAGAAGGCCGCAATTGTAATTGAACCCGGCGGTCGACGATGCCGCAGCTTCCGTGCGCTCTTCCCTTAAGCGCCGTCTACCGCGGGACGGGTTCGGTCACCTGCTCCGTTCGCACCAGCCGGTTCAGCCGCACGACCGCAAGGACGAGCAACGCCGCGATCCCGTTGTGCGCCGTCGCGAGTGACAGCGGCAAGGCGCGGATGACCATCAAGGGTCCGAGCACGAGCTGCACGACGAGCAAGACCCCGAGCACGCCGCCCGCGACGCGGATCGCGGTCGTCTCGCCGTAGCGACCGGCGCGGATGGCCAAGGCCGCGAGCACGAGCGCCGCGATGATCGCCCCGAGGCGGTGCACGAAATGGATCGCGACACGGGCCGGATGATCGAGCACGCCGCCCTCGTAATCGATGCCGAGACCGCGCCACAGCACGAACGCGTCCTTCGCATCCATATCCGGCCAGTAGGAGTTCTGGCATGTCGGGAAATCCGGGCATGCCAGCGCGGCGTAATTGCTGCTGGTCCAGCCGCCGAGCGCGATCTGCAGCACCAGCACGATGAGCCCGACGAGGGCGAGCGTCTGCAGCGACGAGCGCGGCTGCGGACGGGGCGGCACGGCCGGCTGATCGGCGCGCCGCTTGCGTATCGCGAGCCACGCGAGCAGCGCCATCGTCGCCAGACCGCCGAGCAGATGGAGCACGACGATCAGCGGCTTCAGCAGCAGCGTGACCGTCCACTTGCCGAGCAGCCCCTGGAAGATCACGAGCCCGACGAGCGCGATCGGCAGCTTCACGGGCTGCTCGGGATCATGCCGGTTCGCGATCGCCCACGCGGCGAGCACCAGGATCAGGAACCCCAAGGACGACGCGAAGTACCGGTGAACCATCTCCTTGACGGCCTTGTGATACTCGACGGGTCGATGCGGGAAGGCCGCGTTCGCCGTTTCGGCGTTCTGTGCGGCCGACCCGGCCGTGAGGTGCCCGTAGCAGCCGGGCCAATCAGGGCATCCGAGGCCCGCGTCGCTCAACCGCACCCAGGCCCCCATGACGATGACGCACAGGGCGAGCAGTACGCCGACGAGCGCGATGCGGCGGAATATCGTGAGGCGGCGAGATTCGGTGTTCATGATTCAGTCGATGATCCGATGCTTCGGCGATCCAGATCTATGCACGAATTGTACGAGCACGCGCCCGTAATGTTCGGCCGATCGATAGCCTGATCCGATGCGGCCAGCGCGCGGCGCGCTAGCCGATGTGCGAGAGCTTCAAGAGCTTCTTCAAATCCTCGAGCAGCGCCTTGTCGGGCGCGTTCGGCGCGTAGCTCATCATGAGATTGCCGAGCGGATCGACGATGTAGATGCGTCCCGCGTCTTCGACCGGCACGTCGCCATAGCGCGGGAAGATCCCCAGCAGCTCGCGATCGCTCGCCTCGTCCGCGCGCGCGACGATCAGCCCGGGATGCTCGGTATTGAGGTAGTCGAGATCGCAGCAGTCGGCGGTCGCCAGGAACACGCGGCGCACGCGTATCGCATCGTCGCCCAGCGCGAGTCGGGTCTGACGCATCAACGTGAGCGCCTCCCGACACCGTTCGTCGCAAGCGCCGTTGCCGATGTATACGAGCGTCCACTTCTCCTTGAAGATGTCCTCTTCGATCGGCTGATCCTGCGGGCTCAACAGCGGCCCGGTCGCGATCGGCCGCGCCGGGTTGATGAGATCACCCTTGTTCGTCGAGCCGCCCGGCCGCCAGGCCGAGGCGTAGTACATCGTGAACGCGATCGCGAGCGGCACGAAGAAAATCGCGATCAGGAGCCACAGCTGCGTTCGCGCGCGCGGGCGTTCGGTGTCAGGAGGCGGAGTCGTCATCGGTCTTGCGTGGTTTGAAGCTCAAAATGAGATAGACGACCAGCATCGTCGCCCCGAGCGCAAACCATTGCACTGCATAGGCGATGTGCCGGCCTGGCCCGAAATCAGGCCGCGGGACGAACGTCCGTTCGAAGCCGTCGCTCTGTTGTGGATCGAGTCGAATGATCCGCGGAGCGACGGATCGTCCCAACACGCCTTCGACATCGGCATGCTGCGGAAAATTCAAGATTCGCGGCCAGCCTTCGCTGCTCTGTGTCGATTGCAGGCGCAGGCCCGGACGCGGCAAGTCGTCGACGCGGCCGCTGATCGTGCGCTCGCCCTCGTCGACCGCGATGTCGGGCAGGACGTCGCGCGAGGCGCCGATCGGCAGCCAGCCGCGATCGACGAGAATCCAGCCACCGCCCGCGAGTTCGAAGGGCGTCAGGACGCGAAAGCCGGGCATGCCATGCAATGACGGCATGTTGTCGAGCAAAATTTGATGCGCAGCGTCGTAGTGGCCTGTCGCGCTGACCGCCTGATAGCGAGGCACGTCGTCGGCGGCCGATTCGATGCGACGCATCGTCGCCGCGCCGCGGGTCATCTGCTCGAGCAGCGAGCGCTTCTCGTCCGCTCGATCGAGCTGCCACATGCCCAGATAACACACACTGACGATGCCGACGAGCGCGAGCAGCGTGCCGACGAGGGAAGGCGCAAACCGGCGGGAATGCAATGCCACGATATACTTGCCCGGAACAGTCGCAACGACGCAGCGGTTGCAGTCAGGAACGAGACGTCCCTGCACTATCGCCCGTCTGCGCTCCGTCCACCAACCCGATAGCAAATCTCCATGATCAAACTACTGATCGTCGCGTGTCTGATCGCGATCGTCGTCAGCCTCGGCTCGGGGCTGTTTCATCTCGTGAACGACAAGGGCGACTCGAAAAAGATGGTGCGCGCCTTGACCGTCCGAGTCGCGCTGTCGGTCGCGCTGTTCATCCTGCTGTTCATCGCCTGGTCGCAGGGCCTCATCCAACCGCATGGAGTAGGCCGATGATTGCTCGGTGATGAGTCGCGGCCTTGCCGGCCGGCTCATCACCAAGCGCTTGCGACTGTTACAGCCAGTACACGAATACGAACAATCCCAGCCACACTACGTCGACGAAGTGCCAGTACCAGGCCACGCCTTCGAACGCGAAGTGGTGCGTCGGCGTGAAGTGGCCCTTCAGGCAGCGGAACCAGATCACGACCAGCATGATCGCGCCGACCGTGACGTGGAAGCCGTGGAAGCCGGTGAGCATGAAGAACGTCGAGCCATACACGCCGCTGCCGAGCGTCAGGTTCAGTTCCTTGTAGGCGTGGATGTATTCCTCGGCCTGGAAGCCGATGAACGCGAAGCCGAGCAGGAACGTCAGGGCCAGGAAGATGTTGAGGACCTTGCGATTACCTTCCTTGAGCGCATGGTGCGCGATCGTGAGGGTAATGCCCGAGGTCAAGAGGAGCGCCGTGTTGAGCGCCGGCAGGCCGAACGCCGGAATCACCTCGAAGTTGCCGCCCACTCCGGCCGGACCGTTCGACGGCCACGCCGTCTCATAGCCGTTCCACAGCAGGAAGTTCGTGAAAACCTTCACGCCTTCGCCGCCGAGCCACGGGATCGAGAACTGCCGGGCGTAGTAGAGCGCGCCGAAGAAGGCCGCGAAGAACATCACTTCCGAGAAGATGAACCACATCATCCCCATGCGGAAGGAGCGATCGACCGCGGCGTTGTACATGCGGGCTTCGCTTTCGCGGATGACGCTGCCGAACCAGCCGGCGAACATGAAGATCAGGAGCAACAGCCCGAGCCCCATGATGTACGGGCCCGCGGTGACGTGGTTGAGCCAGAGCGCGACCCCGCTCACCGTCGTGAACAGCGAGACCGAGCCGACGATCGGCCACGGACTTCCGTGCGGAACGTAGTACTTATCGGCAGGCTCGGCGGCGTGTGAATGTGCGTGGGCCATGATTTCGATTGGTCCTATCTAGTCTGTATCGATTACCAGCGATGAGCGGTCCGCGGCCGGCGTCGGTGAGAACCTGGTCCTCACGCAGCGCGAGCTGCGAATCGCTAACCGCTCTTGTCAGTCGTAAACATCGAATAAGCGAGCGTCACCCGATCGATCGTCGACGGCAGCCGCGGATCGACGATGAAGCGCACCGTGAGCTCGCGCGTCTGCGACGCATCGAAATGCTGCGGCGTGAAGCAGAAGCATTCCGTCTTCTGGAAGTACTGCGTCGCCTGCAACGGCGCGATGCTCGGCACCGCCTGAGCGGTTACGGCCTTGTCCCGCAAGTTCTTCGCGTGGAACGTGGCCGTGTACAGCTTGCCGGGATGAACCTTGAGATCGCCGCCGACCGGCGTGAATTCCCAGTCACCGAATGCCGCATTGGCCGTCACCAGCTCGATCGTCACCGAGCGGTCGAGCGCGGCATCGGTCTCCACGACCTGCGCAGCTTCGAGCAGCTTGGAACGATCGCCATAGCCGGTGACGTCGCACAGCACGTCATAGAGCGGAATCAGCGCGAAGCCGAACGCAAAACTGCCCGCCGCGAACAGCCAGAGGCTGCGCGTCAGACGGCGATTCGCGTCTTTCCTGCCGAGCACCTCAGCTGCCTCTCACCACGGCCATCGCGATGAAAGCAAAATAAAACGCCGCTGCAAGCGCGACCAGCCACAACGCGGTGCGCCGGATGGCGCGCTTGCGGTCGGCGTCGTTCGACATCGTCATGTTCATCTCGGTACTTCATCCTGGCGCGCCCTCCTCGCATCGCGAGGAGGGCTGCCACCGCCAAACGGTTACTTCACTTCGGGCGCGACTTCGAAGCTGTGATACGGCGGCGGCGAGCTCAACGTCCACTCGAGCCCCTGCGGCTTGCCGCTGTCCCACACCTTGTCCGTCGCCTTCACGCCGCCACGGATCGCCTTGAAGATGATGAAGGCGAACAGCAGCTGTGAGAAGCCGAAGAAGAATGCGCCGACCGAGGACACCATGTTCCAGTCGGTGAATTGCGTGTTGTAGTCAGGAATACGACGCGGCATGCCGGCCAGACCGAGGAAGTGCTGCGGGAAGAACAGCACGTTCACGGAAATCGCCGACAACCAGAAGTGCAGCTTCGCGAGCTTCATGTCGTACATGTGGCCGGTCCACTTCGGCAGCCAGTAGTACACGGCGGCCATCAGCGAGAACACGGCGCCCGGCACGAGCACGTAGTGGAAGTGCGCGACGACGAAATACGTGTCGTGGTACTGGAAGTCCGCCGGAACGACGCCGAGCATCAGGCCGGAGAAGCCGCCGATCGTGAACAAGAACAGGAACGCGAGCGAGAACAGCATCGGCGGCTCGAAGCTGATCGAGCCCTTGAACATCGTCGCGGTCCAGTTGAACACCTTCACGCCCGTCGGCACGGCGATCAGCATCGTCGCCAACATGAAGAACAGCTGGCCTGCGAGCGGCATGCCGACCGTGAACATGTGGTGCGCCCATACGATGAAGGACAGGAAGGCGATCGACGCCGTCGCGTACACCATCGCGTCATAGCCGAACAGCGGCTTGCGCGAGAACGTCGGGATGATCTCGGAGACCACGCCGAACGCCGGCAGAATCATGATGTACACCTCGGGGTGACCGAAGAACCAGAAGATGTGCTGGAACATCACCGGATCGCCACCG
>JAEYXD010000150.1 GCA_023428645.1 Pseudomonadota bacterium
CGCGGCGTACACGCACCTGAACGCGAAGGAGAACAATCAAGAAGAGGTGCGCCGACCGAGGGACATTGCGAGCGTCAACCTCGATTGGCGACTGCTCGATGATCGCGCGGGGCTCAATCTCGTGGTGCGTTACAACGGCGCTATGTACGACAGCAACTTCACGCTGACAGGCCCGCCGACGATCCGCCTGAGTGAATACACCTTGGTCAATCTGGGCGCTCATTTCTCGATCAACGACAAGCTCGGTGTCTACGGTCGCATCGAAAATCTCCTCGATGAGGAATACGAAGAGGTTTACACCTATCGCGCGGCAGGTCGTGCTGCGTACCTGGGCTTCAAGGCAGCCTTTCAGTTGCCGAAGCAAGTCAGCCGCGAGCGTTCGAGCTCGGCTGACGGTCCGCAGTAGTTCCTCCTCATGTCAGCGAGCGATCTCGAGTGAATGGCACCGCCAACTGAATCCGCCGACCTGCTCCTCTGTTTGCTCGCCATCGCGGCGTTCCTGCCCGTTGCGTCGCCGCGGAAAAGTCACATCGTTGCTTTCGTCGCCGGTCTCGTCGGCGCGGGGGGATTGGCCTTCGCCGGCATCGCGCTCGGATCTGGAACGCTCGCGAGCGTCGCGATCGGCGTTGCGAGTTTGTATCTGTGGTCACCGCACTCGCAGGTTGCGGCAGCGGCCGGCATCGGCTTTCTCACGATCGGCACAGGTGTCTCGCTGGCCTCGCTGGGCCTGCCGCTCATGTTCTCGATCCTTTCAGGCTCCCTGTACCTCGCCGCCGCGTGGTCGACGGTGCGCCAGCGAGTTCAGCAGCCAACGGCCGCACTGGTGACCGAAGCGGTCGTGCTGGTTGCGGTATTCGCGCTCATCGTCGGCGCGGTGCCTCTGCTCGTCGACGGCTGGCGTGCAGCGGTCGCATTGAACGCAACGGTACAGGGCACAACGGCGGTTTCCCCGGCGTCCGACGCGCTCGTGCTTGCGTCGATTTGCGCGGCCGCCATGGTGGCCGGGGTCGCGTACACGCAATGGAGACGACGTAGCTGATGTTGAATACGCTCGAGAACGGTCTGTTCGCACTGGGGCAGGTACTCCGCGCTCCCGTCATGGCCTTGCTGTGGGTTGGCGTCATCCTCGTGTTGTTCGCCGCGGGTTCCGCGCTCATGGAGCACCTGGCACGCCGTCGCGAGCGGCAGGGCTTCAATCTCAAGGCCTGGCTCAAACAAGGACGCGTGCTCGATTCGGACGCCGGTCGACTGGCTCGATTGCCGCTGCAGCTGCGATCGTTGCTCGATGCCGTACGTAGCGACCATGATCCAGCGGTGATGGACGACGGTGAACTCGAGAATCTGCTGCTCGAGCGAGAGGAACACTTGCGGCGCGATTTGAATCTGCCGCGTGCGCTCGTGAAGGTGGGCCCGAGCCTGGGGCTGCTGGGAACGTTGATTCCCATGGGTACGTCGCTGGCCTCGCTTGCGAGCGGGAACCTCGAAGCAATGGCGGGCCAGATGGTCGTCGCGTTCACGACGACGATCATCGGCCTCGCGATCGGCACGATCGCATACGTCATTACGATCGTGCGTACAGGGTGGCTGAATGAAGCCGTGCGCGAGCAGCGGTATCTGGCCGAGCGCATCGCCACCGAGCTTGGTGCACCCTGATGGCGAAGTTCCTGCGCCTGCCACCCGTTGCGGAAGTGATCGAAGAAGATCCGCTCGCCGGCATTGCCAATCTCTTCGACGTCTCCGTCGTGTTCATCGTCGGCCTGATGATCACGCTGTTTTCGATCTATCGAATGGGCGATCTCGTCGATGCCGATACCGAGACGACACTGGTCAAGACGAACGCAGCGGGCGAACGCGAGATCATCGTCAAGAAGGGCACGCAGATCACCGCGTACAAGGTGACCGGCGAGACGATGCAAGGCGACGGCGAACGGCTCGGTACGGCCTATCGGCTCGCGAACGGCCAGATCATCTACATTCCCGAAGCGGTCGATGCGACGGCTCCTTGAAGCACTCCTCTTGTTCGCGTTCGCGTGCTCTCTTCACGCGGCGCCCGTTCGGATTGCCTACCTGTACTCCGATGGCAACGCGCCCGGCACGATTCGAGCCTACAAGCAACTGCTGAAGGAGCACCCGGAGCTGCGCGGGCGAGTCACGATGAGCCTGCTCACGGAGTCGTTGTACGAGGCGGCCGACCCGAAGGAGTTCACCGACGCGAACGTGCTCGTGTTCGACATGATGAACGAGCAGTTGCTCGATCGTTTCGACCGCGAGCACAAGGTGAATCTGATCGACAGCGTCCGCTCGCGCGGGACGGTGCTCGCGGTGGGCGAGGGACTCCGGCCGAAGGAGGCTTATCTCGAGCTCGGGGTGACGTGGGATCAACGGGCGCTCAGCTACTGGGCGCATTCGGGCCCCACGAATCAGTACGCCTTGTTGAAGCTTGCACTCACTCGAGCTGGCGTGAAGAACCTCACGCTGCCCGAGCCCGAGCCGAGTCTGGATTTTGGTTACTACTATCCGCAGGGCGACAGCGGTCGACTGTTCGCGACCTGGAACGAGTTCGACGCGTGGCGCAAAGCGAACGGGAAATATCATGCGGGAGCGCCGCGGATCGCCGTGGGTTTCTACAAGTCGACGTACTACACCGGCGACACGGCCCTGCTGCGTGCGGTAATCGAATCGATCGAGCGACACGGCGGAGATGCGATTCCGGTGTTCGGCTATCCAGGCGCCGTCGCGTTCGAACGGCTCTTGCTCGATGAGCAAGGCACCGCACGCGCGGATGCCGCGCTGGGGTTCATCTTCAACTTCTCCGACTTCAATGCCGCGAAACTTCTCGGCAAGGTCGATATCCCCGTGCTGTCGATGGTGGCGCTGTACGGGCGCACCGAGCAGGAATGGCGTGAGTCCAGCACGGGGCTGTCGCTGTTCGAAGGAACGTTTCAGATCGCCGTGCCCGAGCTCGCCGGCACGATTGCGCCAACGATCGTCGGCAGCAAGGAACGCATCCGCGATCCGGACACGGGTATTACGTCCATCGTCACGCAGCCGATTGCTTCGCGTGTCGATGTGGCCGTGCGGCGCGCATTGAAATACGCGGCGCTGCGCACGATTCCGAATGCGAGCAAGCGCGTGGCGCTGCTGTATTACAACTTTCCGCCAGGCAAGGCGAACGTCGGTGCAAGCTATCTCAACGTCGAACGGTCGCTCGCGAGCATCCTGTCGCGGCTGAAAAAGGAGGGCTACGACGTCGGCGATCGCGAGATCACACCCGACAACGTGCTGAAGGACATCACGACGCAGGCGCTGAACGTCGGCGGCTACGCACCCGGAGAGCTCGACGCAATGCTCGAGTCGGGCCAGGCTGCGCGAATCGACGTCACCGATTACACGAAATGGCTCGATGCGTACGCGCCAGGACTGCGAGCGAAGATCCTGAAGGACTGGGGATTGCCCGAAGCGAGCAGCCTCATGCAGACGCAGAGCGCAGGGAAACCTCAGTTCGTGGTCCCGCTCGTCCAATACGGCAACGTCGTGCTGTTACCGCAACCCGCTCGCGGTTGGGGGGAAGACGTCGAAAAGATGTACCACTCCAAGGATCTCGCGCCGCATCACCAATACCTCGCGACCTACACCTGGCTGCGAGAGCACTTCAAGGCCGATGCGGTCATCCACATGGGCACGCACGGTACGCTCGAATGGCTCGACGGCAAGGACTCGGGGCTGTCGGAGGAGGACGCCCCGGACGCGCTGATCGACGACTTGCCGGATCTGTACGTCTACAACGTCGATGTCGTCGGTGAGGGACTGGTTGCGCGCCGACGCGGCATGGCGGCGTTGGTCGATCACATGGTCCCGCCGTTCACGAAGGGCGGGCTGTACCCGGAACTCGCACAGCTGTCCGAGACGATCAACGACCATACGCTGAACGAGACGAAGAATCCGCAGCTCGCTGCGTCCTACAACGATCAGATTCGGGAACAGGCGATCAAGCTCGGCATCGCGAAAGACCTCGGACTGGATCTATCGAACAGCATCGATGACGAGACGATTCATCGGATCGAAGCGCATCTGGCCGATTTGAAGATGCAGAACATTCCGTACGGGCTGCACACGTTCGGTGTCGCTCCGAGCAAGGAGCTGCGAGCGAGCACGATCGCCGCGATCGTTGCCGCGGACCGAGGCGCGATGCCACAACAGGCAAAAGTATTCGCCGCTGACATGGAGCGCCGTATCGTCGACTCCGGCAAGCGCGAGCTCGATTCCCTCGTGAATGGTCTCGGCGGAAAATTCCTGCCCGTCGGCAGCGGCAACGAGCCGATTCGCAATCCAGACGCCTATCCGACGGGCAAGAATTTCTACGGCATCGACCCGGACAAGGTGCCGAAGCCCGCGGCCTGGAAGCTTGGCGTGCAGCTCGCCGACGAGATGCTGCAGGCACATCTGGAGAAACACGGCAAGTATCCGGAGAAGGTGTCGTTCGTCATTTGGGGCGATGAGACGATGCGCCACGAAGGTGTGCTCGAATCGCAGATCTTCCACTTGATGGGTACGCGCCCGGTCTGGAATGCGAGCGGCAAGCTCGTCGACGTCGCGGTGGTGCCGAGATCCGAGCTCGGCAGGCCACGCGTCGACATCGTAATCGCGAGTGCCGCGGAAGGCATGTTCAACAACGTCACGATGATGATGGATCGTGCCGTGCAGAAAGTGAAAATGGTCGACGAGGCCGAGAACTTCGTGCGCCAGCACTATTTGACGACGCGCGACACGCTGATCAAGCGCGGCTACAGCGAGACAGACGCGGAACGGCGCGCCGGCGTGCGCATCTTCGACGAGCCGCCGGGTGTGTTCAATCTGAACACCTCGACCATTGCAGCGGCCAGCGGCACATGGTCAACCGACAAGGGCATGGCGGACGACTACATGCGAAAACTCGGGCACGGCTACGGCAATGGCTTCTGGGGCGAGCCGATGGAGGATGTGTTCCGGCTCGCTCTGTCGGGCACCGATCAAGTCGTGCACAGCAGCTCGACGATGCTGTACGGCGCGCTCGATAACGACGACATGTTCATGTACATGGGAGGCCTTGCGACGGCGATCCGCAATCTCGATGGCAAATCTCCCGAGCTGGTCATCACGAACACCCGCGACCCGTCGCAGCCGAAGATGTCGACGATCGATGAGTTCATCGGTACCGAGTTCCGCTCGCGCTACATCAACCCGACGTGGATTCGGGGCATGCAACAGGAAGGCTATGCCGGGGCCCGGGCGATGCGTGAGTTCGTCGAGTATCTGTGGGGCTGGGACGCGACCGTCACCGAAGTCATCGACGACTCCATGTGGAACGAGACTTTCGAGGTCTATGTGAACGACAAGCACGCGCTCGGCATGAAGGAGTTCTTCGAAAAGAAGTCTCCGTATGCGTTCCAAGACATCACGGCGCGCATGCTCGAGACGGTCCGCAAGGAGTACTGGAAGGCGGACGATGCGACACGCACGCGGTTGCTCGAGGAATTCCTCGCGAGCGTCGAGCGTCATGGACTGAGCTGCTCGGAGACGACCTGCGGCAATCCGAGCCTGACGAAGTACGTGATCGAGCAGGCGGCGAAGGCCGGGATTCCGGCCCCTCGCATCGAGGCATTCCAGGCAAAGGTCGAGGCTGCGACAGGTAAGTCGACGGCTCAGACCGCGCAGCGTGAAGCCGAATTCGTCACCCGCAACGAAACGCGCATTGCCGAGCGCCAGGGCAGGCTGCAGAGAGGCGCGCGTGAGGTCGCGGGCTACCTGATGGAGCAGACGCAGCGGTTCAAGCAGCCGATGACGCGATCGCAGTCCTCGGCCGTCACCGGCTCGCCGTTGAGCGTGCTATGGATCGGGCTTCCCTTGCTGTTCGTGCTGTTCCTGTGGCGCTGGCGCCAGCGCGCAAGCGTGCGCGCCATCTGATCGCGACGATCTCCGCAGCATTCCACCCGCTCGATCAATTCATCATGCGCTGGTCTTCTCTCGCCCCTCACCAAGATCAAGGGTGACTCCGCACCCTCCCAGCCCGCAGTACCCGCCCGGATTCTTCGCCAGATACTGCTGGTGATACTCCTCGGCGTAAAAGAACTGAGGCGCAGCGATGATCTCGGTCGTGATTGCGCCGTAGCCCGCGCTCGTCAGCCGCTCCTGATATTGCGCCCGGCTCGCCTCCGCCGCCTTCCTTTGCTCCTCGTCGAAGGTATAGATGCCCGACCGATACTGCGTGCCGATGTCATTCCCCTGCCGCATGCCTTGCGTCGGGTCGTGTGATTCCCAAAACGTCTTCAACAGCGTCTCGTAGCTGACCTGTTGCGGGTCGTAAATCACGAGCACGACTTCGTTGTGCGCGGTGTACCCGCTGCAAACTTCCTCATACGTGGGATTCGGCGTCTGCCCCGCCGCGTAGCCCACGGCGGTGCTGTAAACACCCGGCAGCTGCCAGAACTTGCGCTCCGCGCCCCAGAAGCACCCCAAGCCAAACAGCGCCTGCTTCATCCCTTGCGGGAACGGCGGGACGATCCGGTTGCCATTCACATAGTGCTGCTCGGGAACGCGCATCGGCGTCGCGCGGCCGGGCAGGACATCCGAGGCCGCGGGCATCTGGGCTTTCTTGCGGAAGGAGTACATCGAACCACCTCGCTGAAGGACGACCGATAGCGTCAGGCGGCTCGTGCACGAGGTCAAGCCGACGCCGGGTCTGGCGACATGGCGGCAGCGGCGGCAGGTTTCAATATGCGCAAGGCGGGGCCGTTTCCGCCCCCACTCCTTACGCGGCCGTCATGAACATCGGCGCATCCGACGCCTGCCGGCATTCCCGCGGCGTGATGCCATGGAAACGCCGCATCGCCCGGAACAGCGTCGAGCGGGAGTCGAATCCCACCTGCTGCACGATGTCCTCGACCGCAAGCTCGCTCCCGCGCAGCAACCGCGCGGCGACGGTGGCGCGCTTGCGCTGCAAGTACTCGTGCGGCGTCACTTCGTGGATGTGCTTGAACAGCCGCAGGAAGTGATGCCGCGACAGAAACGCGGCGCGCGCCATGTCCTGCAGCATCAGCGGCTTTTCGAAGTTCGAATGAATGAAATCCGTCGCCAGCGAAATCCGCCGCAGGATCTCGCGGCGTGTCGCCGCCCGCCGTGCCGGCACCGAACGCGCCCGCTTCACGATGTTGCGGTGATGCATGAGCATGCGCTCGAGCAGGAACGCCAACTGTTCGTCGTACCACAACGGATCTTCCAGACCCATCTGGCAATGCCGCCGGATGAACAACAGCACGGGCGTGACGCTGCGATCGTGCGTGTGCAGGTGAGACATGAAAGGCATCGTGAGCGAGCGCACCGCAACCTCGCCCTCTTCCAGCAACTGATCGTCCTCGGTCGTCAACGTGCGCAGCACCTCTTGCGGCATGCCGGGCCGGAAGAAAATGCAGAACGCCTGCGTGTCGCGCGGCGAGCGAATACGCATGTGCGCCGGCGCGTGCGGCACCATGAGCCACGTGTCGTCGTCCACGTAGACACGGCGGCCTTCGATCGACACGTCCATGCGTCCGCCCCACATGCACAGCAGCGAAAGACGCGTCGGCTCGAGCGCGCAGTCCGCGACCTGGGTATGGACATCGAGAATGATCGTCGAGTCATGCCGCCCGGCGAGGCCGGCCGCTAGATCGCCGCCGATCGTCTCATGTGTCCGCCGCAGAATCATTCTTCCCCACTCCTGTCGTTGGTCCTATTTCGCGACTGAATGTCTTGTTCGCGATAGGTGTATACAAGGCATTTACGCTCATCAGATTCCGAATTGCGACGAAAGGTTTCATTCGTTCACAACGTCGTCATGCACGACACGGAATTTTGCAAACGATGCAACGCGGCAACGGCGCATCGCGCCGACACGCGGCATCCGCGAAAAAGTGTCCGCGAGTGTCCGCCGCATCATTTATGCGGACACTTCGGCTATCATCTCGCGCCGCACTCGAAGGTCTTCCGGAATCACCGACATGCCGATCTGCCACGATCACAATCTCGCTCGTCCACTGCCAAAGCAATTGACGTTCGGAATTCGAGTGAAGTTGCGCTCGACCGATCCGTTCAAGAATCTCGTTGGCGGTGAATGGACGAAGGAACATTGGTTTGCAACGCGCGACGAGCGCGATCGTGCACTGAAAGAAATGAGTGGACGCTATGTCTACTTCCGCCCGGGCGATCAGCCGACACTGGAGTACGAAAAGGTGGATCGCTAGCGGCTCGCCGCTAGCTGCCCATTCGCTGCTTCGTGGCGGCTACTTTCCCCAAAGGACGCCGGGCGATAAACGTGAGCGCAGGAATGAATGCCATGAATCGGATGGCGTTGATCTTTTGCGACGCTCCGTCCGAACGGGGTTGCAGGCGCGGCGCTAGAACGTCCTACCCAAGAACAGATAGAACGCCTTGTCGCCGCCCTCATCGAAGCCCGTCGCGAGATAGACGGGCCCGAGCGGCGTGTCCACGCCAAAGAACGCGCTCGCATCCTTGCGCACATTGCCGAAGCTCGCGTCCTTCTTGTCGGCCCACGTGTTGCCGGCTTCGAGCGAAATGCCCGCGTACGCCGGTAGATCCAACACCCCGCTGCCGCCGCGGCCGATCTTGCGGTAGTAGATGAACCGCGCGATGCCGTAGTGCGGACCGTTCAGGAAGCCGGGTGGCAACCCAGACAGATTGAAAAACCCGCCGAGCGAGAAGTAGTTTTCCGACGTCGGCAAGTTGTCGACGGTCGTACCGAAATCCGTCCAGAAGATCAGCGTGTGCCGGTCGATCGAGCGCGCGATGAGCCAATCCGCCGACAGCGTGTCGTACTCCTGATCGGCCCCGAAGTCCCGGCGCTGGCCGCGCCACTCGAAGGTGAACTGCTGGCCGCGGCGCGGGAAGAAGATGCTGTCGAGCTTGTCGTAAGAGAAGCGCGCAAAGAAACCGCCCGTATCGAAGCGCGGCTGGGGCACGCTCTCTCCAGGCAGTACGACCGCGGGATCCGCACCGATCAGCAGGTGTGAGCGACCCGTGCCCCGGCGCACGCCAAAGCGAACCTCGCCCCAATTGGCGAGCTCGCGGCCGACGTCGAGCCCCCCTTCGAGCGTGCGCACGCGGTACTCGGCCACGCGATCCATTTCGCGCAGATGAAAGACGCTGCGCTCCTGGAACTCGAAGCGAGGCGCGACGAAGTAACGGCTCGCGAGCGACACGGGCTGATAGAACTCCGTGAACACCCGCGGGTTGTCGCCGATCTGCAGGTCGGAGAGCCACTCGCCGCCGAGCTTGTTGAGCTCGGTCATGATGAAACGCAGCGCGAAGTTGTAGCGGCTGTTGCCCTCGAAATCGTCCTCGAGATTCAAGCCGACCCGCACGTAATTCGGGCCCCAGCTCTTGCGCTTCAGGTTGAGCTCGATACCCGTGCGCCCGTCGTCCGTGACGAGCGTGTAATCGATCGTCTCGAACAGATCGAGCGCATAGAGCGACGACAGGCGATCGCGCATCAGGTCCGTATCGAGCGGCTCGCCGACCAGGTCCGACATGTGCGCGGCGATCAATCCCGCGTAGCGCTCCGAATCGACGTTTGGCCGCACGAACGCCACGACGGGCGGCGATACCGGGCTGACACGCCGGGCGGCGAGATACCGCAGATATTCTTCGTTGTCGAGCGAGAGCGGCGCGAGCTGCGCGCGCACCGACTCCGCCGCCACGCGTCCCGCGCGCAGCGCGTCGGGCACGCGACCGAAATCGGCTGACGGAAAGCGCCCTAGCGGCGGGTCGATGATGATGTCGTTCGGTCCGAGCTTCTCGCGCTGCTGCAAGGTGCGATTGCGGATCAGGATCGCGAACGCCTGATTCGTGACTTCCAGCGGCGATGCGAGCTCGTCGCGCGCGTACAGCGGAAAGCTCACATCCACGACGATCAGCCGATCGACGTTCATCTGCCGGGCGATGTCGATCGGCAGGTTCTCCGCGATACCGCCGTCGATGAGCAGGCGGCCGTCGCGCTCCGCAGGCGCGAACACGCCGGGCGCCGACATGCTCGCGCGCATGGCCGTGACGAGATCGCCGGAGCTCATGAGCACGAGCTGGCCCGTTTCGACGTCGGTGGCAATCGCCCGGAACGGGATGGGCAGGCGGTCGAAGTCCTGCACGTCGGCGACGGGAATCGCCGCGTTTCGCAGCACCTGCTCCAGCTTCTGGCCCTGCACGAGCCCGCGCGGATACACGAAGCCGTCCGCGCGCACGCCGAGCGAATACCGCACGAGGAAGTTGCGATCGTCCTGCTTGCGCCGAAAACCGAGCTGCGCGCGCGGCGGGCGATCCTGGAACGCGTCCTGCCAGTTCACGGACGTAATGAGTTTCTCGATCTCGTCGGCCGTCATGCCCGAGGCATATAGGCCGCCGACTACAGCGCCCATGCTCGTTCCCGCGATGGCATCGATCGGAATCTTCATCTCGTCGATGACGCGCAGGACGCCGACATGCGCGGCGCCGCGCGCGCCGCCGCCGCTCAACACCAGCCCGATCCGGGGTCGTTCCTGCTCCGCCCCGAGCGCGACGGCCTGGCCGACGAACAACAGCGCGATCACGCAGAGGATTCGCATCGAGATCATTGCTAGAACATGCACCCGCTTCTTCGAATATGGAGTTTGCCCGCTCGATGCGATAGTACCAGTTGTCGAGCCGCGGACGGCTCAAGGGAGACCCATGCCGAACCGATGCGAATTCGCCGCGTTCGCGGCCGGCGCCCTCGTGTGTTCGTGCCTCGCTTTGGCGATCGCCGCGCCGTCGACACCGGCGGTGCCGAGCGAAACCACGGCAGTCTCCGGCGACGAGTGGTCCAGCTACGGCGGCGATCCCGGCGGCACGCGGTTCGCGCCCTTCGCGCAAATCACACGCGACAACGTCATGCAGCTCGAGCCCGCGTGGACGTACCGCACGGGCGAGCTGGGTCAGGGCCTGGCGAGCGCCCGCATGATGGCGTTCGAGGCCACGCCGATCTTCGTGCGGGATACGCTGTACCTGAGCACGCCGACGAACATCGTGATTGCGGTCGATGCGGCGAGCGGCCGCGAGCGCTGGCGCTTCGACCCGCGCATCTCCCGCACGACCCGCTACAGCGAAATGACCTCACGCGGCGTGTCGTCCTGGATCGACGAACAGGCGCCCGCGGATGCGCCCTGCTCGCATCGCATCTTCATCGGCACGCTCGATGCGCGACTGATCGCGCTCGATGGTCGACAGGGACGTCCGTGCGCGGAATTCGGCGGCGCCGGCGCGCTCGATCTCACTCAGGGCGTTCGCGCGCGCCCCGACGCGCGAGGCGACTATCTCATCACCTCGCCGCCGGCGATCTTTCGCGACCTCGTCATCATCGGCTCCGCGATCGGCGACAACAGCGCGGTCGAGGTCGAGCGCGGCATCGTGCGCGCATTCGACGCGCGCACCGGCGCGCTGCGCTGGTCGTGGGATCCGCTGCCGACTTCCGCGGACGACGCGCGAGCGCGCGGTTGGCATCCGCTCGCCGCCGAGCGCACGGGCGCGGCGAACGCGTGGTCGATCTTCTCCGTCGACCCGGCGCGCGGGCTCGTCTTCGTGCCGACGGGCTCGGCGAGCCCGGATTTCTTCGGCGGCGAGCGCCCCGGCAACAATCTCTACGCGAATTCGCTGGTCGCGTTGCGCGCGGATACGGGACGCGTCGCCTGGCATCGCCAGCTCGTGCGCCATGACTTGTGGGATTACGACGTAGCCGCGCAGCCGCTGCTCGTCGATATCGAGCGGGATGGCAAGTCGATCGCCGCCGTCGTGCAGGCGACGAAGACCGGCATGCTGTTCGTCTTCGATCGCGAAACGGGCGAGCCGGTGTTCGAGATCGTGGAGCGGCCGGTGCCCGCGAGCGACGTGCCCGGCGAGCTCGCCGCGCCGACCCAACCGTTTCCGACGACGCCGGCGCTCGTGTCGCACGCCGCGATCACGCCGCAGGATGCGTGGGGCCTTACGTTCTACGATCGCGGCAAATGCCGTGCGCTCATCGCGCGCTATCGATCGGAGGGCATTTTCACGCCGCCGAGCACGCGCGGCACGATCGTGTCGCCGAGCTACGCGGGCGGTGTGAATTGGGGCAGCCTCGCGTTCGACGGCGACCGGCAACTCGTCATCGCCGCCGCGAATCATTTCGCCGCCGTCGTCACCTTGATCCCGCGCCAGGACTTTCGCGCGGCGTCTACTTCGGGCACGTGGCCCGCGTCGCAATACACCGCGCAAGACGGCACCGCTTACGGCATGCGTCGCGAGATCCTGCTCTCGCCGTGGGGGTTGCCGTGCACACCGCCGCCGTGGGGCACGCTCACGGCCGTCGACTTGAAGCGCAATGCGATTCGCTGGCAGGTGATGCTCGGCTCGACGGCGGGCAAGACGCCCTCCTTCCTGCCGGCGCCGACGGTCGGCATGCCGAACATGGGCGGGCCGATCGTGACGGCGGGCGGGCTCGTGTTCATTGCGGCGGCGACGGATGACTTCCTCAGAGCCTTCGACATCGATACCGGCGGGGAGCTATGGAAAGCCAAGCTGCCGGCGGGCGGGCAGGCGACGCCCATGAGCTATGTCGTGGGCGATCGGCAGTTCATCGCCATCGCGGCCGGCGGACATGGCGCGTTGGGTACGACGCGCGGTGACTACGTGGTCGCGTTCGCACTGCGACAACCGCGCTGACATCGGAGCGTGAGCCGAACGGGTCCGGCTCATGATTTTCATGATTCACGCTGCTTGACCAAAAACCGATCTACCGCGCGGATTCGCCGGCTGCAAAATTGCGGGCTTCCACCGAAAGTGACAGTGACAGGTCCAGCATGCGCATACCTCGGTTTACGGCCGCCCAGTTCGTCTCGCACCCACGGCGCGGTGCTCGCTCCATCGCTGGTTCGGTGGTCGTTGGCGTCGCGCTGGCCGGCTCGCTCGCAAGCGTCGACGCCGCGGAAGTGCTGGATGAGGTGATCGTCACCGCGACGCGCCAAGGCGAGTCGCTGCGCACGTACGCCGGCAGCGCCTCGACGATCGATACCGACTCGGTCGCGCTCGTCGGCCCGACGCACCACAGCGAGATCCTGAATCGCGTGCCGGGCGCGATGATCCAGCGCAACAGCGGCCAGGAAAGCCTCACCGCCATTCGCTCGCCGGTGCTCTCCGGCCCCGGCTCGTGCGGTGCCTTCCTGTTTCTCGAGAACAGCGTGCCGATCCGGCCAGTCGGGTTTTGCAACGTGAACGAGATGTTCGAGCTCAATTTCGAGCAGGCGTCCACGATCGAGGTTCTGCGCGGTCCGGTCGGTGTCGTGTACGGCTCCGGCGCGATGCACGGCGCCATCAACGTCTTCCAACCCTCGCCGGCGGACATCACCCCGAGCGTCGCGCTCGAGATCGGCTCGAACGAGTATTATCGCGCGCGCGGCACGTTCAGCACGATCGGCACGAACACCGACTTCGGCGCGACCGCGATCGCGACGGACGACGGCGGCTGGCGCGCCGACACCGGACTGCAGGAACAGAAGATCCATCTCGGCATGGTGCACCGGGCCGGCGACTCGACGTTCACGCTGGCGCTGTCGGCGACGAACTTGAATCAGGAAACCGCGGGCTTCATCCAGGGCAAGGATTCGTACCGCGTCGAGTCGATCGCGAAATCGAACGCGAATCCGGAAGCGTATCGAGATGCGTATTCCGTGCGTCTGGTCGGCGGCTACTCGACGACGCTCGGCGATAGCATCGGCTTGAACGTGCGGCCGTACTATCGCCACTCGCGCATGGATTTCATCCAGCACTTCCTGCCCGGCAAGCCCTTCGAAGACAACGGGCAGGATTCGTTCGGCGTGCTCACGTCCATCGACATGACGCTGTTCGGTTCGACGGCGCTGCTCGCCGGCATCGACCTGGAAGCGGCGCAAGGCTTCCTGAAGGAGACGCAGCCGACGGCGTTCAGCGATCCGAACCGCCCGATCGGCAAGCACTACGACTATGAAGTCGACAGCACCGTCGCCGCCGCCTATGGACAGGTGACGCAGCCGATCGGCGATCGCTGGAAGCTCACCGGCGGCGTGCGCTTCGAATACGTCGAATACGATTACGACAACCGCATGATCGCCGGCAACACGCGCGACAACGGCGCGCCCTGCTCCGCCGCGGGCTGCATCTACGCGCGTCCCGCCGATCGCACGGACGATTTCTCGAACGTGACCTCACGCATCGGCGCGAGCTACGCCCTCACCGACGATCACACGGTGTTCGCATCGGTGGCACGCGGCTATCGCGCGCCAGACACGAGCGAGCTGTATCGCCTGCAACGCCAGCAATCGATCGCGGACCTCGATCCCGAGCGCATCGACAGCTTCGAGGTCGGCCTGCGCGGCGCCTTCGGACCGCTGCGCTACACGGTCGCGGCGTTCACGATGGAAAAGGACAACGTCATCTTCCGCGACGCTCAGGCCTTCAACGTGAGCGACGGCACGACGCAGCACGAAGGCGTCGAATACGAATTCGCCTGGTCGCCGATCGACGTACTGACGCTCGCCGCCGCGGGCACGTATGCCAAGCACACGTACGATTTCAATCGCGTCGCCGAAGGCGGCGAGATCATCGTCGCGGGCAACGACGTCGATACCGCGCCGCGCCACATCAACACGGCCCGCATCGACTGGCGCTTCCTGCCGAACGCGAGCGCGGAGCTCGAATGGCAATCGATCGGCAGCTATTTCGTCGATGCTTCGAACACGGCGAAGTACGGCGGCCACGATCTGCTCAATCTGCGCATCGGGTATCGACTGCTCGACAACTGGACGGCGACGCTGCGCCTGAACAACGTGACCGATAGCGCGTATGCCGATCGCGCGGACTATGCGTTCGGCAACTATCGGTACTTCCCGGGCCGCGGGCGCAACGCATCGTTCGAGGTGCGCTACAGCATGAGATGAGATGAGATGAGATGACGCGCGATGGCCCGGGCATCGCGGCGGACTCGACCATGAAAAAGCCCGGCAATTGCCGGGCCTTTCTTTGCTCGCCTGACGCGCGGGAGATCAGAGCGGCTGGAAGCCGATCCAACGATCGAGCTCCGCCGCGCTCGAGCCGAGCACGTTGCCGAACAGGCCCGGGAAATCCCCCGCTTTGCCGTTCAACGCCATGTAGTTGAGGATGACCATGTTCACCAGCTGATTGACGTTGTTCGCGGCCGGGCTGCTCGACGTCACGACGTCGCCGCCCGCGCTGAAAGCGCCGATCTGATGACGGCCGGGCTGCATCAGCATCGGCCGGGCACCGGGGTTGTAAACCAGGATCAGCGAGGCGGCGGTCTGCTGGTTGTCGCCCGTCCACTCGCCCTTGCCGCGGCCATTCACCGAGTCATCGACGCGTCCGTTCGAGGAGAGCGAGCCGTCGCTGAAGACGTAAAGCATGATCGGGAACCCGCGCCGATGCGCGTACTCGATGACGGCCCCCATGCATTGGCCGGCGCGGAAGTCGCGCATCTCGCCCGTCGCGCGCTCGCCCGTGTGGTAGTCGAAGCCGCCCATGGTGATCGTTCCCGCGCCCGCCTTCTCCGGGACGACGAGCTTCATGATCGCCGCCGTCCGCTGGAATTCCCGATCGTTGAACTCGGTGCCGGGGAAGATGGCCCGGATGTCGGGATCGCCCGCCGGATTGAACTGCGAAGGATCGGCGAACGCCTCCTCGGCCGTCTTCGCCGATTTGATGTAGGCGCACTGCGTGCGACGCTTGATCGCGAGATCGTCGCTCAACCGCGTCGACACCGGATCATCCGCCGTGTTCGACGAGTGGTTCGGATCGCCGAGCTTGAAGCCCGTGATGCGCGCCATCGCCGCATTGACCGCCTCGGTCGGCTGAACGCCGAGCACCGGCGCCGGCCCCGTGGAGCCCAGGCCCGCGACATCGCTGTTGCTGTCGATCTTCGTCGGGCGCAGCTCGGGATTGATCATCATCCGCGGCGCCATCGAGTTGCCGCCGGACTCGGAGTTCTGCGAGCCGATCAAGGTCAGCAGCTCGCCCCGCGCGCCCGCCTTCGCGATGCCGTACATCGGGTTGTGCGGGTTGTTGCCGGTGTCGTTCTCGGAGCGCGCGGGAATGACGATGCCGTTGACGAACCCGAGCGCGGCCGCGCTGGCCTTCGACTGGATGCCGCGCAGGAACGCGCTGTCCGTATGAAACGCGATGCCCATCGACGTATCGATGAAGTTCGTCGTCGCGTTGTTCGGCAGCATGTTTCCAGGCAGGCCCAGTTTCGCGTAGCCCTGCGTGGACAGGAAATCGAGCTGCCCGCCCGCCTGCCCGACGAGGACGTTCGAGCCCGCGATGTTCGCGCCGCCGGCCAGATCGAAGCAGATGAACGGTACTTGTCCCGAGCCGTTCTGGATGTTGCAAAGCGCCGGATTGCGCGCGATGTCATCGAGGTCGGCAGGCAGCGCGCCCGCACGATTGGGGTTCAGCAGGCCGGCCAGCAGCGTCGGCGCGACGATCGTCGCCGATCCCGTCAGAAAGCCCTGCGCGAGAAAGTCGCGCCGCGTCACCGGGCGTCTGTGGGAGCCGTGTTTCAACGGCTCGTCGAGTGCCAATGCACGCGGCCGGCGAGACTTGATGATGAACATGATGCCGTTCCGTCCCTTATGACCTGCTTTACTTCACCAATGTCAGTGCGCTGCCGAGCGCCGCGGCACACACCGATTTCGCCGCAGTGTCCACTTCCAGAGCCGTCGTGCAGTTGTCCGCCGAGCACACATCGTGAACCAACCGCGTCAGCGCGCCGTGAACGGTGCGCGGCGCTTGATTGATCGGGTCCTCGCCGGGCGCGGGGCCGATCGCGGGCTGCGTCGCGAGATTGACGCCCATCACCCGATCGATCACCGGATTGATCAGCGGCGCGGGATTCGTCGACGACAGCGGCGGCGTGAAGCTGAACGATCCGTAGAAGGCGTTGCGCAATGCCGGCGTGTTCGTCATCTGCACGCAGTACTCGATCGCGAGCTGCGAGATCGATGCCTGATTCGACGCGACGAACGCCTGAATGTCCGGCGTCGCGGGCAGCGACTGCCGCACGCTCGTGTACAGATCGCGAACCGCAACGTTCGTCGCCGGATTGACGCCCGTCAGCGCCGCGAACGTCGCGTTGATCTCATCGAAGGTACGCACGCCGATGTCCGCGCCCGTCGTGATCTGGCGCGGCGGCGCGGCGACGTTCGCGTACGTCGAGCACACGTTCATGCGATCGCCGAGTTGATCGAAGCACAGGAAGAACTCGTCCGACATCGGCCCCTGCTCGAGGCCGATGATGGTGCCGACGCTCGAGAGCGTCTGCCCCGTCGCGGCCGAGTAGCTCGCGTCGTTGATCGTCAAATCGAGCAAGCGATACGCCTGGCCGACGGGCGGCTCCGCGCCGTTCAAGCCGATGCGCATGCCGCGCAGCGCGATGTTGCCGGGGCGCGCGTTCGCATCGAGGCTGATGAACTTCGGATTCGTGAACAGGTAACCCGTGGAGTCGTACTGCGATGCCTCCAGCAGGATGTACGCCTGCGGCACGTTCACGATGTGCGAGATGCCGAACAGCATGAAGTACTTCTGGCCGACGCCCGCCTCGAAGTTCTGCTGCACCTGCGCCGCCGTCAGCGCGCGGTTGTGAACCGCCGCGAGGCGCACGACGCCCATCCACGGGCGCTGGCCGCTCACTTCGTTGCCGAGCACGAACGCGAAGCTGTCGTCCCATTCGCCGAGCGTGCCGCCGCCCGCGCCGTCCACGTCGCCCGTGAACTCGCCGTTCACGTAGATGCGGCGGCCGTTCACCGGATCGAACGTCATGACGACATGCTGGAGCGCGGCCTGCAGGCGCTCGTCGTCATCGTCGGTCGACAACATCGGCATGCCGTTGAGACCGCTCGTCGCCGTACTGCGATTCAGGAACTGATAGTTGTAGAGGTTCTGCGCCATCGTGAAATTGCGGCGATCGTTGCCGCCGGAGTAGCTGACGATGTACGCGTCCTCCTGGGTCACGTTGCCCGGAATGACCCAGGCTTCGATCGAGAACTCGCCTGTCGCGCCGATGAGCTGCTGGAATTTGCGGCTCGTCGCGGGCAGCGCTTGAGCACGCGCGTTCGGCGTCTTGAAGATCACGCCCCAGCCGCCGACCCAATCGAAGTCGTTGATGCGCGCGCCGCTGATCGTGAGATCCGCCGCCGGATCGACACCGCTGGTGTCGTACGCGACGTTGCCGCTGCCGCTCTTGAATTCGTACAGCGCGATCTGGCTGTTCTCGAAGCGATTGCCGCCGCTTGCGACGGTGCCTTCATACAGCGTGAGCGCCTTGCTCAGCACGAGCGACGGGTCGATCGCATCGAGCGGAATCGCGGCCGAGAGCCTGTTGATCGCCGCGAGCATCTGCGCCGCGTTCGCCTGGCAATCGGACCAGCAGTTGTGGCTCTCGTCGCGAAGGCGCAGCACGAGGCGCGAGCGGACCGACGTGCTCTGCGGGTCCGACGGATCGTCGAGGTTGATCTTCGGAATCGCCGCGACGTAGGCATCCAGATGCGCGGTGAGCGTCGGATTGAACGGGCGCGTACCCGCCGCGAAGTACGGCGACTGCGCCGTGTTGCTATCGGATTGGTGGCAGCCCGAGCAATGCTCGTCCAGCAAGTCGTACACCGCCGCGAATTCGGCCGGCGGCATGGCGGGGAAGCGCTTGCTGCTGCCCGGGTCGCGCGGGGCCGGCGGTTCGAGTTGAATCTGGCGGCCACCGGTGGCTGATGCGCCCACCCATGCCGCGATCCAGCGCGTCAGGATGCTGGCGCACGCGCTCGAATCGGCGAGCCAGCAGTTGTGACCGCCCGCGACCTTCTCGACTAGCCGCGACTGCGAGGGGCTGTCGCGATTGACGATCGCTTGCGCCTGTTGGTACGCGGCGTTCACATCGTCGGAGCGCGCGAACGTCGGCGACTGCCCGCCCGCCGCGTGACAGTTGCCGCAACGATCGGTGCGGCGCACGTTCTCCCAGAACTCCACGCGAAACGCTTGGATGTCGGCCGTCGCGGGCACGGGGCCCGAATAGCCGGAGGTGGGCGTGCGGCCCGTGGTCACGGGGTTCTCCGTGGTCTCCGCACCGCCACCGCAACCCGCGAGCAATCCGGCGAGCACTGTGGCGGCGACCAGCCGAGGCAGGCGCAAATCGAAACGACGCTTCATGGCTGGTCTCCCTTAGCCGCCCGCACAACGTGACGCGGCTTCCGCGAATACACGCTTCATGCTGCCGTTGTTGCTTCTGAACGCGGCGGTGACGTCGTTGAGCTCCGAGTCGGAGGGCGAACGGAAACACACCGTCTTGAACACTTTCTCGACCTGGCACTGGGCGAACGCCGTGCTGTTCGCGAGTTCCTGGCCGAGCGACTTCGCACCGCTGCCCCTGCCATGGCCGTCGCGGATCTGGTTGTCGGAGTTCGCCCAGCCGAGCGCCACGTTGTTCTGTCCCGGCAGCCGCCAGCGGTTCTCCCAGCTGTCGTTCGGCGTGACGTAACCCGGCTTGAAGTTGTCGGAATTGATCAGGTACTTCGGCTGCACGACGCCGGGCGTGTAGACGAGCCGGCCTGCCTGCCCTTGGGTCTCGTCGAAGTCGTAATAAGCGAAGGCCTGCGCGAGCGGGTCCATGCCGTTGTGACACCCGACGCAGTTGTTCAAGAAGATGCTGCTGTCGCCGCCGGGGCTGCGCGTCACGTCCTGACGGATGCGATCGGGCGGCCGCGAGGTGTCGTGGACCTGCTCCAGGTCGCGGCACATGTGATTGAGCAGCGTGAAACGAAACATCGCGCGGTTGGTACCGTCGATGAAGAACGCCTGGGCGGCCGCACGCGAGGTGATGACGCCGGCGGTCGCATTCGAGGGCAAGCCGTTCAATGACGACTGCGCGCGCTCGACCAATGCGACGCGCAGATCGGCGTGGTTCGCTTCCAACGCTTCGTAGTGAGCGTTGTTGTCCGTCGAGAATGCCGGCGTGACGTTCGAGCCGATGTAGACGATGTCGTCGGAGAGCAAGCCGCGAAAGTCCTTGTCGTCGCGAACCATGCCGATCACGGTGGCGGTGTAATCGTTCAGCGGCGCGAACACCGTTTGATCGCGATTCGTCCACGGCGCCGCCCAGTTCTTTAACACGACGCTATAGAACGGGCTCGAATGCGGTTGCGTGCTGTCGATGATGAACAGCGCGGTATCCAGCCGGCCGTACGAATTGACGCGCTGCGTGAGCGTGTCGAGAAGATCGGCGCTCGGCGGCGTGCCCGTGAGGCGGTCGTACATGCGCTTCGCTTCTTCGCGCGGACCGGCGCTCGCATTGGCTGCGAGCACCAGGGCACAGGTCATGGCGAGCGCACCGAACCGGATGCGTGAACCGCATGCCTTCGCGCGACGCTGAGTTTCGCTAGCTGTTGTGCTCATCGTTCGATTGCTTCCGAAGTCCATTGCATGGCCGCCGAGAAGTCGGCGCTCTGCCGACAATGCGGCGCGACTATAGCCAGCGAAAATCGGCGCAGTAACTGTCTCAACCGCGAGACGTCGCGCGTCGGAGACAGTACCGACGGTCTTCCGCGCGCGTGTAGGCTCGCCGTTACGCTGAATGTGAATTCAACGGGTCCGATCGGACTTTCGAATGTGAGCGGCATCACGCAATCGCGCACGCATGGCGACGCGCAGCGTGAATTCAGGTTTCGTCACAGCCGCATCTGTGACTGGATTAACAGTTCACGCAATATGTCGCGTTGAAGATGGCGGGCCGCTCGAATAGCGGGCAGAAAAGCACACGCAAGAACAGGCATCGCGCACAGCATCGCAAGATCCGGACGATGCTCGGGAGTAAGGCTCAATGATTTTTCAGGCGCAGCAGGACGACACTGCGATCCTCGGCCGCGCGCGGCGCGCCGCGGCGGCGTGCGCGGGCGCGATTGCGCTCGCGTTGGCCGGCTGCAGCAGCGATGGCAACGGCGGCACCGACGTCACGATCGGCCACGGGCAGAACGGCGATCCGGTCACGCTCGACTTCCCGGTGTTCTACGTGAAGCGTCCAGTGCCCGCCCCGGATGACGAGAACGACGTCACGGACGCACGCGAGCTGCGCCGCTTCGAGCCGGGCGCCGATCTCTTCATGCGCATGTCCGCCTCGCCGTCCTCGCCCGCCATCAATATCACGGCCGAGATCACGCGCGGCAACGGCGATGTGCGCGACGTCGACGTGAGCTTCGACGGTCAGAAGGTGTTGTTCTCGATGCGGGTCGCGGCACCCAATCAAAACGTCGACCCCGAGGACGACGTGCCGAGCTGGAACATCTGGGAATACGACGTGCCGACACGCACCCTGCGCCGGGTCATCCAGTCCGACACGATCGAGAACGACGGTCACGACATCATGCCGCACTATCTTCCGGATGGTCGCATCGTGTTCACGTCGACGCGCTGGCGCACGGCGAAGGCGATTCAGCTCGCCGAAGGCAAGCCGCAGTACGCGCCGCAGGTGGAAGGCTTCGGCGGCAAGCGTCCCGCATTCGTGCTGCACGCGATGAAGGCGGACGGCACCGACATCAAGCAGCTCTCGTTCAACCAGGCGCACGATCTCGATCCGGACGTGCTGGCGAACGGCCAGATCGTCTTCACGCGCTGGGAGCGCGCGATCGACGACGATCAAATGGATCTGTACCGCATCAATCCCGATGGCAGCGGGCTCGAGCTGCTCTATGGCGCGAACAGTCACGCGACAGGCTCGATCAATCCGCGGACGAATCAACCTGCGACGATCCAATTCCTCAGCCCGCAAGCGATGCAGGACGGCCGCACGCTCGCGCTCGTGCGCCCCTTCGACGGCACGAACGAGGGCGGCGACCTGCTGCTCATCGATACGAACAACTTCGTCGACTGCAATCAAACCGTGCCGACCACGACGATCACGGCGTCGCCGCCCTGCACGGCACAGACACGCGTGCTGCCGACCGATGTGCGCACGACCGCCGGCCCGTCGCCAGGCGGCCGCTTCCTGTCGGCGGCGCCGTTGTTCGACGGCTCGAATCGCCTGCTCGTGAGCTGGTCGCAGTGCCGCTTCATCGAGGACGGCCGCGCCGTGCCGTGCACTGCCGACCGCTTGGAGCGTTACGACCCGCAGAATCCAGCGCTCACCGAAGCGCCACCGCTGTACGGCGTCTACATCTACGACGTGCGCACGAACACGCAGCTGCCGATCGTCGCGCCGGAAGAAGGCTTCATCTATACCGAAGTCGCGGCGGCCTCGAGCGAGCGGCTGCCGCCGGTCATCCTCGAACGCGCGCCCGGCATCGATTTCCCGGCGACGCTGGCGGACGAAGCGGTCGGCATCCTCGACATCCGCAGCGTGTACGACATCGACGGCGTGGATCGCTCGCCCGGCGGCAGCATCGAGCGGGTTCGCAATCCGGCGAGCGCCGACTTCAACTCGCGGCCGGCGCGCTTCGTGCGCCTGGAAAAGGTCGTGTCGATCCCGGACGACGATGCGTTCGAGCCGGTGCCGGGCACGGCCTTCGGCCGTGGCGGAAGGCGCTTCGGCATGCGCGACATCCTCGGCTACGCGCCGGTCGAGCCGGACGGCTCCGTGAAAGTGAAGATTCCGGCGAACGTGCCCTTCACGTTCAGCATCCTCGATGCGAACGGCCGCCGCTTGGGCGGCAACAATCCACTCGGTGCGCTGCACACGAACTGGCTGCAAGTTCAAGTCGGCGAAACATTGCAGTGCAATGGTTGCCATGTGCAGCCCACGGGAGCGACGCCCGGCAGAGCGCACGGCCGTCAAGGGCTCACGAGCTCAGTGAACCCCGGCGCACCGACGACGAGCGCGCCGTTCCCGAACACGCATCCCGCGCTCATCGCGAACGACATGCGCGAGACGATGGCGCAAGTTCGCGGCCGGGTCATGTGTGGCGGCACGTGCAAGCCTTCGGTCAATCTGATCGGTGTGGATTTCTGGCGGGCAACCGCCCCGGCGCCGACGACCGAGGCCTGTTACGAGGCCGGCCCGACGGACGTGGCGATCAATCCCGCTGCGCCACCCGCCGCGGATCCCTCGGATGTCACACGGCGGCATGTATGTACTTCACGCCTGATCACGCCCTCGCCGCTGTCGAATGTCGCCTGCAGCGCGACGTGGGGGAGCGCATGTCGCGTGACGATCAATTATCCGGAGCACATCGCACCCTTGTGGTCGAGCATGGGCACCGTCGATGCGAATGCGGATGGCGTGCCCGACGTGGATCCCGTCACGATGCTGCCGAAGCAGCGGCAGTGCATTGCCTGCCATGCGCCGACGACCGATGCGGCGAACCTACCAGTCATCCCCGCGGGCGACCTGGATCTGCGCTCCGAGCCGTCGGACGACGAGCCCGATCACCTGCTGTCGTATCGGGAGCTGTTGTTCGGTGACGTCGGCCAGCACGTGAACGCCATGAATCAGATCGAGGACGAATGCCTGGCCTTCGAGGATGACATGGTGACTTGCCGCACGTTCCGGACCGTCCCGGCCTCGATGAGCTTCAACGGCGCGAACGCTTCCAGCCGGTTTTTCAGCAAGTTTGACGCGGCTGGCGCCGGCGTGGATCATCGCGGCTTCCTCACCAAAGCCGAGCTGAAGTTGATCGCGGAATGGCTCGATATCGGCGCGCAGTACTACAACAATCCGTTCGACGTGCCGGAGGATTGATGCCCTTTTGGCTACGCTCCGCGGCGCTGCTGATGGCGTTGCTCGCAGCCGCCGTCGCGCACGCGGACGAGCTGCACAAGATCCTCATTGCCGATCCGTATATCGAGCTGCACACCGGTCCCGGCCGCGGCTATCCCGTCTTCCATGTCATCGAGCGCGGTCGCGAGGTCGAGATCGTCAAGCGCCGCACGGATTGGTTCCAGGTTCGCAGCGATCGCGGCATCGAAGGCTGGGTCCCCCGCGAGCAGATGCTCGCGACGCTCGAGCCGACCGGCGAGCCGCTCGATCTGCAAGAGCCCGCGCGCGAAAATTACATGAGCCGGCGGTGGCAGGGCGGCATCATGGCCGGGGACTTCGGCGGCGCGAGCGAGGTGTCGGTATTCGGCGGCTATGCCTTCAGCGACAACCTCTCGATCGAGCTCACGCTCAGCCACATCCTCGGCGAGTTCTCGAACGGCCTGAGCGCGACCGTCGGCCTCATGCACGTGTTCGTTCCCGAGTGGCGCGTGTCCCCTTATTTCACGTTGGGCACGGGTATTATTTACACCGATCCCAAATCCACGCTCGTCCGCTCCGAAGACCGTACCGATCAGATCGGCTACGTCGGCGGCGGCGTGCAACTGTACTTGACCCGTCGTTTCATGCTGCGCACCGAGTACCGCAACAACGTGGTATTCACGAGCCGCGACGACAACGAGGAAGTAGACGAATGGAAGTACCTGGGATTCGCGTTCTTTTTCTGAGCCTTCTCGCGGCGGTGCTGCCGGGCTGCGCGATGTTCGGCGGCGACGCGGTGCCGGCCGCGCAGACGAGCGCGCCCGCGAGCGACTCATTCGGAGGCGCCCCGGTGGCGGCGGACGACACGCCGGCAAACCGGCCCGTGATCGAACCGCAAGTCGAGCGCCGCGAGATCAAGCGCGCGCGCATCGATACGGAGGATTTCGAGATCGGTGCGTACTTCGGCGTCATCAGCATCGAGGACTTCGAGAGCAGCACGGTGTACGGCGGCCGCCTGGCGTATCACTTGACCGAGGACTTCTTCATCGAAGGCACGGTCGGCAAGGCGAAGGCCGGCCGTACGAGCTACGAGCGACTGGCGGGCTCGGCCTCGTTGCTCGACGACGACGATCGTGACTACAAGTACTACGCCCTGTCGCTCGGCTGGAACGCGTTGCCAGGCGAGATCTTCATCGGCGAAAACAGGGCGTACAACTCGGCCTTCTATTTGATCGCGGGCATCGGCAGCACGACGTTCGCCGGCGACGATCGCTTCACGATCAGCGGCGGCTTCGGCTATCGCGTGCTGCCGACGGATTGGATGGCCGTGCGTTTCGACGTTCGCGACCACGTCTTCGACATCGACTTGCTGGGTGAAAAGAAGATCGTCAACAACCTAGAGGCGCATCTCGGTTTGTCGATCTTTTTCTGAGAGAACATGCGCGTTGGGAAGAACCCCCTCTCCTAGCTCTCCCCCGCTCCGCGGTGGAGAGGGAGTCGGTTGAGGCCGTTTTACATTGGAGGTCTACCTGACATGCGCTCACCCCTTCGCTCCTGGCTGCGCATCGCTGCCTTTGCTGCAACGCTCGCCATGTCATCGCTCGTCGGCGCCAGCGCCGCGCGCGCACCGAGCTTCACACTGCCGTCGCGAAGCGGCGACACGGTCTCGCTCGAACAGCTCAAGGGTCAGGTCGTGATGATCAACTTCTGGGCGAGCTGGTGCGGGCCGTGCCGACAAGAGATGCCGCTTCTCGATCAGATGTACAAGCGCTACAGTCCGCTTGGCTTCACGCTGCTCGGCGTGAACGTCGAGGCGAACAGCAAGGATGCGGAAAAGCTGCTCGCGAACCTGCCGGTGAGCTTTCCGGTGTTGTTCGATACGGAGAACAAGGTCAGCAAGATGTACGACGTGAATGCGATGCCGAGCACCGTGTTCATCGATCGCAAGGGCAACGTGCGTTACCTGCATCGCGGCTACAAGGCGGGCGATGAAGGCGAGTACTTGAATCAGATCCGGGCGCTGCTGAAGGAATGACGATATGGGCGATGGGCGACAGGCGATGAGCGACGGCACGGCCGGCTTCCACTCTTTGCCGACCCTCGCCCGCCGTTGGCGCGCCAGCGCGATCCGCGGCGGCGCCGCGATGGCGCTGCTCCTGCTCGCCGCGTGCGGCAACATCGAACCCTGGGTGAAGCCGTACGAGCGCGAAGCGCTGGCCGATCCGATCATGTCGCTCGACGCGCATCCGATTTCCACTTCTTACATGCATCACGTCTTCGAAGCTCGCGAAGGTGCGCGCGGCGCACTCGGCAGCGCCGGCGGCGGATGCGGATGCAATTGATGCGCGTGTCGGCGATGTGGCGCGGCCTGCTCGCGGGCGCCTTGTGCGCGCTCGCTGGCGTGCCATCGCTCGCGGTGGCGGGCGTGCTGCCCGAAGATCGCGCCGACGTCCTGTACCACCGCTATGACGGCGGCGGCGTCACGATCGATGGCCCCTCCGTGCTCGTGCGCAAGAAGATGGCGGAGAAGTATTCGATCAGCGCGAACTACTACATGGACATGGTGACGAGCGCGTCGATCGACGTCGAGACGAGCGGCGCGAGCGAATACAAGGAAGAGCGCACGCAATACGGCCTCTCGCTCGACTATCTGCGCGGCAAGACGACGTACAGCCTCAATTTCACGAGCTCCGAAGAGAACGACTACGAGGCCGAGACGATCACGTTCGGCATCGCCCAGGACCTGTTCGGCGACCTGACGACGATCACGATGGGCTTCTCGAAGGGCGCGGACACGGTGATGCGCACGACGAGCGATCCGACGACGGGCCGGCGCATCGTCGATCCGACCTTCGCGCACGACATCGATCGCTGGAGCTACCGCGTCGGCATCTCGCAGATCCTGACGAAGAGCATGCTCGCGACGCTCGGCCTGGAGGTCATCACGGACGAGGGCTATCTCAACAACCCGTATCGCTCCTATCGCTACCTGGAGCCGACGGACACCCGCTTGTTCGCGCTCGCGACGGAGCTGTATCCGCGCACCCGGACCAGCAATGCGGTGGCGTTGAATGCGAAGTACTTCCTGCCGTATCGCGCCGCGTTGCAGGGCGGCTATCGGTTCTTCACGGATACGTGGGGCATCAAGGCGAACACGTTCAGCGTCGGCTATACGCATCCGCTCGGGGGGACGCCGTTCATCTTCGAGATCAGCTACCGCTTCTACGACCAGGGCGCGGCGGACTTCTACGACGATCTGT
>JAEYXD010000194.1 GCA_023428645.1 Pseudomonadota bacterium
GCGCAAGCCCGCCGGCCAGCAGCATGGAGTCATAGGCGGAACCCAGGGTCACCTGCGTTCGCAAGATCAAGACGCCGACGAGCGCGGTGAACAGGGCCGTGAGGAAGCCGACGCCGCGCTCGACGAGAATTGTCGCCAGCGTGTCGTCGACGCGCACACCGAAACGGCGTACCAGCACGACGCGAATGCCGTCGGCACCGACCGTGCTCGGCAACGCCAGGCCCCACATCATGGCGCTGCAATAGACCATCAACTGGCGAGGCAGCCCGAGGCGGTAGCCGCGGATCGATAGCAACAGGCCCCATTTGAAGCTCATGAGCGCGCGATCTGCCGTGAGCGCCAGCAAGGTCACGAACGCCCAGATCGGATCGCAGCTCGTGAGCGTATCGAGGACTTCCGGCAGATCGACGACGAAAATGAGCAGCGCGGCGCACAGCGCCAAGGTGACGGTCAGCCGCAGCCAGGTCCTCATGCGGGCATCAGCCGGTGCGCCGAGCGGAAGTCGTCGTCGAGCGCAGCTCCTCGCTCAGATCCGCCTTGGATTCGCCGCGGATCGCCATCCGGTACCACAGCTCCGCATTGATCAAGAGCCACAAGCGATTGCCGTGATCCGCCCGCCGCGTGCCGTGCTCCTGGACGAGCGTCGCGATCGTGCGCGGATCGAGAATGCCGTCCTCGACGAGGCGCGAGGTGCTCAAACACGTGTCGTACAGGCGCGCATATTGCGTCTGCAGCAGATAGGGCAGGGCCGATGAGAATCCCTGCTTGGGACGATTGAGGATGGCCGGCGGCAGATAGCGGGCGGCGAGCTTGCGTTGGATGTAGCGTAGCGTGCCCCCGCGAACCTTGAGCGCATCCGGCAAGCGCGCGGCGAAGGTCGCGAGCTCGTGATCCATGAACGGGCTGCGTGCTTCCAGGCCGTGGGCCATGCAGATGCGGTCGGTGATCATGACCGGATGATTCGGCAGGCGCACGAGACTGTCGGCGTACAGCATGCGATCCAGATCGCTGCCCGCGCTGGCCTCGAACGGCGCACGGATCGCGGCTTCGGCGTCCATCGCGGTCCAGCGTTGCCGCAGATCCGCCGCGAACAGCCGTTCACGGCGCTCGCGATCGAAATAGAAGTAGGACAGGCTCGCGGCGTAGCGCGCACCGCCGGTGTGGAACGACAGGTGATGCAGCCAGCGCAGCTGATGGCCGACGCTCTTGTACCAGCCGGACTCCGGAATCAGCGACATCGCGGGCGCGAGCACCTTGCGACGGACAGCGGCGGGCACGCGGCCGTAATGCGCGGCATACAGATTGCCGTAATAGCGATCGTAGCCGCCGAACAGCTCGTCGCCGCCATCCCCGCCGATCACGACCTTGACGTGCTGGCGCGTGAACTTCGCGAGCAGCCACGTGCACAGCGAGAGCGGGTCGGAGGGCTCGTCGAGCGCGCCGATGAGATCGGGCAGCAGCGCGATCATGTCGGGCGAGACGCGGTCTTCGTGATGCTCCGTCTTGAACAGCCGCGCGACCGCCCGCGCGGCGGGCGCCTCGTCGAAGCGTTGGTAATCAAGACCGATCGTGAACGTGGGCAGATGCTCGACCTTAAGCTTGCGAGCGAGCATCGCGACGAGCAGGCTCGAATCCATGCCGCCGCTCAGGAACGCGCCCACCGGCACGTCGCTCTCGAGATGCAGTCGCAGCGCCTCTTCGACGCGCGTTTCCAGCTCGTCGAGCAGCGCGTTCTCGCTGCCGGTCAGCTTTGGGAGCTGTTGCAGCGACCAGTAGCGCCGCACCTGCAGCGGCTCGGTCGCGCTCAAGGTCAGCACATGGCCGGGAGGCAGCTTCGCGACGCCTTCGAACATCGAGAGCGGCGCCTCGATCAGACGCAGCGCGAAGTATTGATCGAGCGCCGCGAGGTTCATGCGCGGCGCTCGCTGCTCGTACGCGAGCAGGGCCTTGATCTCCGAGGCGCAAGCGAAATCGCCGTTCTCGTGGCGGTAGTAAAGCGGCTTTTGCCCCAGATGATCGCGCGCCGCGATCAGCTTGCGCTCGCGTGTATCCCACAGCACGAAGGCGAACATGCCGCGCAGATGCGCGAGCAAGCCCTCGCCATGGCGCTCGTACAGGCCGATGATGACCTCGCAGTCGCTATGCGTCAGGAAACGATGGCCGTCGGCCTCGAGTTGCCGGCGCAGCTCGCGGTAGTTGTAGATCTCGCCATTGCACACGAGCCAGATCGTGCGCTCCGCGTTGCACAGCGGCTGCCTGCCGCCTTCGAGATCGATGATCGACAACCGCCGATGCCCGAGACTCACGTGCTCGTCGTGATACACGCCTTCGCCGTCGGGACCGCGATGGCGCAATGCATCCAGCATGCGGTCCATGTCGGCGGGACGCGAAGGCTGAGCGGAGAAGATTCCGGCAATGCCACACATGGTCTGATCGGGACTCGGCTCGTTAGTTAGGGTTCGGGGTGCAAGGCGCGCGACGCGGGGATCGTGTCGCGCTCCTTCCCGTCACGGATGACCTCTTCGAACACCTGCTCGTAACGTTGCGCGCAGGTATCGATGAAGTAGTCCTCGACCAGCGTGCGGTTGCGGTCGCCGAACTGCCGCCGCGCCGCCACATCCTCGTGGAGCTCGACGATCGCGTTCGCGAACGCTGTCTCGTCGTTCAGGCGCAAGACGAAGCCGGTCTGGCCCGTCTGCAGGAAATCGGTTTGCCCGCCGCGGTCATAGCAGATGATCGGCAGTCCGAACGCCATCGCTTCGAGGAACACGAGGCCGAAGCCTTCGTGCTGGCTCGTCGTGACGAAGGCATCCGAGACGGCCAGCGCGGCGCATTTCTCCGCATCGCTGACCTGTCCGAGCAAATGCACGCGGTCGGTGATGCCGCGCAGGTGCGCGCGCTGCAGGATGGCATCGCGATCGGGACCATCGCCGACGATCAGCAGATGCGCATTCGGCAGCGCGGTGTCGGCGACCGTGTCGATGAGGCGCGGCGTTGCCTTGCGTGCGACGAGCCGGCCGATCGTCGCGAGCACGAAGGCGTTCTCCGGTAGACCGAAATGCGCCCGCGATGCATGAGCGACGGGCGCGGGCCGCTCGATTCCGAGTGGAATCAAGCCGACGTCGCGCCTGACGCCGTACAGCCCGGTCACGTGCTGCACGGTGTCGCGCGACTGGCCGATCACGGCATCCGCGCCGCGAAGCATCGAGCGCACCGCAGCCCGCAGCGGCGCATGCAGGTGCGGCGAGCTGCGTTTGCTCGGGTCGAACAAGTCACCGCCATGCACGGAGAGCACATTCGGCAGGCGATGCCAGCGCGCGAGCGCCGCGCCGAGCGGCCCCGTCGGCACCACGAAATGCGTGTTGATGACGTCGAACGCGCCACGGCGTCCGAGCTGCAAGCCGCGCATGAATCCCGTCGGCAGGTACGCGAACATCGATGGAAAGTTCGCGACCGCGAGCTCGCGACGAAAGAACACCGGGACTCGAACGACGCGTACGGCGCCGTCGAGGCTTTCCGCCGCCAGCTCGCCCGCGCGCGACGTGAGGACCGTGACCTCGTGACGCGAGGCGAGCTGGCGCGCGAGCGCCGCCATGACGACGCCGCCGCCGCCGCCCAGCGGCGGATATTCGTAATTACAGAACAGGATTTTCACAAATGAGGACGGAGCAAGTTCTGTGCCGCAACGGACGGGCCGAGCGTCGCCGTCAGCCTGTCCAGGATTCGGGGCAGCGCAGAGGAACCCGCCCCGACATTGGAGAATTTACGCCCGACATTCCTGGTTCCTTCCCAATCGCTCATCGCCAACACACCATGAACGTTCAGCCGCTGAAACCCGACCAGGCCGTGCCGCATCGCGAGCTTGCCGCCCGTCTCGAACCGTTCGATTCGTACTGGCAAGCCCCGCAAGACATCGAGGGCGGCTTCAAGTCCTTCACCGCGTACTACAAGGCCAATTACCTGCCGCACCTGCCCGCGGATCGCAACGCGAAAGTGCTCGTCGTGAGCTGCGGTCCCGGTTATCTGCTGAACGCCTTGAAAGAGGCCGGCTATCGCAACGTCGTGGGCATCGACTCGGACCCGACGAAAGTCAGCTATGGACAGAAGCGCGGGCTCGCCTGCGAAGCAGCGCAAGCATTTCCATATCTCGAGCGGCATCGCGGCGAGTACGACGTCATCATCCCGGAGCAGGAGCTGAATCACCTCACGATCGACGAGACGATCGAGTTCTTGCGCTTGTGCCACGCCTCGCTCAAGCCCGGCGGCAAGGTCATCGTTTACGCGATGAACGGCGCCAACCCCTTTGTCGGCTCGGAAAATCTTTCACACAACATCGACCATTTCTACAACGTGACCGAGTACAGCTTGTCGCAGCTGCTGCAGCTCGGCGGCTTCGGCAACATCCGGCCGTTCGCGTTGAAGCTGTACGTCTTCTGGAAGAATCCGTTGAACTACGTCGGTCTCGCGGTCACGAGCGTGGCGGAGCTGACGATGCGCGCCATCTTCATGCTGTACGGCAAGAAGGTGCGTGTGTTGAGCAAGAAGGTCGCCGCCGTCGGCGTGAAAATGGGCTGAGCCGCTCAGCCCCCGTTTCCGGAGCGCGTCGCTAGATTCGCGTCAGGACGACCGCGGCGACCATCGCGACGACGCACGCGGCGGCGAGCGCCCACCAGCGCTTCTCGTGCGGATCGTGCGGCACTTCGCTTGAAGTCGGGGCAGGCGGTGCGAGCGGTGTGCGTGCGCGCTGCGGATCGGGCGCAAGCGTCTTCGCGAGCATCTTGATGTCGGTCGGACGGGCGCCGCGCTCGAACGAGAGCGCCGACATGAGCGCGAGCGCCTGCTCGTTCGCGAGTTGCGCGGGCGGTTCGGGCCGCAGTCCCTCGTCGCGCGCGACGTTGGCCGGCCGCCGCTCGAAGGGATGCTGGCCCAGCAGAATCTCGTAGGCGATGCACCCGAAGCTGAACAAATCGTCGCGCACGTCCGGCGCTTCACCCTCCAGCACCTGCGGGCTGGCATACGCGAGCGTCGCGGCGCCGGTCGGGCGTTCCCCCGGCGCGCACGCGGCCGCGAAATCGATCAGCTTCACGCGATCGCCCGGCATCACGAACACGTTCGCGGGATTCAAATCGCCGTGCGCGATGCCGGAAGCATGCGCGTACGACATGGCATCGGCGATGCCTCGCAATACGCGGCGGACGAGATACGGTGGGAGTGCGCCACCTTGCCGCCGCATCCGCGCGGCCAGCGATTCGCCTTCGAGCAACTCCATCGTCATGAACCACGCGTCGCCCTCGTTCGCGAGCTCGAACGCCTGCGCGATGCCGATGTGCGACAGCCGCCGCGCGTACTCGTACTCGCGCTTCAGTCGCTCGATCGCACGCACGGGATCACGAGCGTCTGGATGTGGGGTCTTCAGGGCGACGAACGTCGGTCGGTCGGTGCCGGGCAGCGCCTCCAGGTCGCGCGCTTGGAAAACGGTGCACGTGCCGCCGATGCCAATGATCTGCGTCAGCACGTAGCGGTCGCATAGCACGCGCCCAGGAGCGATCGGCAGGCGTGGCGTGGATTCGGGCGCGGCAGTGGCGGCGCTGCGCTCGGGCTCGCCGCGCGCAGGGGCGGCAGCAGGGGCCGGACGCGCCGCGGGCCGGCCAGGCGGCGAGGCCGGTTCGGCAAGGTCCGCCGTGAAATCGATATCGGCCGTCTGCATTACGGTCGCGTCGTGATCCTGTCGTCCGTTCGGTCCGAGCTGCGTTGGCATCGTCGTCTTCAAACGTGGGCTGCGTTCGACAAGGCGCGCGTCGCCGGATCCGGCAGATATCCCTGCGCGCGATACCACGCGAGCGTCGCGCGCGCGCCGTCGACGAATCGGACCGAGTTCTCGACGCCGAGCAGCGTCTTCGCCTTCGTCGTCGAGAAGACGAAGGACTTGCGGAAGAAGTCCAGGCTGCGCGGCTGCAGCGGCGAGCGCACGCCGAACGGGCGCAGCACTGCGTGAGACACGACCGCCGCGCTCAGCACCGGCCACATCGGGATGCGCAGGCGCGGTACCGGTCGTTCGAGCACGGCGGCGATCTGCGCGATCATCTCCCGCGTCGTCATGAGCTCGCTGCCGGTCAACAGGATTGCTTGATTGACCGCTTGTGGCGCGACGAGCGCGGCAAGCAAGCCGCGGTTCAGATCGTCGACATAGATCGGCTGACGCTGATTGCCGCCAGCGCCGATCATCACGAAGCGGCCGCGCTCGATCGCCTTGAACAATTTCAGCAAGCGCAGGTCGCCGGGCCCGTACGTCTCGCCGATGCGGCAGATCGCGATCTCGATCCGCGGCGCATAGTCCCGGACCGCCGCCTCCGCCGCGAGCTTCGTGCGAGTGTAGATGTTGAGCGGATCGGGCTCGCTGTCTTCGTTGATGGGGCCGCGCTCCGACGAGCCGTAGATGCCCATCGTTCCGCCATAGACGAAGCGCCGCACGCCCGCCGCAACGCATGCGTCGAGCAGCGTCCGCGTCGCGCCGATGTTCACGGACCGGAAGTGCTCGTCGCTCATGTGGCCTTCGTGCTGCGCGGCTGCGAGGTGCAGCACCGCGTTGCGATCGGCGACGAGCTTCTGCGTGAACGTCGCGTCGCGCAGATCGCCGAGCTGCACGTCGACGCCGGCGGCCGTGAGCTCGCGCACCCGCGCGCTCTCCACGTCGTTGCCCTCGCGCCCGGTGTAGACCGCGTCGATCCCCATGCGCTGCAGAGTGAGTGCGAGCCGCGAGCCGATGAAGCCGCTCGCGCCAGTGACCAACAAGCGTAGCTCTTGCATGTTCATGCTCGAAGTTGTGCAAGCATCGCGCCAACCTGGTGGCGGCTGCGGTCGCGCGCATGATGGCGCGCGAGAATGCCTTGCGTGATCGCGATCTCTTCGGCCGTCCGCTGCTGCGACCAGCCGAGCAGCGCCGCCATGCGCTGCGCCGTGAAGCGCAATGCCTCGCGTCCGGGATGCGCGTGACAGCTCATGTCCGTGCGGCGCAGAACGACATCGTCGAGACGCTGTGCCATCTCGTGCAGGACGGCGTGATCGATCTCCGCCGCGAGTACGTCGGTACCGGGCGCGGTTGCCGCGGCGCCCGGGTCGGCCGCCACGCGGCTCAGGATCCGCTCGTAACGGCTGCCATGATTGCAGAGCATCGAATCGAGGCTCGCCTCGCTGACCTGCAGCGGCCGCATCTTGTGTGCCTGCATTCGCAGCGCCGCGAAGCTTTCGATCGCGCCGCCGGGCAGCGGCAGGAATTCCGTCGCGACGGGAGCCGGCCGCGACGCACGCTGCGCGAGCAGCAGATCGAGCGCGCGCTCACCGTCGACGCGCGCCATCGTGTAGCGAATGCCGATCAGCGTCACGAGTCCGACGATGCCATGCGTCTGGCGGTGGTCGATGAAGCGCGATTCCTTGCCGAACTGCAGCGATTGCGCATCGGCGTGCTCGCCGAAGGGCACGAGGCCGCAATTCGCGAAAGTCACTTCGTCGGCGTGCAGCCGAAGCCGCGGATTGACCGCGTTGATCTCGTCGATCCATTGCTGCAGCTCAACCGTCTCGATGTGGGCGGCGTCCGGATGCTGCGGGAACAGGCGGTGCCAGACGCCGACGAGCGTCTTGTCCCGCCACGGCGCGAGGAAGAGGTGGCGGTTCGCGCGGCTGAGCACCGCGTCCTGGTCGCGGCTGAGCCCCGGAATCGCGAGCGCGTAAGGCGAGGTCGGCGGGCGGTCGATGATGAAATAGGCATCGCGCGAGAACGGCCCGCGGCGCGAGTTCGGAAAGCGCGCACGCTCCTTGAGCAGATACTCGGCCCAGGGACCGGCGGCATTGAGCACGAGGTCGGCCTTGACCGTGAAGGTCTCGCCGCCGAGGCGGTCCTTGACCTCGACGCCGCGCACCGCGTTGCCCTCGAACGCGAACCCGGTCGCTTCGAGATAATTGCAGGCGATCGCGCCGGCTTCGACGGCTCCTTGCACGCACGCGAAGACGAGCCGCGCCGGATGATGCATCTGACCGTCCTCGAACACCGCGGCGCCGGTGAGGCCGCGCGTATCCAGATGCGGAAACAGTTGCTGCGTCTCCGTCCTGGACAAGAACTGTGCGTTGCGGATGCGGCGCGTGCGATCGGCGATGCCGCGATTGCGATCGAGCGTCAGCACGTCATAGGCGTGCATGCCGGTGCGCAGCAGCAGCTTGCCGCGCCGCCCGTGACCGTAGGTCGGCATTGCAATCGGCAGCGGCTTGACCAGATGCGGTGCGATGCGCAGGAACGCGGAGCGCTCGCGGCACGAAGCGCGCGCGCGCACGACGTCGGCGTGCTGCAAATAGCGAATCCCACCATGGACCATCTTGAAGCATTCGGCCGATGCGCCGCCGCCGAAGTCATTGCGCTCGATGAGTACGGTGCGCAAGCCGCGCAGCGCTGCGGCGCGGGCCGCGGCGGCACCGAAGGAGCCGCCGCCGATCACGGCGACGTCGAATTGAGCATCGGCTAGAGATTTGAGATCGCGGTTCATCGTTTGCCCCCACGGCGAACCGTAATGCACGTTCGATGCCGTTCCGCGCAGGCGGGTTCTCGCAGCGGCAATGCTCGAAATCGCGCCTTCGGTGTAACGATTGCAGAGCGGGCTTGTAACGTTTGCCCATCGGTACGCGATCAGCCGACAGGAAGGGAGGCGTCGCGACACTCGCAACTCAGAGGCGCGGGCCGGCCCATGGGCGGCGCGGCGTTCAGTCGCTCCCGCTACGGCGCGTCACGAAGCGGTGATGTCGTGTGCGCGCTATCACGCAAGGATGCGAAATCGCTCGGTTCGCAAGGGTGCGATCCGTCGCCGCTGCGCGACCGCGAATGTAGATACTTAGGTCATTCGTCGGTGTGCGTTGCGCGTCGCGAACAAAACAACGCCCTCCCGCGTATAGCGAGCGACTTCGAGCTTAACGGGCGAGAGCGTGATGGTACGCATCTTGCTCCACTCCTGCGGACTCTGGAGCATGCTTAATGAACGCGGCCGTCGAATCGCGCGATCTCGGGAAAAATAGAACCGCTCAAGCGATACCGCGAGTGCGCCTGCAGTCCGTGCCCGCCGCCGGCATCCAACGCTCGCGCGAGCGCGTGAGCCCGGGCAGCTACGAGATCACGCAGCCCGTACTGTTCAAAGGCCACACCGCGCTCGCAAGCTGCATTCTGCTGTTGCGCGTGCTGGCGCCCAGCCTGGTGCCGATCGCGACCCTGTATGCGCTCATCGAGCTCGAAGGACTGGCGATGACCCGCGACTTCACGACGCTGCTGGTGCTCACGTGTGCGCTCGCGGCCGTCTTGCTCCAGCAGCCGCGCAAGGCGACGACGCAGCTCCTGGCGCCGGAATTTCCGGCGGTCATGGGACTCATGATGCGCTGGGGCGTGTTGCTTTCGATCCTGCTCGCGATCGGGTACCTGACCGAGCAGTCGGCGGACTTTCCGCGCCGCCTGATCGTCACGTGGGCGCTCGTGACGCCGCTGTTCCTCGTGATCGCGACGCTCGGCATTCACCGGTTGGCCCGGCGCGTGATCGCGACGCCGCAGAATGCGCGCACGGTCGTCTTCGTCGGCTGCACCGACGCGAGCGTCGGTCTCGCGCAGCGGCTGGGCCGTCATCCCGAGCTGTGCATGACCGTGCGCGGGTTCTTCGATGATCGCGACGCGCAACGCCTCGGTCAATCGGATCAACAGCTGCTGGGGCGCTTCGAGGATCTCGCGGCGTACGTGAAGCAGCATCGCATCGATGCCGTCTTCATCGCGCTGCCGCTGCGCCACATGCGCCGCATGCAGAATCTGTTGAGCGAGTTGAGCGATACCACCGCCTCGCTGTACTTCCTGCCCGACGTGTTCGTGTTCGATCTGATCCAGGCGCGCAGCGGCGAGATTCTCGGGGTGCCGGTCGTGTCCCTGTGCGAGACGCCGTTCCATGGCTTTCGGCCGATCGCGAAGCGCGTGCTCGACATCGTGCTCGCGGGAGCCGCCGTCGTCATGTTGTCGCCGGTCCTGATCGCGGCCGCGATCGCCGTAAAGCTCTCGAGCCCCGGCCCGATCGTCTACCGGCAGAAGCGTTACGGCCTCGATGGCCGCGAGATCACGATCTACAAGTTCCGCAGCATGTACGTGACGGAGCAGGAGGGAGAATTTCATCAAGCGACGCTCAACGACAGCCGCGTCACGCCGGTCGGACGCTTTCTGCGCCGCTCCTCGATCGACGAGCTGCCGCAATTGTTGAACGTGCTGCAGGGCCGGATGAGCCTCGTCGGACCGCGTCCGCACGCGGTCGCTCACAACGAGGAGACGCGACGGCTGATTCGCGGCTACATGCTGCGCCACAAAGTGCCGCCGGGGATCACGGGACTGGCTCAGGTCAAGGGGTACCGCGGCGAGACGGCACGCCTCACGGACATGCACGCGCGCGTGCACTACGACCTCGAGTACGTGCGCACGTGGTCGCTGTGGCTCGATATCAAGATCTTGTTCAAGACAGTGCCGCAATTGGTCCGTAGCGACAAAGCGTACTAAAGCGTACTGACGACTGGCCGAACAACGCTCTACACGGAAAAACGTGATATGCCGCAAGCCCTCAGCGGGGCAGTGCCGCGCCCACTCGCGGGTGGCACGCTGACCGCCTACGTCGATAGAACCGTCCGGACGCTCGCGAGCTCGTTCGTTTCGACGAAGCCGTACGAGACGGAGCGCGCCATTCATTGGATCCTGCTCGGCATGGTCCTCGTGGGCGCCGCGATCGTTCGCTTCTGGGGTCTCGGCGTGGTCGGCTTCCACGGCGACGAAGAGACGATGGCGATGGCCGTGCGCGGCATCCTCGAGCAGGGCGCCCCGATCCTGCCGAGCGGCATGTTCTATCCGCGCGGTCTCACGCAGCTCGGCTTGATGTCGGTGTCCGCGGCGATCTTCGGCGAATCGGAATGGGCGCTGCGGCTGCCGTCGGCGGTGTGCGGCATCGTGCTCGTGCCGATCGGATATTTCGCCGGCCGCCGCTTCCTGCGTCCCGCGTGGGGCCTCGTGCTGGCCGCCGCGCTCGCGTTCCTCCCGGAGCTCATCATTTATTCGCAGACGGCGCGAATGTACATCTTCCTCGTGACATTCATCGCGGTCGCGCTCGTGTGCGTGTTCGCATGGGAGCGCAGCGGGCACGTTCGCTGGCTCGTTGGCGCGATCGTCGCGTTGATCTTCGGCCTGGAGATGCACTCGCTCGCGATCGCCTCGGTGCTCATGATGCTGTTCCCCGGCGCGGTGCACGGCGACATGCGCAAGCTTGCGATCGGCACGCTCGCGATGTTCGCGGTGAGCCTCGGCTTCGTCGGCATCGAGCTGTTCGTCAACGCGCAGTATCCCGATCCGCCCAGCGATCTGTTCGGCGGCGCCAACACGCTCGATCCCGGCGCGATCGCGGCGCCTGCGCTCGCCATCGGCAGCCGGATCGCCTACTGGCTCGCAGGCCTCGCCGTCGCCTATCTCGCGGCGCGGGTCGTGAAAGGCATCGCCTCCACGCAGATGGCCGTGATCGCCGCCGCGGTCCTCGTGGCGGGCGTCGGGTTGCAATTCGCGCTGTTTTATCACCTTGCCGTGCTCTGCTATCTGGCAGGACTCGTGATCGTGGCGCGCGAGGGCGTCGCGTGGACGAGCAAGCGCGTGCTGACGTTCGGCGTCGGCGTCGGGGTGATCGCCCTCTGTCATGCGTGGGTGCTCGCGCCGATCGCCGGCACGTTCGTGCGCCTCGTCGGCGCCTTGAATGGACACCCGAGCACGTGGCCTTATGTACGGCTCGCCGGCTTCAGTGTCGGCGCCGCGATACTCTGCGTGGGCTTGATGGGCTGGGGAATGTGGCGCATCTCGCGCCGCTTGCCCGTGCCGGAATACTGGTTGTTGACGCTGCTGGGGGTATGGGCGCCCGTATTCGCGCTCGGCTTGTTCGCCTGGAATGTGCCCGTTCGGTACACGGCGATGTCGCTGATACCGCTCCTCATTTGCGCAATCGCATTCGCGCAGGCGACGCTCGATCAATGGCGCACACGCGTGTCCGCCGGACTGGAAGCAGGCTGCGCCGCGGCCGTCGCGCTCGTCGTCGTCAATCCCCTCGCCGCGGCGGCGACGATCGACGGCGGCTACCGCATCTATCCGGATCACAAAGGCGCCGCGGAGTACATGCGCTCGGTCGGTCTCACCGATGACGATGTCGTGCTCGCGGAGGATGTGCTGCAGCAGACGTACTACCTGGGCCGCGTCGATTACTGGCTGATCGGTCCGGACGTCGCACGCCGCTTCGTGATGAAGAGCGAGGCGGGCATCGTCGATTTCTACACGGGTACGCCTGTCGTCGTCACGACCGACATGCTCGACGAGGTGCTGCAGACGCATCGCGACAAGCGCGTATTCATCATCGGCAGCGGCGAGGATTGGCGGCGCGGACGCCGCGAGACGCGCGGCGAACTGCACGCGGCGATCGAGTCGGCACGCTTCGAGACGGTGTTTCGCGGCCGCGATGGCTTGACGCGCGTGCTGCGCGCGGTACCGGCCGCAACGCCCGCGCCGCAACGCAAGCAGACGGCGGCGCAGTCAGAGGCGAAGCTGCAGGAGTCCGCCGAGAAACTGCTGGGCAACGACGCGCTGTCGATCACGCCCGCGCCGGAACAGGCGCAGCCGGCTGGACGTCAAGTGGCGCCGGCGCCAGCACCGTAATGACGGAGTAACGCCATTTTTCGTGGACTCACCGGTCGCGCGCTAGCGATCTCCGCTACGCGTCTCATGAATTACGGACTGGTCCTCATCAGTCCGATGGTGCTCGTGCGCCTGTTGTCCCCGGATGACTTCGGCCGCTATCGCGAGTTCCTCGTGTACGTGACGCTGCTCGCCGGCATCTCTGCCTTCGGCATCAATTCGAGCCTGCTGCGCTTCGTGCCGGACAATCCGCAATCGACGGCGCGCTTCGTCAATCATTCGATCGTCATGACGCTGTTGAGCAGCATTCTCGTGACGGGCAGCGCGCTCGTCTTGAACGCCCTGTTCCAAGGTCAGCTCATCGAGGACTACGCCGTCCCCGTCGCGCTGTACGTGCTCTTGTCCGTCAACCTGGATTTCTGGGAGTTTCTCTGGCTCGCCGAAAAGCGCGGCTCGGCCGTGCTGCGGTACACGACGGCGCGCCTGCTCGCACGCATGATCGTCGTCGTCGCGGCGGCTGCGTTGACGAAGGACATCACGACGATCATCTGGTCCTTGGTGTGGCTGGAGGCGATTCGGCTCGCGATCTCCGCGTTCGCATGGTACCGCCGCTTTCGCGATACGGGGCCGCGGGAGCGCGTGAGCTGGCGCGAGCAATGGGAGTACTGCTTGCCCTATGGCGCCGCGCTCGTCGTCGTCACGATGAGCAAGTCGATGGGGCCGTTGTTCGTCGCGAAAATGATGGGGCCCGCCGCACTCGCGCAATTCGTCATCGGCACGTACCTGCAGCCGGTCATCGCGGTCGTTCGCAATTCGCTGTCGGACGTGGTGCTGCCCGAAATGGCTTCGAAGCGCTCAGCTACGCCCGCCGAGCGGCTGCAGCTATGGCGCAGCAGCACGGTCGTCACGGCGTTGCTGCTGTTCGCGGCGATCGTGGTGCTCGCGAGGTTCGCGGAAGTGCTGATCGTCACGCTGTTCTCCGAGGAGTATCGGCCCGCCGTGATCGTGTTTCAGATCTTCCTGCTCGTGCTGTTGCGCGAGACGGTGGACTTCGGCGTGCCGTTGCGCGCCGTCGGTCGCAACGCGCCGATCCTGCACAGCAATCTGCTGTCGTTCGCGCTGCGCGCCGGGCTGTTGTTCGTGATGATTCCGATGTGGGGGCTCGTCGGCGGCGTCACCGCCATCGTAATCTCGCGCTTCATCGAGGGCGCGTATCTCGTCATGCACCTGGCTCGAGCGTACGAAACGCCGGTGCGCGCGCTGCTGCCGTGGGGCGATCTCGCGAAGGTGCTGATCGCTGCGCTCACCGCGGGCGTCGTGCTGCTGGGGGACTTCTGGACGGAGTACTTCGGCATTTTCGCGCTGCTGCCCGCGGGCAGTTTGTATCTCGTCGTGTTCGTGTTCCTGCTGTCCCGTCTCGACATTCCGGAGGTGAGCATGATGCTGTCGAGGTTGCGCTCGACACCCGCGCTGCTGTTGCGTCGATTGCATTGACAACAGTCGGCTTATTTGTCCGATATCTGCCTACTCGGAGGGCCGTCGAAAGAACACCTACCTGTAAGTAGCGACATTTCTGTCCTGCTACGCACCCGTCGCACACTTTCTCAGGGCATGCCGCATGTGAAGCGGACCCCTCGCAGGGTACTTTCCCGGTCGGCAAGTAGCACTGCGCGCCCTAGGGCGATCAACCCTTACTTGAAGGTGATTCATAGCGATGAGGAACAGATCGATGGCCAAGACCAAGAAAGTCAGCGGGCGTCGCGTGCAGCGCGCGAGCGTAAAGATTGGAGCCGTACTTGCCCTGGCTGCCGCAGTGCCGTTCACGGCCAATGCGCTGCCGGTCATTCCCGGAGCGAAGGGCTTCGGAATTGACACCCCCGCCGGCCGCGGCGGTCGCGTTTATCGAGTGACGAACCTGAACGCCTCCGGCGCGGGTTCCTTGAAGGAGTGCGTGTCGGCCTCGGGCCCGCGCGTCTGCGTGTTCGAAGTGTCGGGCACGATTCGTCTGAACGCGGACATGAAGGTCCTGAATCCGAATCTCACGATCGCGGGTCAAACCGCGCCGTCGCCCGGCATCTCGATCCGTGGCGCGGCCTTGAACATCCAGGCATCCGACGTGCTCGTTCAGCACATCCGCATCCGCGTCGGCGACGATCCGGACGGTCCTGCCGTCGGCAATCGCGACGCGCTGAAGATCGAAGGCTCCGCGCCGGTGAAGAACGTCGTCATCGACCACGTCTCGCTCGCCTGGGCGCTCGATGAGACGCTGACGGCGTGGGAAGTGTGGAACGACATCACGGTGAGCAACAGCATCATCGCCGAGCCGCTGTTCGAGAAGTCGAACGGCAAGACGTCGGGCTACGGCGTCTACTTCGGCCAGAGCGGCACGGGCCGCGCCGCGTTGATCGGCAACCTGATGGCGCACACGGCGGGCCGCAACCCGCTCATTCGCTCGTACGATGCCGTCGTCGCGAACAACGTGATCTACAACGCGTACAGCTCCAGCATCGAGCTGCAAAGCCTCAGCGTGCCGATGAAGGTCGCGGTCGTCGGCAACACGATCATCAAGGGTGCGGACACGGGCTCGTGGAACAAGCCGGTGTCCATCAACACCGAAGGCTGGCCGGTCCCGGGGTCGAGCAAGATCTACATCTCCGATAATTCGGCGGGTCAGTCGAGCAGCGATCATTGGGCGGTCACGAACAGCGGTTATCCGAGCGGCGTCAAGGCGACGAGCGCGCCGATCTGGCTGTCGGGCCTGACCGCGCTGCCCACGGCGAACAACACGGCGTTGAACTCGGTGCTGAAGAACGCGGGCGCGCGGCCGGTCGATCGCGACTCGGTCGACAAGCGCGTCGTGCAAAGCGTCAAGGACCGCACGGGCCGCATGATCAACTGCGTCAGCGCCGACGGCTCCACGCGCTGCCAGAAGAACGCGGGCGGTTGGCCGACCTTGGCGGAGAACCGTCGTGCTGTGGTGCTGCCGAGCAATCCCAACGAAGTGACCGCGAGCGGTTACACGAAGCTCGAAGTGTGGCTGCACGAAGAGGCCGCGAAGGTCGAGGGTCGCTCGACCGTGAGCCCGCGTCCGCCGGTGCTGAACGTGGAGTAATTGGGACGGCGGCGAGACAGCCGCCACGTCCTTCGTACAGCAAGGCCCGCCGTTGTCGAAACGGTGGGCCTTGTCGTTTCTGGGATCGGGCTGACGCCTGCGGCAGACGTGGAGGATATTCCTGCGCGCCCGCCCGGAACGGCGGCACGCCGATACGCGTACAGCAGGGTCATCCCATCCTGGCCGGACCCCGTAGCTTCCATGTCGCCGCTGTCTCATCGCGCGTCCCCGCAGCCTGCGAGCCTTGCGCTTCGCACCACCGCATACTCCTCCGATAGGCGAGGCCACAGCGGTCGCACCGCCCGCACTTGCAGAACTTACGGCGCGGCAGCGCAATTCTTACAACGGCCCCGAGCAGCCTCGCGTCGCGAGGCGGATTCAAACGGCTTTCCCAGGCGCCGCGGCTGGTATGCCTCTTGCTGCTATCGGCTCCATACCCCTCAAGCTTGCGAGTGCCGACCTCCGACAACCTCATGACGACGAAGAAGATCTGCATCGTCGGGCTCGATGATTACCCGATGCTGACCGGTGATTCCTCCTACGGTTACACGGGGGGCGAATCCGTGCAGCACGTGCTGCTCGCCCGCGCGTGGCGCGATCTGGGCATGGAGGTATCGATCATCGTTTACGACTGCGGCCAGCCGCGCGTCACGGTCGTCGACGGCATTCGCGCCGTGGCCGCCTTCGCGCGCGGCGCGGGGGTTCCGGGGTTTCGCTTCATCCATCCGCGTACCAGCGGCGTGTGGTCGGCGATGCGCGACATCGACGCCGACATCTACTACCAGTCACCCGCCTCGCCGTGGGCCGGCATCGCGGCGGCGTTCGCGAAGACCTTCGCTCGACAGTTCGTCCTGCGGATCGCATCGGATAGCGACTGCCGCCGCGGCGAGCAGCCGATGCGCTTTCGCCGCGACCGCTGGCTGTACGACTACGGGGTCCGCAAGGCGTCGCTCGTCGCGGCTCAGACAGAGCAGCAGCGCGAGCTGCTGAAGCGCAACTACGCGGTGAACAGCGAGATCCTCAACATCGCCGTGGAAGTGCCGCGTCGCGCGGCGCAGGGCGTGAAAGACGTGGATGTGCTGTGGGTCGGCAACTTCCGTAGTGTCAAACGGCCGGATCTACTGATCGAGCTCGCGCGCAGGCTGCCGCAATACCGCTTCGCGCTCGTCGGCGGCAGCGTGCCGAACGGGCGGGCGTATTACGACCGCATGGCCGCGGAGGCGCGGTCGCTGCCGAATCTCGTGATGACCGGCGGCATTCCATACGCGGACGTCGGCGCGTGGTTCGAGCGCTCGCGCATTCATGTCAACACGTCCGACTACGAGGGCTTCCCGAACACGTTCCTGCAATCCTGGGTGCGGGGCGTGCCGGTCGTGTCCTTCTTCGATCCCGACGGTTTGATCGAGCGGCGCGCGCTCGGGCGCCGCTGCGCCGATCTGGAAGGCATGCGCGCCGCGATCGATTCGCTGCTGCGCAACGACGTCGAGCGCGAAACGATCGGCGAGCGGGCGCGCGAGTTCGTGAGCGTGCAGTACTCCGCGCGTGAAATCGCGCGGCGTTACCTCGAGCTGCTGGATCGCCCGCAGACGGCGCTCATGCGGGCGCAGGTGGACGGCCGATGAATCTCGCTGTGCCGCAAGGCGTCGCGACCGACGCGGACACGTCCGCCGAGCTCGGGATGCGCCTGTTCCTGTCGGCCGTGATCGCCTTGTTCGTCGTGCAGGACGTGTTTGCCCTCTCGCTCAGTCTCGGCCCCGGTTTGAGCGCGAAGAATGCGGTGTTGTACGCGCTCGCGGCGGCGCTCGCGCTCAAGATCGCGGTCCAGCGCAACTAATCGTTCGACGTGCGCGCGCTGCATCTGTGCTTCGGCGTACTGATCGCGTACAGCATCCTGACGTTCGTCTTCGCCGCGTTCATCATCGAGTACCCGCGCTACAAGCTGCTCGCGAGCGGCATCAAGCTCAAGACGTTCTGGATCGACCGCGCGATCTTCTTCCTGGTGTTCTTCTACGCGCTGCGACGCACCTCGAATGCTTACTCGGTGTTGAACGTCCTGCTGGTCGCCGTCGCGCTCGCGAACACGATCGCCGTGCTGAACGCGCTCGGCGTCGTGCAGGTCGGGAACATGGGAGAGCTCGACAACGGCCGCGTGCAAGGAATGATGGGCGAGCCGAACCAGGACGCCGCCTTCGTCGCGCTGTTCCTGCCGGCGTTGTACTCCGCGATGATCGAATCCAGGGGCGCCAAACGCTTCATGTGGTTCGGCAGCCTGTTGGTGTCGCTCGGCGCGATTCTGGCGACGGCCTCGCGCGGCGGCTTCGTCGCCGTGATCGTGTCCGCGCTCTGGGGCGCGTACGTGTTCCGGCGGCGAGTGCCGCTCGGCCGCATCGTGGCGATCGCGGCCGGCGGCTTCCTGTTTCTGCTCGTGGCGGTGCTTGCGGTACTGCCGCTGTACGGCGATGTGCTCTATCGCCGCGTCATCGGCGACAGCACCGCGGGCGATCTCGCCGAGTCGTCCTCCGGCCGCACGCAGATCTGGAGCGGCGCCATCGAGACGATGGCGGACCAGCCACTCACGCTCTTCACGGGGTTCGGCTGGAACGTGTACTCGACGATGCCGTTTCGGTACGCACCCCATAACTACTATCTCGATCTGTGGTTCAACCTCGGGCTCGTCGGGCTCGTCGCCGGCACGATGGTGCTGGTGCTCGTGATTCGCCAGGCGCTGGCGGCCGTCGATCGGCTCGCGCCGCATTACCGCCCGGCGATCATGTCGTTCGCGATCGGCGCGGTGGCGATCGCCGTCGCGACATTCTTCGTGGACCTGTACACGCCGTGGATCTGGTTCTGGGCCTACGCGGGCCTCGCGATGCGCATCGCCGTCAATGCGCAGCACGCCTCCGCGGTCGAACGCTCCGCGACGCGCGTCCAGGAGCGATCCGATCCGTACGGCTGGGCGGCGACGCGGCGCGAGCTGCGCGACCGGGCGCTCACATGATCGACGGCGAGCCTTCTGCCTTGCTGCGCGAGCGCCCGAAGGCGTTCGCCGATCGCGCTCCGCAAGAGACGGGCGTCGGCGCGGCGCCGGTTTCCGGCGCGCCCGTCGACGTACTCTTCCTGATGAATGCGCTGAGCGTCGGCGGCTCCGAACGCAAGGTCGTGCGGCTCGCGAACGAGCTCGCGGCGCGCCGATTCTCCGTCGCGGTCGTCTCGTTGAACGAGCCCGACACGCTCGCGCCGTTGCTGAGCGCGGCGGTGCCGCGCTGGCGGCTCGATCGGCGCGGCAAGTTCTCCTTCAGCGCCGTGCGCAAGCTGCTCGCGATCATCGAGCGGCAGCGTCCGCGACTGATCGTCTGCGTCAACATGTATCCGACGCTGTATGCCACGGCGGCGAAGGCGATCTTGCAGCGCCAGTCTCCGCGCATCGCGGCGCTCGTGAATACGACGGACTTCGGGCCGCGCGAGCGCTGGCGCCAGCGCTTCTACACGCATGTGCTGCGACGGCTGGATGCGCTCGTCTACGGTTGCCAGGTACAGCTCGATACTTGGACGTCGCAGGCGCCGCGTCTGGGGGAGCATGCCGAGGTGATCTACAACGGTGTCGACCTGATGGAGTTTCGCCGCGAGGCGCTGGGCACGGATCGGGCGAGCCTGCGTCTCGAAGCGGGCTACGCGCCGGGGACGTTCCTGATCGGCAGCGTCGGTCGCCTGATTCCGGCGAAGAACCACGCCGCCCTGATCGATGCGACCGCGCAGCTGCGCCGTGCCGGCATCGACGCCGCGCTGCTCGTCGCCGGCGAGGGCCCGCTGCGCGCGACGCTGGAACAACGCGCGGCCGATCTCGGTATCGCCGAGTTCGTGCGCTTCACCGGCGCACTCACCGACGTGCGGCCCGTGCTCGCCATGCTCGATGTGTTCGTGCTGCCTTCGCTGTACATCGAGACGTTCTCGAACGCCGCGCTCGAGGCGATGGCGATGTCCACGCCAGTCGTGCTGTCGCGCATCGGCGGCGCCGCCGAGATGGTGCGCCATGGGGAGGAAGGCTACCTGGTCGAACCGCAAGCGCTCGCGCTGCGTTTGCCCGAGCTGCTGACGCAGCTGGCGCGCGAGCCACGACTGCGCGAGCGCATGAGCGTGAGCGCGCGCCAGCGCGCCGAGCGCGAATTCGGGTTTCAGAACATGATCGAACGCTATGCAAGTCTTATCCGACGCTTTGCCGCTTGAGCAGGCGCCGGCCCGCGATCGTACGGCGGTCGTGTTGCAGCTCGGCCCAGCGCTCTCCGTCCGCGGCGGCGTCTCGACGGTGGAGCAGCTGATCGTCGATCACCTCGGCGAGGCCGTGCAGCTGCGTCACATCGCGACGATGGTGGACGGCTCGCTCTGGCAGAAGCTGCGGGTGTACCTGCGCGCCGTGCTGGCGCTGCGGAGCGCCTTGCGCAGCGATCAGCGCCTGCTCGTGCACATCCACTTCGCTTCGCGCGGCAGCACGCTGCGCAAGACGGTGCTGGCGTGGATGACCCTGCGCGCGGGCCGGCCGCTGATCCTGCACGCGCACGGCGCGGCGTTCGATCGCTTCTATGCGGGGTTGCCGCGTGTGCTGCAACGCTTGGTGCACGGGATATTCGCTCGAGCGGACCGCTTCGTGGTGCTTTCGAGTCAGTGGCGCGAGTTCTACGCGCGCGAGGTCGGCATTCCAGAACGCCGCATCGTCGTGCTGTACAACCCGACGTCGCTGCCCGGTGAGCTGCCCCCGCGAGTCGGCAGGCAGCGGGTGCAGTTCCTGTTCCTGGGCCGCATCGGCGAGCGCAAGGGCTCGATGCATCTGCTGCAAGCCTTCGCCTCGTTGCCCGCGCAGGTGCGTTCACGGGCGCGGCTCGTGTTCGCGGGCGACGGTGAGACCGCCGCGCTCAAGGCCGCGGCGCGCGAGCTGGGTGACGCGGTCGAAGTGCATTCGTGGGTGAATGCCGAGCAACGCAATGCATTGCTCGCGCAGAGCGATGTCTTCGTGTTGCCGTCGTTTCAGGAGGGCGTGCCGATGGCGATGCTGGAAGCCATGGCCTGCGGCCTGCCGGTGATCACGACCCCCGTCGGCGGGATTCCCGATGTCGTCACCGATGGCCAGGAAGGATTGTTGATCGCGCCGGGCGATGTCGAGGGGCTGTGCCGCTCGATGAGCGTGCTGGTCGAGGACGAGGCGCAGCGTCGGCAGTTGGGCGCGCAAGCACGGCAGCGGGCCGAGCGTTTCGACGTGAAGCTGTTCGCCGCGGAGCTGGCCAGCATGTATCGAACGTTGTTGACGCGGACCCGCGAGTGATGAGTGGCGCAGTAGAGGTATCCATGCAGAACCGAGGAGTGACATGAGCTCGACATCCGTCCCGGAACACGTCCGCCCGAACGTGGAGAGAGATGTAGAGCCCTTGTTCAGCCGCCTGCGGCGCGAGATCTTTCGATCGTTCCTGCGCTCGCTGCCGGAGAGCCGCGGCGGCGACCGCCTGTTCTGCCTGCTGCAGTTCCTGCGGCATCACAAGCGCTTGCCGGGCAAGACCCTGTCGTACAACGACGTCCTGCACCGGCTCAAGACGAGCGACGATATTCTCGATCCGCTGCGGGTGTTCGTCTCGGACAAGGAATTCCTGAAGCTTTATGTGAAGGCGGTCGTCGGTGAGCGCCATGCCGTGCCGACGCTCGGGATCATCAGGCGTCCGCAGGACGTGGACACGTTCGAGTTTCCCGAGCAATGCGTGATCAAGGCGACGCAGACGAGCGGCTGCGTGATTCTGCGCAAGAATGGCGAGGCCATCGATCGCGAGCGCATCAAGCGCTGGTTCGGCGTCAACTACTACCGGCTGAACCGGGAAGCGAACTACAAATCGTTGCAGCCGAAAGTGATCGTCGAGCCGCTGCTGTTCGGCAGCGCGAACGTGCAGGACTACAAAGTGTTCTGCGTGAACGGCCAGCCGAAGCTCATCCAGGTCGATGTCGATCGCTACATCGAGCACAAGCGCAAGTACTTCGATGCGCAATGGAACGAGCAGGATTTCTCGATCAAGTATCCGCGCACCAGTCGCACGATCCCGAAGCCGGCGAACTTCGACACCATGATGGCGGTGGCCGCGCGCTTGAGCGAGGCGTTCTGGTTCGTCCGTGTCGATCTCTACAGCAACGACGAGGAGGTGTACGTCGGCGAGATCACGCACTGCGCGGACAACGCGGACGGCCGCTTCATCCCGCCGTCGGCGGAGCAGCGGCTGTCGAGCTATCTGTTTCGTGATCTCGATCGGTAAACAACGAACTCGCGAGCCCGCGAGCTCGCAGCAAAGCTAGGGGAGTGACATGCCCGGATTGGTGGTTGCGGCGGGGAACATTCCGTTCGAGTGCTTTCGCGCCGCGACGAAGAAGTTGCAGCACCTCGCTTCGAATGCGTCGGCCGCCGCGAGTGTCGAACCCGGCGTTGCCGTCGGCTGGGCCGGACCGGCGCAGCACGTGCAGGCGATCGCTTGGCAGGCGGAATCGCCGAATGCGGTGTACGTCTGGCGCTACGGGCACACGTTCAAGGATGGCGTGCGCCCGGCCGCCGTCGGCGCCGCCGACATCCTTCAGGACTATCTCGCTTCCGGCATCGAATCCTGCTTCGAGCTGGACGGCTCGTTCGTCATCGTCGTCGTGGATCTGGGTCGGCGCCGGCTGTACATCGTTCCGGATCGGCTCAGCACGCAGCCGCTGTATTACACCCGCAAGGGCAATGACATCGTCGTCGCGCCCGAGGTGAAAGCGATCAGCGCGGCACTGGCGACGACGCCGCAGCTTGCCGCGGATGGCATCGTAGGCTTCCTCGCCGCGGGCTATAACGTCGGGTCGCAATCCGTGTTCGCGAACATCCACCGGCTCGAGCTCGGCAAGATGATCGAGATTGCGCTCGATGCGCAGCGCGAGCTCCACGTACGACGGTTCTGGAAACTGGATTTCGAGTCGGCGGATCCGTTGACGCGGCGTCGAGATGCCGCGGACGCGCTGTTCGAGGCCATCAAGCAGGGTCATCGGGTCCTGCTCGCCGACAATCCCCAGTTCCAGTTGCTGCTCTCGGGCGGCGCCGACTCGCGCGGCATGCTCGGTGCGTGCAAGGCGCTCGGCATCATGCCGTCGAAGGCCGTGACCTGGGGGCTGCTGCGCGACGTGCCGCGTTCGGACGCGTCGATCTCGCACGCGCTCGCCCGGAGCTTCGGCGTGCCGTGGGATTTCATCGTCACGCAAACCGACGGCTTCATCGACAACTGCGAGCATTGGTCGTACGTCTCGGAGCTGTCGAACGACAACTTCGGCTGGTACAGCGAAGGGTTCGGCACGCTCACCTACCTGCAGGAGTCCTGCTATCCGTCCTCGCTCATCGGTGACGAGAGTTGGGGCTGCCAGGGGTATGCGTACGACGAGCACGAGGCGATCGGCAAGGTGTTGACGCCGACTATCGATGCATCCGTGCTGGCGCTGATGCGCGCGGATCGGCGCGAGTACGCGGCGGATGCGTACGTCGAGAACATTCGCGACACGATGCGTGACTGCCACGCGACGCAGTGGAACGATCGCAAGGACTTTCTCTATTTGCACGGCCGCGTCGCCCGCTTCATTTTCTCTCTCGGGTACAGCCGCGGGCATGGCACCGAGCAGCGCCGGCCCTTCCTCACGCGCGCGGTGCTCGAGGTGGTGCGTCGCTTGCCGGCCGACCTGCGCGTGTACAAGAACCTGTATCGCAGCATGTTGCGCAGTCACATGCCCGCAACGATGCGGGTTCCTTATGCAAGCGTGAACAGCCTGCCGGACTGGAGCTACGACATGCGCGCGAAGCCGCACTTGCGCGCATGTCTCCTGGACCTCCTGCAGGATCCAGTGATCGAGTCGGGCGTGCTCGGCGAGCTGCTCGACCAAGGCCGCTACCGGGCACTGCGCGATGCATATTTCGCGGCGGCGCCGACACCGGTCGCGCGTGATACGGCGGCCTCGAAAGTCATCAAGGGTCAGATCAAGGAAATGCTCTGGTGCAGCCCGGTCTACAAGTACCTCGATCGGTGGAAGCACGAGCGCTCCGCGCGCACCTCGACCCGAGGGCTCACGCAGCGTTCGATCGTCGAGCCCGTCGATTTCTTGCGGCGTGTCGCGGTCATCGTTCTGCTCGAACGACAACTGCACCGATTCCAGGCACTGCCGCAACTGCAACCCGTCGAAGGCCCGGCCCTCGTTCGCGGGACCGCTTGAGCAATCTCGGCACCGTACATGCATAGATCTCCGTGGCTCACCGCCGAGCCGCGAGATTCTCTTATCGTCAGGTGTGGAACATGGCTCGCTCGTTGGATGATCAGCTCAAGCGGCTGGATCTCGGAGACCGGCTGATCCGCCGCAATCCGCTGTACTACGGCTCCGTGCATCGCCAGTTCGCCGAGCTGGAACAGGCGACGCTCGCGAAACGCAAGGAATGGACGGACGCACGGCTGCGGAAGATTTTGCAAATCGCGGCAAAAACGTCCTACGGAAAATCCGTCGGCGGTACGGACGATATCGCGAGCTGGCCGCTGCTCGACAAGACGCTGGTGCGCGAAGCGGCCCAGGACTTTCACACCGGGCGCACATGGTTCACCGCGCACGCGAGCACTGGCGGCACGACCGGCATGCCGATTCAATTGATCCGCTCGCCGCAGGGCATCGTCGCGGAGCAGGTGTGTCTCGATCGCATGATGATCGGCCTGGGCGTCGAGCCGACGGCCGTGCGCACGGCCGTGCTGCGCGGCGACAACATCAAGGACCCGACCGATATGACGCCGCCGTTCTGGCGTTACACGCTCGGCGGGCGGCGGCTGCAGCTCTCGTCCAATCATCTGACCGAAGCGACGCTGTCGCATTACGTGCGCGAGCTGCGCAAGTTCGAGCCCGAGGTGCTGTGGGTGTATCCGAGCTCGCTCGAGCTGTTGTGTCGATTGATCGCCGCATCCGGCGAGACGCTGAAGATTCCGCGAGTGCTGTCGTCGTCGGAAGTGTTGAAGCCCGCGGCCTGGTTGCTCGCCCGCCAGGTGCTCGGCTGCAAGATCGCGGACTACTACGGCCAAGCCGAGCGCATCGCCTTCGCCTTCGGCTTCGCGCCGACGCAGTACTTTTTCTTGCCGGGCTATTCGTATGTCGAGCTGCTGCCGCACTCCTCGGATGGTTCCGCGCCGGCATACGAG
>JAEYXD010000209.1 GCA_023428645.1 Pseudomonadota bacterium
AGCGTAGAGCGAGAATTCGTCGCGATTGGTGCCGACGATGATCGGCACGTCGCGAGCACTCGGCGCGGCGACCGGATCGAACATGTCCGCCGGCAGATAGTCGCCATCGACGACCGGGCCGAAGTCCGGCGTCGTACGACCGGTCGTCGTCACCGCGGCCAGCACTTTCTCCATCGGCACCGCTTGCAGCTCCGCGATCGTCTTAACGTTCATCTTCGTCATGACGGTCGTGGTGTTCTTGATCGCGGTGTCGAGCGGCATGCCCCTGGTGCGCGCGCCGCTCTGAATGATGCCGCGCTGGAACAACCCCTTCGCGGACGGTACGCCGAGCAGCGTGGACACTTTCGCGCCGCCGCCCGATTCGCCGAAGATCGTCACGTTCGCCGGGTTGCCGCCGAACGCCGCGATGTTGTCCCGCACCCATTCGAGCGCGAGCTGCATGTCTTGCACGCCCGCGTTGCCCGAGCGCTGCCACTCCTTGCCGCCGACGTTGCCAAGGTAGAGGTAGCCGAAAACGTTGAGGCGATGATTCACGGTGACGACGACGACATCGCCCCGTTTCGCGAGCCTCGCGCCGTCATACAGCGGCTCGGATCCCGCGCCCGCGTAGAAGCCGCGGCCGTGAAACCACACCATCACGGGGCGCTGCTTCGTATCGAGATTCGGTGTCCAGACGTTCAGGACGAGACAGTCTTCGCTGTGCGGCAGCAGCTCACCGGAGGTCGTCGTACGGCGGCCGACATCGCCGCCTTGTGGGCACGTCGGCCCGAACTTCACCGCATCCTTGACGCCTTGCCACCGCGCGACGCGCTGAGGGGCCTTGAACCGCGCGGCACCCGCCGTCGACTGCCCGTAGTGCACGCCGCGAAACACGTAGACGTCGCGCTCGGGGAGCTTCGCGCCTCGCAGCTGCCCTTCCCGTGTCGTTACGACCGGCGACTCGGAACCGACCGCGGCCGTCGCGATCACGAGCAATCCGGCGCAAAGAATTCCCGCGTGCCGCATCTTCATTGGGATCCCCCTCGAGTGGTCGCCTGCACGGCGCATGCGTGGGCACGATAATCGAAGGACGATTCTCACGACACGGCGCGCGCACTTCGTCAGTGCAGAGATTTGTCATCGGGCGTCGCGCGGCTTGTCTCATCCGCCCGGCGGAACGAGACTGACGACACCCCTTGGGTTGTGCGTGACTCGCCGAATGCGAACGAAGCTCTCGATCTGCATCGCCGCGTGCGCGGCGCTCGCATCGACCTGCGATGCAGCCGCGTTGCTCGTTCCACCGCCCGTGCTCGATCTGCCGCGGGAAACCGGTCTGCGCACGGCCGTGTTCGCGGGCGGCTGCTTCTGGGGCGTGGAGCTCGTGTTCGAGCACGTGAAAGGCGTGCGCGACGTCGTCTCCGGGTATGCGGGCGGCAAGAGCTACATGGCGCACTACGCCGCCGTCGCGGGAGGCACGACCGGGCACGCCGAGTCGGTCGAGGTCTTGTACGACCCGCGGCAAGTTTCGTACGGCCAGCTGCTGCGCGTGTTCTTTTCGGTGGCGCACGATCCCACGCAGCTGAATCGGCAAGGACCCGACGAAGGACCGCAGTATCGCTCGACGATCTTCTTCGCCGATGAGGCCGAGGAGCGCATCGCACGCGAGCACATCCGCCAGCTCGACGCAGCGAACGTGTTCGAGGCGCCGATCGTCACGACGCTCGAGCCGAACCGCGGCTTCTTTCGCGCCGAAGCCGAGCATCAGGACTATGCAACGCGCAATCCGCGCCAGCGATACATCGTCCTGAACGATCTGCCGAAGCTCGCGAATCTGCGGCGGCTGTTCCCGGATCTCTACACGGCCAGGGCGCCTCGTGAACGATGATGGCGCGTCGGTCCGCGCGAGCCGCCGCGATCAGGCGGCCGCGTCGGCACGCCGCGCCGCGATGCCGGCGTGAATCGAGCTGAGCGCGGCCAGCGTGCGCACGCATGCATGCGCCGCCTCCCGACCCTTCACGAGGAAGTGATCGAGAAAGAACTGCCGATGCTGCTCATGCTCGTGGAAGTGATGCGGCGTCAGCACGACCGAGAACACCGGTACTTCGGTATCGAGCTGCACACGCATGAGACCGCTGATCACCGCGTCGGCGACGAACTCGTGGCGATAGATGCCGCCATCGACGACGAAGCCGCACGCGACGATGCCGGCGTAGTCGCCCGACTGCGCCAGCAGTTTCGCGTGCAGCGGAATTTCGAACGCGCCGGGAACCTCGAAGACATCGACGGCAGCGCTCGCGATCCCGAGCCGCGCGGCTTCGGCGATGAACGCTTCGCGCGCGCGATCGACGATGTCCTTGTGCCAGGTGGATTGGATGAAGGCGATTCGACGCGAATCGCGGAAATCAACGGCAGCGCTCCGACTCATGACTCAAACCTCGCAATGAGAATGAATCAGGGCGCACGGGACGACACGAACGCGAGGGACCGCAACGATGACGCGCGGCCGCAAACGCGATGACACGCCTGCCGATGGACAGGCGCTCGCTCAACCCGTTCTCTAACCGGACTGTACCGTCGGCTTCGGAATCGCACCGAATCTGCTGTCCTTCGCACGATGGCTCGTGTGAAGCGCCCGCGGGCTCGTGCGGCCGTTGCGGGCCGCCATCACCGCCGGTGGGGAATTGCACCACACCCTGAGAACTTGCAGCGCCCGTCTTTCGCGAGCGTTGCGCGGCGCAGTATAGGCGTGCGAAGGCGCAGCGTGGAAGCAGGATCCTGCACGGGGCATGCTTTCAGGAGCTGCACGACAACATCGAGCACCCCGCCCGCTCGCGCGCCCACGCCGGCCGCCTGCGCGCGAAAGCTTCGCGTCCCGGCTGATTGTCGTACGGATGGCGCATCACCTCGAGCAGCTCGGCGATTCCGGCATAGTCTCCTTGCTCCGCGCGATCGATCGCTTGCTGCGCGAGATAGTTGCGCAGGACGTAGCGCGGATTCGCGGCGCGCATGCGCGCACGCCGCTCAGCGAGCGGCATGGCGTCGCTGCGCACACGCTGCGCGTAACGCGCGAGCCAGTCATCGAATGCGGTCGCGAATGCCTGCCGCTTCGCCTCGTCGTAGAACGCATCGCCAACCGTATCGAGCGTGAGCGCCTCCATGTCCGCCTCACCGAGCGCACGGAAGAAGATCGTCATGTCGACCTCGCCCTGCTGCAGCAGGGCCTGCAGCGATTGCATCAGCTCGAGATCCTCGTCGCGACATTCGCGCAGCCCGAGCTTCGCGGCGACATTCGCCCGCTCCGACGCCGCGAACACATCGACATACCGCTGCAAGCCGGCATGCAGCACGTCCTCCGCGCCGAACGCCGGCAGCAGCGCGCTCGCCAGCGCGCCCAGATTCCAGAACGCGATTTTCGGCTGATGACCGAAGCGATAGCGGCGGCCCTGCGCATCCGTCGTGTTCGGCGTCCAGTCCAGGTCGAAGTTGTCGATCCAGCCGTACGGACCGTAGTCGATCGTCAGCCCGAGAATGGACATGTTGTCCGTGTTCATGACGCCGTGGACGAATCCGACACGCATCCAATGCGCGATCACGATTGCCGTCCGCTCGCAGATCTCGGCATACCAGCGCGCGAGCATTGCCGGTCGGTCGTCCCGGCCTTCCGCCCACAATGCAGGGAAGTCGCGGCGTATCGTGAAATCGATCAGCGTGTTCAGCAGCTCGACATCATTGCGCGACGCCGGCAGCTCGAAGTTGCCGAAGCGAATGAAGGACGGCGCGACCCGGCAGACGATCGCCCCGGGCTCGGCCTGTGGACGGCCGTCGTAGAACATATCGCGGACGACGCGCTCGCCCGTCGCCACCAGACTCAGCGCGCGCGTCGTCGGCACGCCGAGGTGATGCATCGCCTCGCTGCAGAGGAATTCACGGATCGACGAGCGCAGCACCGCTCGGCCGTCGGCCATGCGCGAATACGGCGTCGGACCCGCGCCCTTGAGCTGCAGCTCCCAGCGGCCGCGCTCGTTCACGACCTCGCCGAGGGAGATCGCGCGACCATCGCCGAGCTGACCGGCCCAGTTGCCGAATTGATGTCCGCCGTAGTTCGCTGCGAACGGCTGCATGCCCGCCAGCAGCGCATTGCCGCCGAACACGCGCGCAAACGTCGCGGACCTCACGTCGGCTTCGGAGAGCCCCAGCACAGCGGCCATCTCGCGCGAATACGCGATCACGTGCGGCGCGGCGACCGGCGTCGGCTCGACGTGCGAGTACAGCGCCTTGTGCACTTGGCGTCGATGGTTGCCGGGTTGCGGATCGGCAGGGAGTTCGCGGACAAACGCGTTATCGAACTGCCAGCGCGGCAAGGATGATTCGGTGGACAAGCGGACGACTTCGTTCATACGAAAGTAACGCGATGCCGCTGTGGAGGTTGCTGCAGCGCTGCGATGGGCAGGCGCCTCGCCGCCGCACGCGTCGGAGCGCCTGACGCGCCACTCCCGGAAAGGCGCGGCCTCATCGCGCCGGTCGCGTCGCCGCGACGAGAATGCCGCGGGCTTGCTCCTCGGTGAGCTCGTCTCCAGCGCTCCTGGCAATGGCACACAACAGCCGCACGGCCGCGCTGGCGCTTTGCTTCGAGACTTGAGTCGACCACTTGAGGCCGTGGCGCTCGAACGTGGCGCGCAGCGCTTCGGCCGCGATGCGCGGCGCTTTCATGCTCTTCTTGTTCGCCAGCTCCGCTTCCGCCGCCACGGCAGCGGTTTCCGCCTGCTGCAACCAGGCGACGATCGTGCCGCTCGCAGCCAACGTTTGATTCGGCGCGCTTTGCATGGCCGCGCCGAGCTTCGCGAGTGCCTCGTACTCGAGCGAGGCAGGCTTCGCGTGCGCCGTCGCGAGCCATTCGGACAAGCCGGCCGCATGCTTGCGGAACACCTTGAGCGCACGACGCACGTCGCGGCCGCGCGGACCGCTCGCCAGCGCCTGCTCGCGCCGATAGCGATCCGCGATATTGCCGATATGCGCCAGGAATTCTTCCGTGTCGTGGACTTCGCGGGCTGTCTTTGCCAACGCCGCGCTCATTTTTTTGCGTTTCATGCACAAATTGTAGCCGGCCGTCCAAGCGTATACAGCTGCCGTGCAGCAAGCTCGCGCTCATGAACGAACGACCGGCGCCAGGGCGGTTCACCGCACTACTCGGGCGAGCGGACCAGGGCTATAGTCCGCGCCAAACGATTTCAACAGCGGCCAGTGGGGGATACCCAATGATCAAGCTCACGCTGAATGGTCAGGCGAAAGAAATCGATGTCGCGGACGACACTCCTCTGCTCTGGGCGCTGCGCGACACGCTCGGTCTCACAGGCACGAAGTTCGGTTGCGGCGCCGCCTTGTGCGGTGCCTGCACCGTGCACCTGGAGGGGCAGCCAATCCGCGCTTGCGTCACGCCCGTGAACGCCGTCGCGGGCAAGAAGGTCACCACGATCGAAGGGCTGTCGAGCGACCGCAGTCATCCGGTGCAACGCGCCTGGATGGAGCTCGACGTTCCCCAATGCGGCTACTGCCAGTCCGGTCAGATCATGGCGGCGGCCGCGCTGCTCGCCGCGAACCCCAATCCGAGCGATGCCGATGTCGACGCCGCGATGTCCGGCAACATCTGCCGCTGCGGCACCTATCCACGCATTCGCAAGGCCGTGCGTCGCGCTGCCGAGCTGTCGAAGTCGGGAGGCTGAACATGTCGCTCGTCACATCATCCGAGTCACACGACTCGCTCTCGCGTCGTGGCTTCTTGAAAACCGCCGGCGCCGTTTCCGGCGGGCTCGTCATCGCCATCTGCCTGCCTGGATGCGGCAAGGACGCGGATCGCGCCGCGAGCGATGGCCCGGTGAAGATCACGGAGCCGAATGCGTGGCTGCGCATCGGCACCGACAATTCGATCACGGTGCTCTGCGACCGCTCCGAAATGGGCCAAGGCGTATACACGGCGCTGCCGACGCTCATCGCCGAGGAGCTCGACGTTCCGCCCGAGCGCATCAAAGTCGAATTCGCCCCGCCCGGCGCGGCGTACGTCAACACCTTGCTCGGCGGGCAAGTGACCGGCGGCAGCACGAGCATTCGCGACGCATGGGAGAAGCTGCGCATGGCCGGCGCCGAGGCGCGCGTGCGCCTGATCCAGGCGGCCGCGCAACGATGGAGCGTGCCTGCCTCGGCGATCTCGCTCGTCGACGGACATGTCGTGTTCACGAGCCGTCGTCTGCCGTTGGGTGATCTGGCGGAAGCGGCGGCCGCGCTGCCGAAGCCCGCGCACGTCGAGCTCAAACCTGCCGGCAAGTTTCGTTTCATCGGCAAGCCGCAGAAGCGGCTCGACACGGCCGCGAAGGTCGACGGCAGCGCGCAATACGGCATCGACGTGCGGCTGCCCGACATGCTGTACGCCGCGCTCGCACAGCCGCCAGAGCTCGGCGCGAGCGTGAGGTCGTTCAACGCGGACAAGGCGCGGACGATGTCCGGCGTGCGCCACGTGCTGCAGACCTCGTCTGGCGTCGCCGTCGTCGCGGATTCGTGGTGGCAAGCGAAGCAAGCGCGCGACGCGCTCGAGATCGAATGGATTTCCGGTCCGAACGCGAGACTCTCGAACAGCTCGATCTACGCGGGACTCAAGCAGGCGGCAAGAAACAAGGGCAAGGACGTGCGCAAGGAAGGCGACGTCGAAGCGGCGCTGCGCGCGGCACCGCATCGCACCGAGGTTACGACGTACCAGCTGCCGATGCTCGCGCACGCGACGCTGGAACCGCAGAACTGCACGGCCGAGATCAAGGACGGCCAGTGTCATCTGTATGTGCCGACGCAAGTGCAACAGCTGGCACAAGCGGCCGCGGCGCAAGCGGCCGGACTGCCGCTCGAGAACGTCGTCGTCCACACGACGTTCCTGGGCGGCGGCTTCGGCCGTCGCCTCGATGTGGACTTCATCCCGGCAGCGGTCGAATGCGCGAAGGCGGCCAGCAAGCCCGTGAAGCTGCTGTGGACGCGCGAGGACGATACGACGCATGACAAGTACCGCCCGCCCGCGATCAACATCGCACAAGCGGGCTTCGGCGCCGACGGCCGGATGAGCGCGTTCAAGCTGCATCTCGTCGCGCCTTCGATCACGGCGCGTTGGGCGCCTGCCGTCGTCAAGGACAGCGTCGATCCGTTCGCGATCGAGGCCGCGCACAATTTTCCGTACGCGGTGCCGAACGTGCACATCGACTATCTACAGCACGAGATCGGCATCGACGTCGGCTATTGGCGCTCGGTGAGCCACGCACTCAATTGCTTCACGGTCGAAAGCTTCATCGACGAATGCGCGACGGCCGCGAGCATGGATCCGTACGAGTTCCGCCGCAGCATGCTGAACGAGCAGTCGCGCTGGCGTGCCGTGCTAGAAGCGACCGCGAACAAGGCGCGCTGGGGCAGAGCGCCCGCGGGCCGGCATCAGGGCATTGCATTGATGTCAGGCTACGATACGTACCTGGCCCAAGTGGCCGAGATTTCGCTGGAAGGCAACAAGCTCAAGATCCATCGCATCGTGTGCGTGATCGATTGCGGTCAGATGGTCAATCCCGACATCGTGATGGCGCAAGCGGAGGGGAGCATCATCTTCGGTTTGACCGCGGCGCTGTGGGGCGACATCAACATCGCGAACGGACGCGTGCAGGAGAAGAACTTCGATGCGTATCGGATGCTGCGGTTGAACGAGGTGCCGGCCATCGAGGTGTTCCTGATGAACAGCAACGAGAAGCCCGGCGGCATGGGCGAACCGGCGGTCGCGCTGGTCGCGCCAGCGTTGTGTAACGCGATCCATGCGGCGACGAAGAAGCGAATCCGCACGCTGCCCATCGCGAAACAGGGCATCGTGATCTAGCGCCTCTTCGGAAAGAGCATCGAGCCGAGAGGGCGCGATCCGGTCGCGCCCTCTCAGCCCTGCTCGCACACGAGTTCAGCGCGCCGGGGCTTCGTTACTCCCCTTTGCCTCCCACCTGCAGCTCGATCGGCAACTTACGGATTCTTTGTCCGCTCGCCGCGTAGATGGCGTTCAGCACGGCCGGTGCAGCGAGCGGCGCTGAGACCTCACCGATGCCCCAGGGGCGCTCTGCGAGACCATCCACGAAATGCACTTCCATCGCCGGACATTCGATCATGCGCAGTAGCTTGTTCTGATGGAAGTTGCTGTGCATGACCCGGCCGTTCTCCACCGGCGCGCCACCGTAGAACAAAGCAGTGAGACCCCAGATGAGACCGCCCGTGATCTGATTCTCGGCGGCCGAGGGATTGATCAGCTTCCCGCAATCGATGGCGACGGTGATTCGGTCGACGACTACTCGTCCTGCCTGCACGGTGACTTCCGCCACGGCCGCACAACACGTGTTGCCATAGGGAACGAGGGCGAGCCCGAGACCTCGGCCCGGGTCCGTCTTGCGCCCCCATCCGCCCTTTTGCGCAGCGAGCAACAGGACTCGCCGCAATCGATCGCTCGAGAGCGTATCGCCGCCGGTAAAGACATCGCGCCCCGGCTTGAGCATCGCCAAGCGAAACTCGAGAGGATCGCGCTCGAGCTCGGCTGCGATCTCATCGATGAAGCATTCGCTCAACGCTTTGCCGTGCATGACGACGCCGCGCCACGCCGAGGAGTGGATCAGTTCCTGCTCGCTCAGATCCTCGAAGTCGTAGCGTATGTTCGGAATGTCGTAAGCCATGGTCGGCAGCGAGGGATCCGCATATCTCGCGCCCCAGGTGTAGGTCCGGATCTCTTTCTCGTACCACGCATAGAGCTGGCCCTCGCCATCCAGCGCGGCCTGATATTCCATGTGCTGAAAGTGATGCGCGAGATTGCATTGCTGATCGTCCTCGCGCGTCCACAGCAGTTTGACCGGCACATGCCCGGCTTCGCGCGACACGAACGCTGCTTCGACCGCGATGTCGGGGTAGTAGCGCCGGCCGAATCCTCCGCCCGATGGCATCAGATGCACTTTGATCATTTCCTCTGGGAACCCGAGCAGCTTCTGCAACTCACTCACGATGAGATTCGGGGCCTGCGATCCCATCCAGATCTCGCACTCGCCCTCGCGCACGTGCGCGGTGCAGTTCAGCGGCTCCATGCAGGAGTGCAGTTGCTGCGGATACACGTATGACGCGCGCAGCGTCTTGCGGACTCGAGCGAGATCGGCGACTGCATTCTCGTTGCCGATGAAGCCGGTGGGCGCGCCCTTCGCGATTGCCCGAGACGCCGCAAGCCGCTCGAAATCGGCAGAGCTGCGCTTGCCGTTGGGACCTTCATCCCATTCGATCTGCAGCAGATCGCGGGCACGCCTGGCCGTCCAGAACGAATCCGCAACGACCGCGACGCCGTCGCGGATGTCGTGGGGCATGTACGGCGGAACATGAGCACCGGCAATGGGTCGCGTCGCGAAGATCTTTTTCACGCCGCGCAGCTTCATGGCCGCGGAGGCGTCGTACGACTTCACCTTTCCCTTGAACACCGGACATCGGGCGATGACCGCATAGAGCATGCCTGGCACTTGCGTATCGATGCCGTACCGCACACGGCCGCGCGCGATATCTGGATTCAGCTTCGCCGCACGTGCAGTGCCAATGATCCGAAACTGCGCCGGATCCTTGAGCGATGCTTCACCCGGGATCGGCAATGAGGAGGCTGCGGTCGCGAGCTCACCGAAGCCGAGCTTGCGAGTGGAGTCACGCAGATGAACGAAATGGTCCTGCGCATAGCAACGATCCGCACTCACCTGCCACTCGCGCGCGGCGGCCTCGATCAACAATTGCCGCACAGTGGCACCGGCCTGCCGCAGCATGTCGTACTGGTAGATGATCGTGCAGCTTCCGCCCGTGTCATGCCCGCCATTGCGATCGTTTTGATAGCGCTGCATGTCGGCCATGGGGAACTCGACTTGAACGCGCTCCCAGTCGGCACACAGCTCTTCGCAGAATATCTGAGCAAGCGAGGTGGCCACGCCCTGTCCCATCTCGTGCTTGATCACCTGGAACAGCACACGGCCATCGGGCTCGATGCGAACGAAATCTCCGAGCAGCGAGCGCACTGCATCTGCGTGCGAGATCGCGATCGTCTGGCCCCGGACGCGCAGCGCCAACGTCAAGCCCGCGCCCGCGAGCACGCTCTGGAACAGAAAGTCGCGGCGGTTGACTGGCATCGTCATGCTCCGCGCGCGACGGCCGCGATGGCCTGGTGAATGCGCGGATATGTTCCGCAGCGGCACAGATTGCCCGCCATTCCCTGACGAATCTGCTCGTCGGACGGCGTGGGATTGCGCTTCAGAAGGGCAGCCGCCTGCATGATCTGGCCCGCTTGGCAGTAACCGCATTGCGGCACGTCGAAGCGCTCCCAGGCGCGTTGCAGTGGATGCGAGCCGTCCTCGGAGAGTCCTTCGATCGTGACGATGGCCTGCTGACCTGCCGCCGAGACGGGCACCGAACAGGATCTGACGGCGTTGCCACTCAGATGCACCGTGCAGGCTCCGCATTGCGCCATGCCGCAGCCATACTTCGTTCCCGTCAGGCCGATCAGATCACGCAGCACCCACAGCAAAGGCGTCGAGGGGTCCTCGACATCGACCTGATGGGTGCGACTGTTGACATTCAAGACGTACTTGGGCATTGCGAGTCCCTTGATGACATCGCAAGAGCATGCCCGCGGCAGCCGGAGTGTCTTGTAAAAAATCGGTCGACCAGCGGGCTGCGCAGGAGGACTTTCGGTGGAACCCACGCTCATTCGCGGCGATATGCGGTACTGGCTCATCGAGCCGGATCCGCGCCTGCGTCCGTGGGTTCATTGCTACTTCCTGGTCGAGCCCGATCCACTTCGAGCACCGGCGATGGACGAGCCTCCCGAACTGCTGATCCCGGATGGTCATTCGGAGATCGTGTTCAATCTGGGGACGAGCGGGTACGAACGTTGGCCCGTCGAAGATCGCACGCGACGTACCCTCATGCGCTCGAGTTACCTGATCGGCGGGCGTTCGCACTCCGTGCTGACGCGTAACACCGGTCCGGTGCGACTCGCAGGCGCGAAACTGGACCCGCGCGCCCTGCACCGGCTGATCTCGATTCCCCTGAGCGATTTTCGCGATACCACTCTTGCGCTTCCCGAACTGAACGATCGCGGCTTGCAGGAGCTGGAAGATGCGCTGGCCAATGCGCGGTGCGCAGCAACGATGAAGCATCTGCTCGATGCGTTCTTCCTGCGCACGATCGCAGGCCTGCAGCCGGGGCACGCCGCCACGCAACACTTGTTGTACGAACTGCAGCGCACACGAGGTCAGCTGTCGATCCTGGAGTGGGCTCGCTCGCATCGCCTGGATGTGCGCACGCTCGAGCGACGGTTCAGTGCGGCCGTCGGCATGACACCGAAGCGCTACGCGCGAATCGTGCGCTTCAAGCACAGCTACCATCGGCTGCTCGCGGTGCGACACAAGAGCGCGGCCGGCCCGCATCTCGACGGGTTCTACGATCAGTCCCACTTCAACCGCGAGTTCAGATTCTTTACTGGCGCCGCACCCGGCACGAAGCTGGCCGGCCAGATGCGAACCGGCACGAGCATCAGCGACCATCTGCTCGAAGGCGAGTTCGGATGGCCCAAGCAAAGGGCGCGCCGCAGTTAGCGTCGGCCAGCTCTCGTCGCCCGCAACACTAGTCGCGCAATCCTTCGATCAGCTCGCAATCGTCGGGATTGATGTTCAGGCGACGCTCCTCCGTGAGCTCGCGTCTCTTTCGAGAGCGGCTCGAGATGAGGGCCGCAACCGGCCGCACCTCCTATCAACCCTTCACGCACACGACCTGCTTTAGCGTGTGCACGACTTCGACCAAGTCCTGCTGCGCGTCCATGACGGCATCGATGTCCTTATAGGCCGCCGGCGTTTCGTCGATGACGTCCTTGTCCTTGCGGCATTCGACGCCGGCGGTCGCCGCTCGATGCTCCTCGAGCGTGAAGCGCTTGCGCGCCGCGGTTCGCGACATCGTGCGCCCCGCGCCGTGACTGCAGCTCGCGAAACTGTCTTCATTGCCGAGCCCCCGCACGATGTACGAGCGCGCGCCCATACTGCCGGGGATGATGCCGAGCTCGCCCCTGCGCGCCCGCACCGCACCCTTGCGAGTCACGAGAATGTCCGCGCCGAAGTGCCGCTCGCGACTCACGTAATTGTGATGGCAGTTCACGGCCTCGAGATGCGTGTCGAACGGCTTCGTGATCACCGACCGCACCGCGCGCACGACACTCTGCATCATCAGTTCGCGATTCGAGCGCGCGAAATCCTGCGCCCACTCGACGGCCTCGACGTAGTCGTCGAAGTGCTGCGTGCCTTCCTCGAAGTACGCGAGGTCCTTGTCCGGCAGATTCGCCATCCATGCGCGCATGTCTTCGCGCGCGAGCTCGATGAAGAACGTGCCGATCGCGTTGCCGACACCGCGCGAGCCGCTGTGAAGCATGAGCCACACCGCGCCTGCCTCATCGAGACAAACCTCGATGAAGTGATTACCCGTGCCGAGCGTGCCCAGGTGCACGCGATTGTTCGTTCGCTCGAGCCGCGGATACTTCTCGACGATGCGATCGAAGCGCCCGCGCAGCTGCGACCAGGCCGCATCCACGTTGCTCGGCGGCGAGTCGCCCCACGCTCCCTGATCGCGGCGTCCGAACGATTTGCCGTGGGGCACGGCGCGCTCGATCGCCGCGCGCACGCGGCCGAGGTTGTCGGGGAGATCGGCCGCGGTGAGCGTCGTCTTCGCGGCGATCATGCCGCAACCGATATCGACGCCGACCGCCGCCGGAATCACCGCTTGCAAGGTCGGGATCACGCTGCCGACCGTCGACCCGATCCCGACGTGCACGTCCGGCATCACGGCGATGTGCTTGAAGATGAACGGCATCCTTGCCGTCTTGCGCAATTGCTCGCGCGCCTCGTCCTCGACCGGCACCCCCTTCGTCCACAGCTTGACGTGGCGCCCGCCCTCGACGGGCATCGTTTCGTACGTCGCGTCTCTCATCGTTCCTCGTCGCGGCCGTCTAGCTCTCCCCGGCCGCCTTCGTGTCCGGGCTCGGCAGCGCCTTGAGCGCCGAAACACGCAAATACGGCGGGTGCAGGCTCAGCTGATTCGGCGTGCAGGTGATGCGCTCCTCCTCGATCTTCACGCCGAGCTTCGGCAGCACCTTGTCACGCAATCCTTCGATCAGCTCGCAGTCGCCGGGATTGATGTTCAACCGACGCTCCTTCGTCAGGTCGACCGTCTGCCAGCTCGCGGGGAATTCCTGATCGAGCAGCTGGTTCTTCTTGCCGAGGCGCTGCAGCAACTCCTGCCGGCTCTTGTCCGCTTGCGTCGGCTGCACGTCCGCCGCAGGCACCGGTGTCGCCGCGGTGATCGTCAGAAAGAACGTGCGCGAGGGCCGGCTCGCGGGACAGCCCGTCGCGCGCACTTTCGTACTCTCGTGAGCGCCGAGCGCCTTCAAGATATCTCTCACCTTGTCGGCCGCCGAGTCGCAGTCGTAGGCCGTCGTGAAGCCGGAATAGGGATAGCTGATCTCCTGGATGTTCCATTTCGACGGGATCGCCGCTTCTTCGGCCGGAACATGAGCGCATACGCTCAACAGCGACAGCCCGGCGAGCGGGCCCCAAAGGCGGGTTCTCGTGTTCATACGTATCTCCACCATCATCATTGTGATTCTGCAACGGCGCAGCGAAGCGTAATGCTCCCGGGCTGAACGTTTCCTGGCCGATGATCGGGTTGGAATGTAGCAGCGAAGTGCCCGAGCCCGGACCTCGCGTTGCGCAGAGCGCAAATGCGGCCGGAACTCCCGATTCCAACCATGATTTTCTTAACAGCTGCCGGGCACGCGAGCGCCGCGTGTTCGGTCGGCAGGAGGAGGTCGCAATGACGACAAAGCTCGAGAAGCCCTTGAGGCGTGAGATCGCGATCGACGGCGAGCCGTACGTCGTCACGATCGATCCGCAGGGACTCAAGGTGACCCAGAAGGGCAAGCGCAAGGGTCATGAACTGGCCTGGAAGGATTTCATCAGCGGCGAGGCGGCGTTCGCTGTCGCCTTGAACGCATCCCTCGAGCAGAGCCGCTGATCGCGAGGCGTGTCCGGGCGGGCCTCGATCGCGCTATCTTGTCGTCCCGTTCCACCACGGCCATATCCATGAAACGCGCTCTTCCATTTGCGCTGCTCGCCCTGCTCGCCGGCTGCGGGCGCGAGCAGTCCGCACCTTCCGTCGCTGCCACGCCTTCGACGACCGCAACATCGACGACCGCCGAACCTGCGAATCCCGCCTTCGTCGGCAAGGTATGGATCTCGACGACGCGCGGCCACGGCGTCGGCACGATGCTCATCTTCCTGCCCGATCGCACGCTCGTGATGGATTCGTGTTTCGAAACCTATCGACTGACGAAATGGGGCGTGGCGGGCGAGCGCATCCGCTGGCTCGAGGACACGATCCCGATCGAGGCGGCGGTCGAGATGCCGCGGCCGAATCAACTCCTGCTGCGGATTGCCGGTATCGACGAGGTGCAGTCGTACATCACCGCGTCGGTGCCGTACACGTGCCCTGACATGCCGAAGTAACGCCGAGTGCGCCTGTCGCAGATCCCGTAGCCTCGGGCTCGGCGGCTATCTCCTCTTTTCCGCGTGGCCGCCGAACTGCTCGCGCATCGCCGAGAGCAGCTGGTTCGCATACTTGTCCTCATCGCGCGAGCTGAAGCGGCCGAACAGCGCGCTCGCGAGCGTCGGCATCGGCACGCCGAGATCGATCGCCGCCTTCAACGTCCACCGCCCTTCACCCGAGTCGGAGACGCGCCCCGCATAGCGCTCGAGCTGGGGATCATCGCGCAGCGCGTCGGCGGTGAGATCGAGCATCCACGAGCGCACGACGCTGCCATGACGCCACACCTCCGCGATCGCGGCGACGTCGAAGTCGTATCGATAAGCCTCGGGATGCGCGAGCGGCGCCGTCTCCGCATCGTGCGTGCGATCGTCGTGACCGCGGCCGGCATGCGCGAGCAGATTGAATCCTTCGGCGTATGCGGACATGAGCGCGTACTCGATGCCGTTGTGAATCATTTTCACGAAATGTCCGGCGCCGGCCGGACCGCAATGCAGATAGCCGCGCGCCGCGGTCGCAAGCGTCGGTCCGAGTGCCGGCGCGTCGCCAGCAGGCTCGGGCGCAAGCGACTCGAAAATCGGCGCGAGTCGTGCAACCGTCTCGTGCTCGCCGCCGATCATCAGGCAGTAGCCGCGCGCAAGACCCCAGACGCCGCCGCTCGTGCCCACGTCGATGAAATGCAGCTTGCGCTCGGCGAGCGCACGGAAGCGGCGGATCGCGTCGAGATAGTCCGAATTGCCGCCATCGATGACGATATCGCCCGGCGCCAGCAACGGCGTCAGCTCGCCCAACACCTGCTCGACGAGCGCGGCCGGAATCATCAGCCACACGGCGCGCGGCGGCGCGAGCCGCGCGACGAGCTCGGCGAGCGTCGCCGCGGGAATCGCACCCTCGGCGCCGAGCGCGGTCGCCGCCGCCGGCACCGCGTCGTACACGACGCATTCATGCCCGTGTTGCAACAAGCGGCGCGTCATGTTCGCACCCATCCGACCCAAGCCAATCATGCCCAGTTGCATACAAGAATCCTCTGAAACGCGCGCAGCTTGTCGTGCGAGGCGGGCGACGACGATACTCTCATCGTGACGACCTCATCCACCTCCGCGGTTGCCGCCGCGCGCCGCATCGTCGAGACGATCGCGGCCAACGACATCACGCATGTGTTCTGCGTACCCGGCGAAAGCTATCTGCCGGTGCTCGACGCACTCGTGGACTTTCAGGATCGCATCCAGGTCGTGACATGCCGGCACGAAGCAGGCGCCGCGAACATGGCCGTCGGTTACGCCAAAGCGACCGGCAAGCCCGGCGTGTGCTTCGTGACGCGCGGGCCCGGCGCAACGCACGCGAGCATCGGCGTACACACAGCGTCGCAGGATTCCGCACCGATGATCTTGTTCGTCGGTCAGGTCGCGCGCAGCGATCGCGGGCGCGAGGGCTTTCAGGAGCTGGACTATCGCGCCGTGTTCGGCTCCATGGCCAAGCTCGCGATCGAGATCGATGATCCAGCGCGCACCGTCGAGATCACGACGCGCGCCTTCGCCGTCGCGACGCAAGGCCGCCATGGGCCCGTCGTCGTCGCGCTTCCCGAAGACATGTTGA
>JAEYXD010000215.1 GCA_023428645.1 Pseudomonadota bacterium
CGCGGCGCGCCGCCGCATTCACGTGCACGGCGAGCACGCCGGGCAGCGCGCCGAGCGAACGCTCGATCAGCCAGACACAAGCGGCGCAGCGCACGCCGTCGATCAATAACATCGTCTCGCGCCGCCCTTCGCCGAGATCGCGCGTGACGTGACTGGCAACGTCGGGACGATCCCAGGCGGCATGGTCGCTCGGCTGTAGCACGTCGTCGGGTCGCGATGCCGCTTGCGTACGCAGGCGGTAGTAGTCGCCGAGGCCGAGGTGCTCGATCCACTCCGCGGCGGCTCGGCAGCCCTGGCAGCACATCGAGCGCGGCACTCCGTCGATGCGCGCCTGAATGACCTCGTTCGCGGGCACGGGCTCGCCGCAATGCCAGCAGCCGGCCGCCCGGGTGTTCATGGATCGCGCTCCGCCGAACGCGCCGTGGGCATCTTGAACACTTGCTCGCCGCTCACCGACACGGGCGGCTCCGAGTACTGCGCACCGAGAACGATCATGCCAATGCAGCCGGCGAGCGAGGCGCAGAAGATCGCCGCGCCGAGCCACAGAATCGGTTGTCGATACCAGTGTCCGCCGACGGCCTTGCTCACGATCAGCTTCCCACTGCGTCCGCGCGCTGACCTTGCGCGACGATCCACGCGGCGATCGCGCGCATTTCGTCCTCGCGGAGGCGCTGGCGCCACGCGGGCATCACGCCGGAGCGGCCATTGCGGATCGAGGCCGCCACGCTCGTGAAATCTCCGCCGTACAGCCAGACATCGTCGGTCAGGTTGGGTGCGCCGAGCGCGGCGTTGCCGCGGCCGTCGGCACCGTGACAACTGGCGCACAGCGTGTCGAAGCGAGCCTTGCCCGCGTCGACCCAGTCTGGCGGCGCATTCACACCAGCGCGGCTCAATACGTATGCGGTCACTTCGTTCACACCGTTGCGGCCGAGCGCGCCGCCCCACGCGGGCATGACGCCGTTGCGGCCATCACGAATGCTTGCGAGCAGCGTGTCGGGGTCGCCGCCGTACAGGGAGTCGCTGTCGATGAGATCCGGAGCGCCCACATTTTGATTGCCGCGCGCGTCGCTGCCGTGGCATGCCGCGCAGTTGTCGAGATACAAGCGCTCACCCAGCGCGGCGCCGTGCGGATCGGCGGCAATCTGCTCGATACGCAGCGACCGCAGCAGCTCGAGCATGGTCGCGCGCTTCGCGTCGTTCGCGGCGACGTCGCGCTGCCATTCCCCGGCCGAGGTCCAGCCCAGGGCGCCTTTCGCGCCGCCGAAGCCCGGATACAACGTGAGATAGCCGAGGCCGATGGCGAACGTCACGAGCGACAGCACGACCCACCAGCGCGGCAGCTTGCGCACGCCTTCGCGCAGAACGCCGTGCGCCCAGACGTGGCCGGTCGTGCCATCGGCCTGCGTCGGGATCTTGATCCGCAGCGCCAGCAGGAACAGCAGGAGCGTGATGCCCAGATTGAGCACCACGAGGAACTTCACCCAGCCCGACCAGAAGCCGCTCATTGCAATCCACCTTCTTCGACGGCCGGCCGCGCCGCGTCATCGTGCATCGGCAGTCGCGCGAGTCCGTCGAACTTACCTTTGTGAAACGGCAGCCATGCCCAGATCCAGATGCCGACGAACGCGAACATGAGCACGAGAATGAGCACGCCGACCCCATGAGCCCACAGTGCACTCATTGCGCGGCATCCTTCGCAGGCACGTTCTTCACGCCAAGCCCTTGCAGATAGGCGACGAGCGCATCGAGCTCGGTCTTGTTCGCGACGGCCGCGGGCGCGCCGTCGATGTCGGCGTCGGTGTACGGATCGCCGAGGAAGCGCAGCGTCCGCATGCGTGCCTGGATGTCCTCGCCGTCGAGCGCTGCGTGCTCGAGCCACGGATAGCCGGGCATGTTCGATTCCGGCACGAGCTCGCGCGGCCGGAGCAAGTGCAGCCGTTGCCACTCGTCGGAATACTTGCCGCCCACGCGCGCGAGGTCCGGTCCCGTACGCTTCGAGCCCCATTGGAACGGTCGGTCGTACACCGATTCGCTCGCGACGGAATAATCGCCGTAGCGCTGCGTCTCGAAGCGCAGCGTACGAATCATCTGCGAGTGGCAGTTGTGACAGCCTTCGCGCACGTACACATCCTTGCCCGCGAGGCGTAGCGCGTCGTACGGCTTGAAGCCCGGCGCGGGCTCGACCGTGTGCGCCTTGATGAACAGCGGTGTGATCTCGGCGAGGCCGCCGAGCGACACCATGACCGCGATCAGCACACCGAGCAGGCCCGCGTGTTTCTCGATTTTTTCGAAGTGTTCGTAACGTAGCGCCATGATGTCTTCAACCTCGTGCCGGCAGCGGCGCGGGGAATTGGTTCTCGGCCGGCTCCGGAATCACTTCCGGGATCGGTACCAGGATCGGCTTGATGAGCTTGGCGCGCGCGGCGGCGGCGGTGTGCCACAGGTTCCACGCCATCACGACCATGCCGCCGAGCACGAGCACGCCGCCCAGCAGCCGGATCGCGTAATACGGTTTCACCGCGATGACGCTCGCGAGGAAGCTGTAGGTGAGCGAGCCGTCCGGATTCGTCGCGCGCCACATGAGCCCCTCGGTCATGCCGGCCGCCCACATCGAGACGACGTAGAGCAGCAAGCCGGCCGTGTGCATCCAGAAGTGCAGCTCCATCGCGCCTCGCGAATGCATCGCGGGTCGATCGAGCGCGCGCGGCGCCATCGCGTACAGCGAGCCGATCGTGATCATCGCGACCCAGCCGATCGAGCCCGAATGCACGTGCGCGACGGTCCAGTCGGTGTAGTGGGAGAGCGAGTTCGCGGACTTGATCGCGAGCATCGAGCCTTCGAACGTCGAGGCGGCGTAGAAGACGAGCGCCAGCACCATGAATTTCGCTGCCGGGTCCGTCTTGAGCTTGTCCCACGAGCCGTTGAACGTGAGCAGGCCGTTCGCCGCGGAGCCGAGGCTCGGCATCAACAGCACGAGCGAGAACGCCATGCCGACGGACTGCACCCAGTCCGGCAGCGCGCTGTACAGCAGGTGATGCGAGCCCGCCCACATGTACACCGAGATCAGCGCCCAGAAATTCACGATGGAGAATCGATAGCTCCACAAGGGCTGCTGCGCCTGGCGCGGCACGAAGTAGTACATCATTCCGAGGAAGCCCGCGGTCAGGAAGAACGCGACGGCGTTGTGGCCGTACCACCATTGCACCATCGCATCGACGACGCCTGCGTAGATCGGATACGACTTGAACAGCGAAACCGGCACCGCGAGATTGTTGACGATGTGCAGCAGCCCGACCGCGATGATGAACGCGCCGTAGTACCAGTTCGCGACGTAGATGTGCCGGATGCGCCGGCGCGCGAGCGTCGCGAAGAAGACGATGCCGAATGACACCCAGACGACGGCGATCAGCAGATCGATGAACCATTCTGGTTCGGCGTATTCCTTCTGCTGCGTGATGCCGAAAGGCATCGTCGCCATCGCGAGCAGCACCGCGGCCTGCCAACCCCAGAACGTGAACATCGCGAGCCGGCCGAACGCGAGCCGCGTATGGCCCGTGCGCTGCGCGACGTAGTAGCACGTACCCATCAGCGCCGAGCCGCCGAAGGCGAAGATCACGCCGAAGGTGTGGTTGGCGCGAATGCGGCTGAACGTCAGCCACGAAACATCGAAATTCAGCGCGGGCCAGGCGAGCTGCGCGGCCGCGAGCACGCCGATCGCCATGCCGACGATGCCCCAGACGGCGGCGGCGAGCAGGAAGAGTCGAACGACGTGGTCATTGTAGGTTTCTGTTCGCGGCATGATCGGCGAGCGTGGTTGCTTGTGCGCTGCGAACGTTACGCAATGGGTGCGCTGCACTCATTAAGGGGAGTCCCGCAATGGATGCGCGGTAGCACGAGTGGGCGGGCCCGTCATGCGGGCGCGAGCGTCAGCAACGTGAGCTTGCGCACGCCCGGAGCATGAGGCGAAGGATGAAGGAGCGCCGCCCGCTTGCGGCCGCCGCCGCGCTCAGATCGCGCGGGAGAACGCGGCTGCCGTCTGCGGCTGCAGATAAGCGTCGAACACCATGGCGATGTTGCGCACCAGGAAGCGCCCGCGCTCGGCGACGCGAATGCCATCCGCGTCGACCGCGACGAGCCCGTCCGCCTGCAGGCTCGCGAGCCGCGAGAGCTCGCTCGCGAAGTACTCGGAGAACTCGATGCAATGCTGCTGGTCGATCGTCGCGAAATCGACGTGACCGCGGCACATGAGCGCCTGGATCACGTCGCGGCGCACGCGGTCGTCGCTCGTGAGCGTCAGCCCGCGGGCAATCGCGAGCTGCCGACGGTCGATGCGCTCGTGGTACTCGCGCAGGGTCTTCACGTTCTGCGCGTATGCCGCGCCGATCTTGCCGATCGAGCTCACGCCGAGACCGATCAGATCGCAATCCGGCTGCGACGAGTAGCCTTGGAAATTCCGGTGCAGCGTGCCCTCGAGCAGTGCTTTCGCGAGCGGATCGCTCGGCAGGGCGAAATGATCCATGCCGATGTACATATATCCGGCCGCCGTGAGCCGCTCGACCGTGAGACGCAGCAGCTCCAGCCGCTCGCTCGCCGTCGGCAGCTCGGCCGCATCGATGCGCCGCTGCGGTTTGAACAGCCGCGGCATGTGCGCGTATCCGTAGGCCGCGATCCGCGTCGGCTGCAACTCGATCACCGTATCGAGCGTCCGCGCAAAGCTCGCGGACGTCTGGCGCGGCAAGCCGTAGATGAGATCGAAATTGATCGCGTCGATGCCGCTGTCGCGCGCGCTCGCGACGATGTCGCGCGTCTGCTCGACGCTCTGCACCCGATTGACCGCGAGCTGCACCGCTCGATCGAAATCCTGAATACCGAGGCTGATCCGATTGCAGCCCAGTTTCGCGAGCGCGGCGATCGTCGCGGCGCTCACCGTCCGCGGATCGATCTCGATCGAGGTTTCACGCTGGCCCGGCGGCGCGAACACGAATTCGCGCTCGAGCTGCCGCAGGATCGCCTGCAGCTGCGCAACGGCGAGAAACGTGGGCGTGCCGCCGCCGAAATGGATCTGCTCGACGCGCCGCGAGTGCTGGAACAGGGCGCCTTGCAGCTCGATCTCCTGTATGAGCGCGGCGACGTAGCGTTCGCCTTCGGCGGTGCTGCGCGTGATCACCTTGTTGCAGCCGCAGTAGAAGCATGGGCTCGCGCAGAAGGGCACGTGCACGTAGATCGACAGCGGCGTCGCGGACTCGTTGCTGAGCAGCGCCGCCTTGCGATACTCGCCGATATCGAACCCCGCATGGAACTGCGGTGCCGTCGGATAGGACGTGTAGCGCGGGCCGTTGCCGTCGTAGCGGCGGATCAACTCTGGATCGAAGTGCACGTCGCGGTGTCCGGCGGGAGCTAGTGCTCGTTGACCGTGAGATGCATCTTCACCAGATGCGCGACGGAGCGTGCGCCCATCTTCTCCATGACGTTCGCGCGATGGATCTCGACGGTGCGCTCGCTCAAGCCGAGATCGATCGCGATCACCTTGTTCGCCTTGCCCTCGACGATCAGGTCGAGCACCTCGCGTTCGCGCGGGGAGAGCGATTCCACCCGGCGCCGCAGCTCGGCGTGCTTGTCGATCGCCGCACGATTTTCCGCATCTTGTTTCAAGGCGGTGTTGATGCGATCGAGCAGGTCCTGGTCGCGGAAGGGTTTCGTCAAGAAGTCGAGCGCGCCGTCCTTCATCGCCTGGACGGCCATCGGAATGTCGCCGTGCCCGGTGATGAAGATCACGGGCAGGATCGCGCCGGCGCGGTTCAACTGCTGCTGCACTTCGAGGCCGCTCATCTCGGGCATGCGAATGTCGAGCACGAGGCAGCCGTGCACGTTTGGATCGTGTTTCGCGAGGAAGTCGCTCGGTCGCGCGAACACGATCGGGTTGTAGCCGACCGTGCGCAGCAGCAGCGCGACCGCCTGGCGCATGCTGTCGTCGTCGTCGACCACGTAAATCGTCGGTGCCTTGGTCTTGGTCGTCTTGTTCGGTTCGTTCATGGAGGTCTCAAGCGGCCGGCAAGCGAAACCAGAAGCGGGCGCCGCCGGTGGGCGCGGCATCGAAGCCGATCGTGCCTTCGTGGGCTTGAACGATCGCCCGCGCGGACGCAAGGCCGAGCCCGGTCCCCTCGGGCTTCGTCGTGAAGAAGGGATGAAAGATCTGCGCGCGCTGTTCGGCGCGAATGCCCGTGCCCGAGTCGATGACGCCGATCTCTACCCCATAGCGATCGCCCCTGATGTCGATCGATACGGCAGCCGGGGTCGCGGCGGGGTTCGCGCGCGTGGCATCGATCGCGTTCTGTGCCAGCGTATACAGCACGTGCTGGATGCGCAGACGATCGATCGCGACCGGCGCGAGCGGGCCTTGGACATGCACCGTGAGCGTGATCCCGGCTTCGCTCGCGAGCGCCTCGAGCGCGGGCGTGAGCTCGCGAACGACCTCGTCGATGGCCGTGGGCACCTTCACGAGATTGTCGCGATTGAACAGGCGCCGCATGCGACGGATGCCTTCCGCGGCGGCCAAGGCTTCCTTGCTGATGAGCTGAAACACCTCGCGTGCGCTTGCGAGCGATGCGTTCGGCTGATTCACGATGCGCTCGCCGGCCTGCGCGAAGGTCGTGATCGCGCCGAGCGGCTGGTTGAGCTCGTGCGCGATGCCGCTCGCCATCTCCTCGAGGGCCGAGCAACGGGAAATCGCCATGAGCTGATCGAGCAGCGGGGGCCTCGCGGCGCCCGGCCCGGTTTCGGTCGGCTGTCCCGTTCGCATCGATACGCTCGTCATCTCATCCACAACATTGCCCTTTGGATACGGCGCTCCGCAGAGAGCCGGTCGTTGTTGCAGGTTGCCTCATGACAGCGTCCCCCGCACTTGCGACAACCCCGCAGTCCCCTGTGCCCGCCACGTAGACCAGGTGTCGCGGAGGGCGCGGTCGGACGTCCGGTCGCCTGACGCGCCGTGCTACGCTCGCGGCGGCGGCTCGAGCGGCGTCCGATCGTCGCGGCCAGCAAGCGACATGATGGACGAGTTTTCCGAGATCACCCAGCACCTGCTGCGCTTCTCTCCCGATGCCCTCATCGTCATCGACGATCGAGGCGTGATTCGGTTCGCGAACGATACGACGGCCGAGGTGTTCGGTTACGCGCCGGAGCGCCTGCTCGGCCAGACCGTGGAGATGCTCGTGCCCGAGCGATTCCGCTCGCGGCACGCACGCCACGTCTCCGGGTTCGTGCGCGAGCCGCGCAGCCGCGAAATGGGCACGCGCATCGCGGATCTGTACGCGCTGCGCGCGGACGGCTCGGAGTTCGCGGCGGGCATTCGCCTGGCGCCGTTTCGAATCAAGGACAAGGTGTTCATCGCCGCCGCGATTCGCGACACGACCGAGCGCCACAGCATCAACGCGGAGCTCGTGCAGGCGCGCGAGGAGGCCGTGCGCGCCGATCGCGCCAAGAGCCGCTTTCTTGCCACCGCGAGCCACGATCTGCGGCAGCCGCTGCAGACGATCAAGCTCTTGAATGCCGCGATGATGCGGCTCGCGGGCGACGCGGAGATCGCGCAGCTCCTCAAGCATCAACAGCAGGCCATCGAGAGCACGGCGCGCCTGCTCAACGCCTTGCTCGACATCAGCCGGCTCGAATCGGGATCCGTCGAGCCGCAGATCGCGCGCGTGTACTTGCCGGAGCTGCTCGACGGTCTCACCGCGGAGTTCGGCTCGATCGCGGCCGCGCGCGGACTGGATTTGATCGTGCGCCCGCTGCCCGTCACGCTGCTCACGGATCGGGTGCTGTTCACGCAGCTGTTACAGAATCTGCTCGGCAACGCGCTCAAGTACACGGACCGGGGCTCCGTGACGGTCGATTGCACGATGGCGGACGGCGTGCTCGTCATCGCCATTCGCGACACCGGCATCGGCATTCCCCCGGACAAGCTGGAGCGCATCTTCGACGAGTACTATCAGGTCGACACGCATGGGACGAAGCGTCTTGGCGTCGGTCTGGGCCTTGCGATCGTGAAGGAAGTGGCGCGGCTGCTGCAGGTCCGGATCAAGATTTCCTCGACGGTCGGCCAGAGCACCGAGGCGACCGTGACGATCCCGAGCGAGCTCATCGCGGCGGCTCCCGTCGCGACGCCGGCGACGCAAGCGCAGGTGACCGCGTCCGCGGCCGCACCGAAGACGCGCATCGTTCTCGTGGAAGACAACGACGGCGTACGCATGGCGACGGAGCTGTTCCTGAAGCTCGAAGGCTACGAGGTGCGCAGCGCCGGCTCGTTCGCGGAGGCGGAGCGGTTGCTGGAAACCTTGTCGTGCCAGGACGTCATCGTTGCCGACTATCATCTCGATTCCGCGCACACCGGGCTCGATGTCCTCGCGCTCGCCCGCCGCCAGCACAGCCAGGACGTGCCGGGCATCATCTTGAGCGGTGATCTGCCGTCGCTGATGCGAACGCTGTCGACACCGGTTCCCGTGACGCGGTTCTTGAGCAAGCCCGTCGATACCGACGCGCTTTTACAGGCGATCAAGGAGCTGAGCGCTCGCTCGCTCGAGGCGCGGGAACCTAGTCGGTGAGCCGCGCAACCGCGTGGCGGTTACGCGATTCCCACATGCGAGCGCCGCGTCATAACCCCTTATAGTCCTTGCCGAGACGTGGAGGGTGGGGGCTGCTTGCACGAACGATCGCGCCAGCAGCGATGTGCGGAGGGGACATGAACAGAATCAACAATATCTTGGTGGTCGTGGATCCGACGGCCGACGCGCAGCCCGCGGTGGAAAAGGCAGCGCGCCTGGCGGAAATATTCGCCGCGCGGCTCGAGCTGTTCGCGTGCGAGACGAAGGAATCCCGCGCGCTGCGCTACGCCGCGCATTTGCAGCAGGGCGGCCATCCCGATTTCATCACGCACATTCGCGCGATCTTGGAGCGCATCGCGCAGCCCTTGCGGGAGCGCGGCCTCGATGTGGCGACGGAGGTCGCATCGGGCGACCCTCTCCATGCCAAGGTGCTCGAACGAACCCAGCGCAGCCAGGCCGATCTCGTCGTCAAAGACACGCATCATCATTCGCTCGCGAAGCGCACGTTCATCACGAACACGGATTGGCATTTGATCCGCGGCTGTCCCGTGCCGCTGTTGCTGACGAAGCCGCAGCCGTGGGACGCCGCCCCGGTCATCGTCGCCGCCGTCGATCCGGGCCACGAGCATGACAAGCCGGTCGCGCTCGATCATCGCATCCTCGAATGGTCACAGGCGCTGCGCCAACCGCTGGAAGGATCCGTGCGCGTCTTGCATGCCTATATGCCGGCCGTGCTCGTCGCGGAAGCGGCGAGCGGTGCGCCCGTCACGATGAGCCCGTTCACGCCGCAGATGATCGAAGACGAGCGCAAGCAGGTGTTACAAGACGTGGAGGCGCTCGTCGCGCCCTACGGCATTGCGCCCGCGGATGTGAAGGTGCAGCTCGGCGTCGCATCGGACGTCCTGCCGCGTGTAGCGCATGAGATCGGCGCTGACATCGTAGTCATGGGTGCGATTTCCCGCAGCGGCCTTACGCGCGTGTTCGTCGGCAGCACGGCCGAGCGCGTGCTCGAGCACCTGCCGTGCGACGTTCTCATCGTGAAGCCGCCGGAATTCACCGCGACGCTGCCGGTGTAGCCGGCCGCCGCATCGCGCGCGGCGGGCTCGTCGCGCGGATCGTGGTCGATTCTCACTGCGCGCACGCGCGCCCAGGCGTTATAAGTCGCGGGTCCGCTGGCGATCGGAGAGAGCGATGGACGAGCAAGCACTCAATCTCAGTACGCGCAAATTCCTGAAGAAGGTCGGCGTGAGCTCGCAGCGCGAGATCGAGCGTGCCGTCGACGCGGCGCTCGAGTCCGGCGCGGCGCGGGGGAAGGCCGCCTTTCCGGTCAAGATGACCTTGGAAATGCCGGATCTGCGGCTCAACGTGACGTTCGACGGCGAGATCCGCCTGGAAGGCAGTGTCGAGCCGGAATCCTAAAGCGTTGCAGATGCGCTGCCGCAATCGCGGCAGCGCATCTGGTGGGCGCCTGTTCGCGGGCTCGGTCCTAGAACGTCACCCGAACGCCGAGCCGGTAAGCGCGGCCGAGCTGATCATGGACGTCGCCGCGGATCGCCGTGGAGAACGTCGATGCCGACAGGAGGTAGCTGGTCGCGACGTTCGGCGGATCGCGGTCGAACAGATTGTCGATCGCACCGAAGACCGTCACACCATCCGCGACCTCATACGAACCACGCAGGTCGACGTAGAAGACCGACGGGATCGTGTTGTCGTCCACATCCTTCGCGGTCCAGCCGTTCACGAGCTTGCCGCCGCCGATGTAGCGACCCTGCAGCGTTCCGGAGAAACCACCCGCGGAGTACGTTTCGGTCAGCGTCGCGCGGAGCTTCGGAATACCGAGCACGGGGGAATCGCGGCCGAGCGCGCCCGCGAAGTCGGTTGTCACACCGAGCGCGGACTGCTCCTGTTCGAGAATGTAGTTGCCGACCAAACGGCTGATCAGGTCGCCGTTGCCGAGCGGTATCCGGTAGTCGGCCTGGAAGTCGAGACCGGCGGTAGATTCGGAGCTCAGGTTGCGCGGGAACGTTTTAACCTCGCTCAACACATTCTCATTGTTGAAGACCAACTGCGAGCAGAACACGGTCTCGCCCGCGGCGCAGCGATTGAGCACTGTCGTCCCGTTGATCGACGCGATCGCATCGTTGATCTCGATCGAGTAGTAGTCGAGCGAAAGGTTCAGGCCGGACATCGGATTCAGGACAATGCCCGCCGTGAGCGTGTCCGCGATCTCGGGGTCGAGGTCCGGATTGCCGAGCGACGTCGCGAAGATCGGGACGCTTTGGCGCGTGTTCGGATCGATAGCACGGCTCTGAACCGGGTTGCCCGCGCTGAACAGCTCGTTCAGGTTTGCTGCACGAATATCACGCGACACGGTGCCGCGAAGTCGGACGTAGGAGTTCACTTCGCTCGTGAGACCGACTTTCCACGTCTCCACAGAGCCGCTCGTGCTGTAGTCCGTGAGACGCGCGGCGACGTTCAGGCCGAGCGTGTCGACGAACGAATCCTCGAGCAGCGGCACATCGAGCTCGACGAACCCTTCCTTCACGCTGTACTTGCCGTTGAACGGAATGAAGTTCGCGAAGAAGTACGAGCGGGCCGCGGCGCCCGGATCGGTCGTGATCTTGGCTTCTTCACGGCGATACTCGGCGCCGAACGCCATGGACATGAGACCCGCGGGCAGGCCGAAAGGCAGCTTGCCCTGCGCGGACAACGCGACGACATCTTGCGTTGGCTTGATCTCTTCCCAGTTCTCGCCGGGGCGCACGTTGACGTAACGAATCGCATCGTACGTCGCGTTGCCTTCGCCGATCACGTTGAGCGGCACGCAGCCTGCGGCACGCGCGTCGCCGTCCCGTACCGCACGGCACACGATCTCGCCGCTCGGCAGGCGCACCGCGTCGACCGCGAAGAGGTAGCGCTGACGATGGACGTTGCTCTCCGTTTCGACGCGGGTGTTCGTTTCGCCGTACTGGTAGTACGCGTTCCACGTCCAGTCAGAGCCGATGCGGCCGTCGAGGCTGATCACGCCGCGCATCAGCTCGCGCGTCTGTTCACTGACGGGCACGCCGACCGAGTGGTTCACGAAGTTGTCGAGGGAGTACTGCTCCTTCGTCAGATTCGTGATCGAGGTCGTGCCGATATTGATCGTGGGCAAACCCAGCCTCGTCATGTCATCGCGGACCGATTGCGGCAAGTAGGGGTTGTCGCCGCGGATCGCCAGATTGCCGTACCACACGGCCGGCGTGCTGTTGTTGCGTGCGACCGTCTCGCCATAATTGATCTGGATCGAGGCGCGCAGGTTGTCGGTGATGTCGTAGTGCGTGTGGCCGAACAGGTTGATCGAACGATAAGGAACTGCAAGCGGGTTCGTCGCCGGGTAATCCGTCTCGGCATCGCCGTACACCGAATTGCCGGATGTCACGTGGCCTGGATTGAACGGCACCGGCGTCCCATCGCGCCCGACGAAGCGGGTGTTCAAGAGCGGGTTCGGAGTGCACGGGCTATTCGGGGGCGCCGGCAAGCAAGCCGGACCTTGAATCAGGCCGCCGTTCGTCGCTTGCGACAGGCCGGTGTTCCGGACGTGAATCAAGCGCGGCTCAGCGTTCGTCGGCGTGTACGCGGGATTCAGGATCAGGTTCTCGTACTTGTTCCAGTCGCGCTGATACGCAAAGACTTCATCCGGGCTGCGCATGTAGTTCGCGCCGAAGATCGCACGGCCCTTGTCGTCGGCGAAGCCCATGCCCGCCGCGAGTTGGACGCGCTGGCTCTGGTGGTCCCCTTCAAAGGTGTCGCCATATTCGACGCTCGCCCTGAAGCCGTCGAACTGCTTGTTGAGCACGAGATTGACGACACCCGCGACAGCGTCGGAGCCCCACGCGGCCGAGGCGCCGCCCGTGACGACGTCGATGCGCTGGACGAGGATCGATGGAATCGTGCCGAGGTCGACGACGCCCGTGATATTCGATTGCACGACGCGTTGACCGTCGAGCAGCACGAGCGTGCGGTTCGTGCCGAGCTGGCGCAGGTTGACGGTGTCCAAACCCGTGATGCCGCCGACGATGTTGTTGTTGCCGACGCCGTTGTTCGGCGATGACGACGTGCCGACGGCCGGCAGCTCGCGGATCGAATCGCCGATACTCACCTTGGCATCGCGCTGCAGTTGTTCCTCACCGACGACGGCGACCGGTGTCGGTGCCCCGTATTGCGTATTCGAAATGCGCGAGCCGGTGACGACGACCTCGCCGATCTGAGGTTCACCGGCGGCCGCGTTCGCGGGCGATGGATCAGTGGCGGGCGCCTCGCCGACTTGCGCGTGCGCCGTGCCATGAATGGCGAATGACACGGCCAGCGACAGGATCGAAGAAGCTGTGATGAATCGATTGTGAGCAGACACGGTTTTCCCCCAATTGCAGTTTCACGCCGCACGCTGCCCGGCTGGCCGAGCCACGCGGTGCAGTCACTTTCGTATTGCGTCAAATAGTCTTACACAAGAAGTCAGGTGCGCAGCGTCAACATTTGCACGTCGATTGTGCAAAAAGATGCAGTGAGGGCGCGTTGACGGGTCGACAGTGAGAGAACGGATCTACGGAATTGCACAAGCCCTCTGCAAGCGTCGATTCGTGACGAGCGAGTGACACGCTAAATCGACGTCGTAGGTACGTGACGATCGAGCGCGTTGAATCGGAAGCCCAAGCGAGCGACACCAACGTGCAAGCCGAGTAAAAACTGCAAGGATGCGAGTGCAATGGATGCGCGCTTCGCGCTATCCGAGGGTGCAATGAGCGACAGCGAACACCGCATGCATCGGCGAATCACTTGACGATGCGGAGCGTGAGGGCGCCCGCGAGCGCAAGTCGAAGCGCGGATACGCCCGCTTCAGCGAAGAGGAACTCGCGTGGCTCGCGACGAAGCGCTACCTGAAGCGACTGCATCCATTTGCCGTGCACCTTCCATTTCCAGCGCCGCGACATCCATGGGGAGGCGATGGCGACGAGCTCCGATCACGGCACGAGGTCGCGGAACCATCAGGGCCCGAGGTCCCGTACCCGCCGCGCACGTAATTCCTTTACGAGAATGCACTCATCCACCCGAAGGCCGCGGGGCGGACAATCGGTTCTCGCACCTTGCTGCAACGTAACGGAGACCGCCATGCCGTTCGAGCTGACGAGCCCTGCCTTCGCGGCGGGCAGCGCGATGCCTCGCAAATTTACCGGTGATGGCGACAACGTTTCGCCGCCGCTCGTCTGGTCGGGAGCGCCGCAAGGCACGCAGAGCTTCGCGCTGATCTGCGAAGATCCCGACGCACCGTCCGGAATCTTTCGGCATTGGGCGGTCGCGAACATTCCGCGAGATCGTACTGGCCTTGCGGAAAACGAGCGGCCTCAATCCTGCGCCCTCAATGATTTCGGGCATGCCTTCTACGACGGGCCTGCGCCGCCGCGCGGTCATGGTCTGCATCACTATCACTTCAAGGTCGCGGCGCTCGATGTGGATCGAGTGGACGTGCCTGCCGGCCAGCGTGCCGCGGAGATGTGGCGAGCGCTCGAGCCGCACATTCTCGCGACCGCCGAGACGATCGGCACCTATCAGCGTTGACGGTCTCGTGAGCACCACGAACCCGAGTCACTCTGCCCCGCGGCGCGTACGCCCATGACCAATGGGCGCGATGCCGTCGACCGCAATCGCAATAGCTCGCAACCGTCACGGCCGGGCGAGCGATCTGGTCCGTCCAAGGCAGGCCCGCCGACGATGCCGCCGCGCCGGGTCTGGGTCGTCTTCTTTGCCATTCTGGTCATCAACTACGCGGTCATGCGGCTGCTGTTTCCGAGCGCGAGCGCGGCGCTCACGATTCCTTACACCGTGTTCAAACAGGAAGTCGCGAGCGGCAACGTCGCGGAGATCTACAGCAAGGGGGCGAGCATCGAGGGGCGGTTTCGCGAGGACGTGACATGGCCGCCGCCCGGCCAGGAGGCGCGCGAACAAAGCGGAGATCCGCTGTCGGCGCTGCCGGGGTTCATGCGTCCGGAGCAGTCGCACACGTCGAAGACGTTCACGACGACGCTGCCCGCGTTCGTCGATCCGGGGTTCGAGCAGTTTCTCATCGATCACAAGGTGGAGATCAGCGCGATCCCGATCCAATCCGGCAGCGGTTGGGCGACGCTTTTGTTCGGTTTCGGGCCGGCGCTGTTGATCATCGGCTTCTATGTCTGGCTATTTCGCCGGCAGTTCCGCGGCGGCGGTATCGGCGGCACGATGATGGGGCTCGGCAAGAGCAAGGCGCGCCGCTACGACCAGGAGGCAACCGAGAAGATCTCGTTCGAGGACGTCGCGGGCATCGACGAAGCGGAGAACGAGCTGGTCGAGATCGTCGATTTCCTGAAGTCACCGGAAAAGTACACGCGCCTCGGCGGCACCGCGCCGAAAGGTGTGCTGCTCATCGGCGCGCCGGGCACGGGCAAGACGCTGCTCGCGAAGGCGGTGGCGGGCGAGGCCGGCGTGCCGTTCTTTTCGATGAGCGCGGCGGAGTTCGTCGAGATGATCGTCGGTGTCGGCGCGGCGCGCGTGCGCGATCTGTTCAAGGAGGCGCGCAGTCATGCGCCCGCCATCATCTTCATCGACGAGATCGATTCGATCGGGCGCGCGCGAGGACCGACCGCGATCGGTGGCGCGAGCGAGCAGGAACAGACCTTGAATCAGATCCTCACGGAGATGGACGGCTTCTCGGGTCGCGAGGGCGTCATCGTGCTCGCCGCGACCAATCAGCCGGACGTGCTGGACAAGGCGCTGCTGCGCCCGGGCCGCTTCGATCGGCGGGTGATCGTGAATCTGCCCGACAAGGCCGGGCGCGAGGCGATCATCAAGGTGCACACGCGCAAGACGCCGCTCGCGAGCGATGTCGATCTCGGCGAACTCGCCGCGTCGACGCCGGGGTTTTCCGGTGCGGATTTGAAGAACGTCGTGAACGAGGCTGCGTTGCTGGCGGCACGCCGCGATCAGAAAGAAGTGCATCAGAAGGATTTTCTGGATGCGCTCGAGAAGATCGTGCTCGGACCGGAACGGCCGCTGCTGCTCAGCCGCGAAGATCGCGAACGCATCGCGTACCACGAAAGCGGTCACGCGATTCTGGGCCTGGTCGTGCCGGGCGCCGACCCCGTGCATCGCGTGACGATCGTGCCGCGCGGTCAGGCGCTCGGCGTCACGTATCAGCGCCCGCAGACGGACCGCTACAACTATCCGGAAGCGTATTTGCGGGCGCGAATCGTCGGCATGCTCGGCGGACGCGCGGCGGAGGAGATCGTCTACGGCACGCGCACGACGGGTGCGTCGAACGACATCGAGCAGGCGACGAACATCGCGCGCAACATGGTCACGCGCTGGGGCATGAGCGATCGGCTCGGCATGGTGCAGCTGGCGCCGCGCGAGAATCGATTCCTCGGCGGCGAGCTCGCGGGCGCGAAGCCGTTCAGCGAAGAGACGGCGCGCATCATCGATGCCGAGGTGTTGAAAATCATTCACGGCAGCCACGAGGAGGCGAAGAGCTTGCTGATCGCGCATCGCGAGCAGCTCGATGCGCTGGTGCGCGCGTTGCTCCAGCGCGAAACGCTGGATGAGCGGGAGATCCTCGAAGTGACGGGGCTGCCGCCGGCGCCGGCGTTGGAGAGCGGCCGCGTCGCCGCGGCCGTGCATGGCTGAGGGCCGCGGCGATACGCGGGCTCGTTTTCCGTGAGCCGCGCTAGCGCGCGGCGCTCTCGCGGCTGCCTGCCGGGGCGATCGTACCGACGCAGGACCCAAAGCCAATCCGTGCACGATCCGGTGCCTCCGCGTACGCCGACAGCGACAACTCATCGCCATCCTCCAGGAAGCTGCGCTGCTCGCCGCCTGGCAGCGGCAGCGGCGCGCGTCCGCCTTGCGACAGCTCGAGCAGGCTGCCGAAGCTGCCCGGTTCCGTTCCCGAAATCGTGCCCGTGCCGAACAAGTCACCGGGCCGCAGATTGCAGCCGTTGCAGGTGTGATGCGTGACGAGCTGCGCGACCGTCCAATACATGGAACGCAAATTGCCGCGGCTCAGTCGCTGCGCAGGCATGCCCGCCTCGCGCATTTTCCGCGTGCGCAGCGCGACTTCGAGGGTGATATCGAACGCGCCATGCGCTTGGTCCGCGGCGTCGAGCAAATAGGGCAGCGGCGCCGGATCTCCCGCGGGCCGCGCCGGCTGAGCGATGCGAAACGGCGCGAGCGCCTCGACCGTGACGATCCACGGCGAGACCGTCGTCATGAAGTTCTTCGCGAGAAACGGACCGAGCGGCTGATATTCCCAGGCTTGCACGTCGCGCGCGGACCAATCGTTCAGCAGACAGAGCCCGGCCACATAGTCGCCCGCCGCGGCGATGGGCACCGCGGTGCCGCGCTCGTTGCGCGCGCCGATCCACACGCCCATCTCCAGCTCATAGTCGAGCCGCTGCGTCGGCCGGTATTCGGGCGCGGCGTCGTTCGGTCCCTTGATCTGTCCGCTCGGACGCACGACCTGCGCGCCCGAGACTTCGATGGACGAGCTGCGCCCGTGATAGCCGATCGGCACGTACTTGTAGTTCGGCAGCAGTGGCGCATCGGGCCGGAACTGCCGGCCGACGTTCATCGCGTGATGAATCCCCGTGTAGAAATCCGTGTAGTCGCCGACGTCGGCGGGCACGTGCAGCGTGCAATCCCGCAGCGGCACGAGCGCTGCGCGCACGGAGGCGGCCTGCCCGCTATCGGTCAGTGCATCGAACAAGGCACGCCGCAAGGCGCGCCGCGGCGCCGCGCCGAGTGCGAGCAGGGCATTCAGCGTCGGCTGCGACATGGCTTGTGCCGCGCGCTGTGCATCGCCGTGCAACGCCGGCGACAGGCGCGCCACGTCGAGGACGTGCTCGCCGATCGCGACACCGCCGCGGCGCTGGCCGCTCGCGGTGGAGAACACCCCGAGCGGCAGGTTCTGAACGGGAAAGTCGGTGTGACCGTTCGCCTCGGTCAGCCAGCTGCGGGCGGCGGGATCGTGAGTCGCGTCGAGCGTCATCGGGGTAGCCGTGCTTTCGGGAAGGATTTCCAGCAGTCGTCGTAGTCGCTTTGCAATTGCGGCGAGCCCATCGCCTGCGCGGTGGGCCGCAGCACATAGCGGCTCTCGAACATGAACGCGAGCGTGTCGTCGATCTTGCGCGGCTGCAGATCCGCCTCCATCGCCTTTGCGGTCGTCGTCGCGTCCGGGCCATGACCGTTCATTTGATTGTGCAGCGAGGCGCCGCCGGGCGCGAAGCCGCCGCCTTCTTTCGCGTCGTACTCGCCGAGCACGAGCCCCATGAATTCGCTCATCACGTTGCGATGAAACCAGGGCGGGCGAAACGTGTTCTCGGCGACCATCCAGCGCGGCGGAAAAATCACGAAGTCGCAGTTCGCGACCCCCGCGGTGTCGCTCGGCGAGGTGAGCACCGTGAAGATCGACGGGTCCGGATGGTCGAAGCTGACGGTGCCGATCGTATTGAAGCGCCGCAGATCGTAGCGATACGGCGCGAGATTGCCGTGCCACGCGACGACGTCGAACGGGCTGTGATCGAGCTGCGTCGACCACCAGCCGCCTTGGAATTTCTGGATGACTTCGAACGGCGTCTCGATATCTTCGAAGGCGGCGACCGGCGTTTCGAAATCGCGTGCATTCGCGAGTCCGTTCGAGCCGATCGGCCCGAGCTCCGGCAAGCGAAACGGCGCGCCGTAATTTTCGCAGACATAGCCGCGCGCGGGCGCATCGATCTCGACACGAAACCGCACGCCGCGGGGAATGACCGCGATGAACGCGGGCGCAACGTCGAGCACACCGAGCTCCGTCACGATGCGCAGCGCGCCTTGCTGGGGAACGATCAGCAGCTCGCCATCGCTGCACTGAAGACAGCAGTTCGACATCGAGCGTGCCGCCGCATACAAATGAATCGCGACACCGCTTTGCGAGCCGGGGTCGCCGTTGCCGCAATACGTGACGAGTCCGTCGATGAAGTCTCCCTCGTTCGACATCGGCAGCGGGTCCCACCGCAACCGATTCGGCGTCGCCGCCGCCTCGTTGAACGGCCCGGAGCGCAGCCGCGTGGCGCGCGTGAACGGGAGATAGGAGCTGTGTGCAGCGGTGGGGCGCAGGCGATACAGCCACGAGCGGCGATTCTCCGCGCGCGGCGCCGTGAACGATGTGCCGGACAACTGTTCCGTGTACAAGCCGAACGCGGGTCGCTGCGGGCTGTTGCGCGCGACGGGCAGCGCGCCCGCGATCGCCTCCGTCGAAAAATGATTACCGAAGCCCGTCTGATAGCTCATCGGTCCCCCTTGCTGTTGCGCGCGAGCGTAACCGATCTCACGAGATGCCAGCACTTTGCATACAGCGTTTGCGTCGCGCGGAGCGGGAGGCGAAACTCTGGCGCCTTGCAGCGCTCCGACCTACTCATGACTGAATCACATCCTGCCACTTCCGCCAATGCGCAGATCGCCTCCCCGAGCTATCTGCTGCCCATCGAGGACACGCAGTTCCTTCTTCGCGACGAGCTGCGCGCCATGCGCTTCGCGCTCGAGTATTCCAAGGCGGACCTGCTGTTGCGCGACTGGGGTATCCGCTCGACGATCATCGTGTTCGGCAGTGCTCGCGTGCCCTCGCCGGAGCGCGCGCGCGCGTGGCGCGAAGCGCAGGCGGAGACGTATGAGCAACAGCGGGCGCGCATCGAGCGGCAGGTCGGCTGGTACGAAGCGGCGCGCGAGTTCGGACGAATCGCGTCGGAGCGGGGCGGGGCGCGTGCACCGCGCGAGCGCTGGCGCGACAACGTGATCGCGACCGGCGGCGGGCCGGGCATCATGGAAGCGGCGAACCGCGGCGCGCACGAAGCGAATGCGCCGAGCATCGGCTTCAACATTCGCCTGCCGCACGAGCAGTTTCCGAATGCGTTCACGACACCCGAGCTCACGTTTCGATTCCACTACTTCGCGATGCGCAAGATGCACCTCGCGATGCGCGCGAACGCGCTCGTCATCTTCCCTGGCGGCTTCGGCACGATGGACGAGCTGTTCGAGCTGCTCACCTTGCGCCAGACGAACAAGGCGCCGGCGATCCCGATCGTGCTGTTCGATCGCGATTACTGGCAGCAGCTCGTGAATTTCGAAATGCTGATCGAAGAGAACATGATCAGCCGCCAGGATCTCGAGCTGTTCGATTTCGCGAGCTCGGCCGAACAGACATGGGAAATTCTCGTGCGCCGTGGCTTGCGGGCGCATCCGGAGGGCACCTCGATGCGCTGATGTCGTAACCAGGCGACAGCCGGAGGTGGAACTTCGGACCCTACCCGCGGATACATTGTGGCGGCTTCGCGCTGGATACGAACATGACGAACGAGATCGCGCCGAAGACACTTCTGCTGCTGGCGGCCCTCTGCTTGAGCGCATGTGCAACGAAACCCGCCGCGCCGGAGCGCGGGCCGGTGCCGCTCGCGTCCTATCACCAGCATCTCATCAGCCCTTCGATGGGCGAGGTGTGGGCGATTCCCGAGCGCATGGACGCGAAGGATTTGATCGCGCAGCTCGACGAGGCCGGCATTCGCCGCGCGGTCGTGCTGTCCACCGCCTACGCCTACGGAGATGAGCGCCGGCAATTCGCCGATGAGCGGGCGAAGGTCGTTGCCGAGAACGATTGGACCGCAACGCAAGTTGCTCGCTGGCCGCGGCGGCTGCTCGGCTTTTGCGGCGTGAGCCCGCTCAAGGACTATGCGATTGCCGAAATGGAACGCTGCGCGGCCTTGCCGAACATGCGCGGTCTCAAACTGCATCTGGGCAACTCCGGCGTGCAGCTGCGCAATCCGGAGCATGTCGAGCGCCTCGGCGCGATCTTCGAGACGGCGGAGAAGCTCAAGCTCCCGATCGTCGTACACATGAAGACACGGAGCGGCACGCCCTACGGCGGCGAGGACGCGACGATATTTCTGGAGAAGATCGTGTCGCGCGCGCCGAATACGTTCGTACAGATCGCTCATCTGGCTGGGGCTGGTCCGGGCTATCAGGACATCATCGACCAGGTGCTGCAGGTCTTCGTCGAAGCGATTCAGGCGCGCGATGCCAATGCGCGCAATTTGTTCTTCGATGTGACGACGGTCGTGACGCGCGAGACGACGCCCGAGAACGGCGCGCTCATCGCGCGGCGAATTCGCGAGCTCGGTCCGCATCGCATCCTGTTCGGCGCGGATCTGTCGATCGGCGGCAACCCGGCACCCCGCGAAGCATGGCGGCTTTTTCAGGACAAGGTGCCGCTGACGCCAGCGGAGCTGCGCACCATTGCCGCGAACGTGCCGCCGTATCTGCGTTTGTGAGCGAGCGTCCGTCCGGCATTGATCCTTGCATACAAGGTCGCGCAACTGGCGCAACTGGCGCAACTCGCGATTCGGTGCGCAGGGCTCGAACGGGCTTCCGTGCAGGCGGATAATGCGGCAGGACTCAGCACGTGGAGGACCCGTGAGCTCAAGTTCGCAACGCGGCGGGGCGAGTGATTCCGCGGTTTCCCGCCCGATCAGCATCGTCGAGCTGTTCACGATCGGCATCGGCCCTTCCAGCTCGCACACCGTGGGACCCATGCGTGCCGCGTGCGATTTCGCTGCGCTGCTCGCGGCGGAATCGCGCTCGCTCGCCAGCGTGCAATGTGATCTGTTCGGCTCGCTCGCCCTGACTGGCAAGGGGCACGCGACCGACACGGCTGTGCTCCTGGGCTTGTCCGGCTGGCAGCCGGAGCGAGTCGATCCGGATGCGGTTGGCGAGATCGTCGAGCGCATTCGCGCCTCGGGTCGCATCGAGATTGCCGGGCGCATCTCGATTCCGTTCGATGCCGAGCAGAGCTTGCGCTTCAACCGCGATACTTTCCTGCCGCGGCACCCGAACGCGCTCGAGCTGACCGCACGCTTCACCGACGGCAGCAGCTGCGTCCGGCGTTACTACTCGATCGGCGGCGGCGCGATCCTCGCGGAGGGCGCGACGCCCGACAGCGGCGGTATCGCAATTCCTCATCCCTTCGATTCCGCGCGTGAGCTGCTCGCGATCTGCGAGCAGGAAGGCATCGCCATCGGCGAAGTCGTGCGTCGCAACGAGCGCGCGTGGCGCGCAACGGAGGCCACCGACGCCTACGTCGACGCGGTTCGCAAGGCAATGTCGGCATGCATCGAGCGAGGCATGGCGCAGGATGGCGTGCTGCCCGGCGCGTTGCAGGTGCGGCGCCGCGCGGGCGCGCTGCATCGAGCGCTCGTCGCGCGCGGTCCGCGCATCGAGCCGGCTCATGTATTCGAGTGGGTGAGCTTGTGGGCGCTCGCGGTGAACGAGGAGAACGCGGCCGGCGGTCGTGTCGTGACGGCGCCGACGAATGGCGCGGCCGGCGTCATTCCCGCCGTGCTGCGCTACTACGAAGCATTCGTGCCGGGCGCGAACGCGGCCGGCGCGCGCTCGTATCTCTACACGGCCGCGGCCATTGGCTTCTTAAATAAGAAGCGGGCATCCATCTCCGCGGCCGAGATGGGCTGTCAGGGAGAGATCGGCGTCGCCTGCTCGATGGCCGCCGCCGGGCTCGCGGCGGCGCTCGGCGGGACGAACGCGCAGATCGAGAACGCGGCCGAAATCGGCATGGAGCACAACCTCGGCCTCACGTGCGATCCGATCGGCGGACTCGTGCAGATTCCCTGCATCGAGCGCAACACGATGGGCTCCGTGAAAGCCATCAACGCCGCGCAACTGGCGTTGAATGGCGATGGCAGTCACAAGGTGTCGCTCGATGCCGTGATCGAGACGATGCGCCAGACCGGCAACGACATGCGCTCCAAATACAAGGAGACGAGCCTCGGCGGCCTGGCGGTGAACGTCGTGGAGTGCTGACCGACTGCTCAGTGCCGCGGGCCTGGCTCGCGCTGCGAACCCTGCGGTGGCGATTCCGTCCGGCCCATCGAGCGCTGCGAATCCTCGATTTGGCCGCCTTCGTTCACGACACGCAGCATGTTGTTGACGTCGCGCACCCCCGGTAGCGCGTCAAGCACGTCCTCCGTACGGCGTTTCTCGTCGCGCGAATTGACCGTGCCGCTGAGCGTGACTTCGCCGTCCTTCACCTGCACCTCGATGTTCGTCGCATCGATGAAGTCATCTTCGGTCAGGCACTCGCACACGTCCTCGCGAATCCGCTCGTCGGAGCGGCGATAGCCCTTCGGGCCGCGGCCACGGTAGTGACCGGCGCCGTAACCCGTGTCGCCGCGGCGCCCGAAATCGCTGAAGCTCGTCCGCTCCGGCGACCCATAGGCGCCGTGCGTCGGCTCGCGGTCCGGGGCAGATTCGCGAAAGCGATCGCCCATCGAGCGAAACCTGTCTCGCGGGCCGAACCGTTCGTCCGGGCGAACATCCTCACGCGAGCCAGGTTGAGGGCGTCCGCGCGGGCCCCACGACTGCTGCCAGCGCTGCTCGTCCGACGAGGGGCGAGCGTAGTCGCGCCCGCGGCCTTCGGTCGGCGCGCGCCAATCAGTGCGCCGATCACCGCGGTTTTGTCCGAACTCCTCGGGACGCTCGAAACGGTTCGCACTGTGGCGTTCCGGTCCCGCGCCGTAGCGCTCGGGGCCGTAGTAGTCGCCGATGTCGCGCTCGCCTCGCGGGCGCTCTCTCGAGTAGCGCCGCTCGCCCCAGTCGAGGGTCTTGCGCTCGCCACCCCAGTCGCGCTGACCGCGCTCGTGATCGTGATCGTGATCATGATCATGCTCGCGGCCGCGCCGATGAAAGCCTAGAAATGCCATGTGGGGCCTCCTGGTCGATTCGCTACGTAGGTTGAATGCCTCGGTTTCACGGCGCGTGAGCGGTTGCGTGTTGCGCGTCCTGGCCGAGAACATTGCTTCGGTCTCGACATGCAAGATCATTGTCGAGGCGAACGGAAAGCGGTCATCGCTTGCGGTTTTCAACGTCGTCTCGCCAGCGAAGTTCCGGGCTTGTACCTAGCGGCGTGCGCGCTGCGCGAGTAGGCGAACCGACGATCGTTGTGGGAGCAACGGCGTGCGCATATCGATCTTTTCGATGCGGGAACATCATCGAGCGCGGTTCGTAGAGTCGACGCGAGCGCTCGAAAACCGCAATGCCGTGTGAGGAGAAGCCCATGCCTGCATCGACGCGTCGAGGCGCGACCGCGCGCAATCTGGGTGTCGGCATTGCGACGGCGGTCGCGGCGGCGGGCCTCACGTATTTGTTCGATCCCGCTTCCGGACATCGGCGCCGCGCCCTGATGCGCGACAAGCTCCAACACGCGGGACGCGAGTCGCGGAAATTCCTGGACAAGGCAGGCCGGGACGCATCGCATCGAGCGCAGGGTCTGTACCGGGAAACGACGAAGCGATTGTGGCGGCGTCCCGTCGACGACGAAACACTCACGCGCCGGGTGCGCACGGAACTCGGGCGGCTGACCTCGCATCCGCGCGCGATCCATGTCGAGTGCCGCGACGGCATTGCGCACCTGCGCGGCGATGTGCTCGAGCGCGAGGCCGCGACGGTCGTGCATGGCGTCGCGCGCGTCCACGGCGTTCGCGGCGTGCACGATCAACTGTACTGGCACGAGAGCCCCGCTCACGTCTCCGCTCTGCAAGGCGAGGGTCGGCAGCGGCACCAGCGGCTCGAATATCTCCAATCCAACTGGTCACCGGCGCCGCGCGTGGCCGCGGGCGCGGCGGCGACGGCGATGATCCTGGGTGCATTCAGCCGCCGCAGTCCGATCGCGTACGGGCTCGCGGCCAGTGGCATGGCGCTGCTCGCCCGCTCGATCTCGAACGTGCCGCTCGCCGATCTGACCGGCATGCGGGTCACGAAACAGGGCGAGGTGCTCGTGCAGAAAACGGTCGACGTGTACGCCGACGCCGACGAGGCGTACAGCTGTTGGCGCGCGTTCGAGCAGTGGCCGCGATTCATGAGCCATGTGCGGGACATTCAGCGCAGGGGCGCGACCCGCTATCACTGGATCGTCGATGGTCCCGCCGGCATCCCCATCGAGTGGGATACCGAGATCATTGCCGACGTTCCGAACGAGCGGATCGAATGGCGGACGGTCGAGGGCTCGATGGTCCACAGCGCCGGTGTCGTGCGATTCGAGCCGTCGGAGTACGGCGGCACGCGCATCCACATCCGCATGAGCTATCACCCGCTGGCGAGCGCGCTCGGTCACACGATTGCAAAAATCTTCGGCCGCGACCCGAAGCATCAAATCGACGACGACATCGTCCGCTTCAATCGCTTCATCGAAACGCGCGCGCGGCCGCGCGATGCGGCCCGCGGGGAGGCATCACGAGAGGCATTCCGGCGCTGACCCTCGCGCGATCGCGCAGTCCCGTTCGCCTCGCGGCTCCTGCCGCGGCGCCCGCATGAATTCGTTCCCCACACGGGGGCGAAATCCGATATCTTTCGCGCACCTCACATCGCTCGACGACGGCACGCTTGCAGTCCCGGGCGTGGGTTGCATGCGGACGAGTGCGGAAGCTTCTCGAGCGTCGCCCGCGATAGCGAGCGCCGCGCCTTAGAGTCGGCGACGCCGCAGCTGGCGAAGTCGCGCCACTCGTCCATTCATTCACGCTTCGAATCTTGCGGATGACTGGATGGCATTGACCCTGATCGTACTGCTGCCTTTTCTCGGGTCTCTGTGCGCCGCATTCCTGCCGTCCCATGCCCGTAACGCCGCCGTTTGGCTGTCGGGGCTCGTCACTGTCTCCTGTTTCGCTCTGGTGGTGAGCCAATACGGCGACGTCTCCGCGGGCGAGATCCTCCGGGAGAAGTCGACGTGGGTGCCGGCGCTCGGTCTCGGCTTCTACTTGCGCATGGACGGCTATGCGTGGCTGTTTGCGTTGCTGGTTTCCCTGATCGGCGCGCTCGTCGTCCTGTATGCGCGCTACTACATGTCGCCGGAAGACCCGGTGCCGCGCTTCTTTTCGTTCCTGCTCGCGTTCATGGGCGCGATGCTCGGCATCGTACTGTCGGGCAATCTGATCCAGCTCGTCGTCTTCTGGGAACTGACGAGTCTCACGTCCTTCATGCTGATCGCGTATTGGTATCACCGCGCCGAGGCGCGACGCGGCGCACGCATGGCCATGATGATGACCGTCGCGGGCGGCTTGTGCCTGCTCGTCGGTGTCGTGCTGCTGGGCAAGATCGTCGGCAGCTACGACCTGGACGACGTTCTTGCAGCGCAAGGGAAAATTCTGACGAGCGAGCTGTACGCGCCCATGCTCGTATTGATCGTGCTCGGCGCGCTAACCAAGAGCGCGCAGTTCCCGTTTCACTTCTGGCTGCCGCATGCGATGGCGGCGCCGACGCCCGTGTCGGCCTACCTGCACTCCGCGACGATGGTGAAGGCCGGCGTGTTCCTGCTCGCGAGGCTGTGGCCGGTGCTGCACGGAAGCGAGCTGTGGTTCTGGATGTTGTGCGGGTCGGGTCTGACCACGCTGCTCATCGGCAGCTTCGCGGCCATTTTCCAGCGCGACATGAAGGGCGTGCTCGCCTATTCGACGATCAGCCATCTCGGCCTCACGACCACGCTGCTCGGCATGAACAGCCCGCTCGCGCTCGTCGCGGCCGTCTTTCACATGATGAATCACGCGACCTTCAAGGCCTCGTTGTTCATGGCGGCCGGCATCGTCGATCACGAGACCGGCACGCGCGACGTCAAGCGCCTGAGCGGGCTCGCGCACGCGATGCCGATCACGGCGACGGTCGCCATCGTCGCCGCCGCGGCGATGGCTGGCGTGCCGCTCTTGAACGGGTTCTTGTCGAAGGAGATGTTCTTCCACGAGACGATCTTCGCGGGCGAGGGGCCGATGATCCGCATCGGCCTGCCGGCGCTCGCGACGCTCGCGGGCATGTTCAGCGTCGCCTACTCGTTGCGGTTCATCCATCAGGTGTTCTTCGGCCCGCTCGCGCAGGACCTGCCGCGCAAGCCGCACGAGCCGACCCGCGGCATGCTCTTGCCGAGCATGTTCCTCGTCATCACGTGCGTGCTGGTGGGCGTGCTGCCCGGCCGGACGATCGGGCCGTTCCTGCATACGGCCGTCCAGTCGATCCTCGGCACGCAGATGGTGAACTACAGCTTGCAGGTCTGGCACGGGTTCACCGTGCCGCTCGCGATGAGCTTCATCGCGCTCTTCGGCGGTGTCTTGTTCTACATGCTGCTGTACCGGCGCAGCGAGCGCGCGCTGGGCAAGCCGCCGGTCAGCGCGCCGGTCGATGGTAAACGTGCGTTCGACATCGTCATGGTCGGCATCGTCCGCATGTGCGACCGGCTGATCCGCGCGCTGTCCTCGCGCCGCATGCAGATGCAGCTGCTCTTGATCGTGTTCGTCGCGTTCGCCGCCGCGTTCGTGCCGCTGTGGGGGCACGGCTGGCCGCGCGGCAACATGCCGCTCACGCCGATCAATCCGATTTTCGTCGTGCTGTGGCTCGTCGGCGGCGCGTGCGCGATCGGCGCCGCGAACCAGGCGAAATTCCACCGTCTCGCCGCCTTGATCATGGTCGGCGGCGCGGGGCTGGTGACATGCCTGACGTTCGCGTGGTTCTCCGCGCCGGACCTCGCGCTCACGCAGATCGCGGTGGAAGTCGTGACGACGGTGCTCTTGCTGTTGGGCCTGCGCTGGATGCCGCGGCGGCTCGAAATCGACGACGCGCGGCGCCGCACGCTGCGGGCGCGCGCGCGCCGCGTCCGCGACGTTGCGATCGCGGCGACGGTCGGCGTCGGTGTCGCGATTCTCGCGTACGCCGTGCTGACGCGGCCGGCGATCGAAGTCACCGGACCGTACTTCGTCGAGCGCGCGCTGTCGGAAGCTGGCGGGCGCAACGTCGTCAACGTGATCCTGGTCGACTTCCGCGGCTTCGACACGATGGGCGAGATCACCGTGATCTGCGTCGTCGCACTGACGGTGTACGCGCTGCTGCGTCGCTTCAGGCCCGCCCCGGAAAGCCAGGAGCAGCCCCGGCCGCAGCGCGAAGACTTCGCGCGCGAGGCGCTCGAATCCGGCGACGGGCTGCCAACGGGCTACCTGCGCATTCCGGCGACGATCGGCCGCATGCTGCTGCCGATGGCGGGACTCGTGTCGCTGTACTTCCTGCTGCGCGGTCACAATGCGCCGGGCGGCGGCTTCGTCGGCGGGCTCGTGATGGCGACCGCGATCATCGTGCAATACATGACGAGCGGCGTGCTGTGGGTCGAGTCTCGCTTGCGCATCCATCCGCAGTTCTGGATGGGCGCGGGGCTGATGGCCGCTGGCGTGGCCGGCATCCTGGCCTGGTTCGGCGGCAGGCCGTTCCTCACGAGCATGGAGTGGGATCTGCACCTCCCGCTCATCGGCGGGTTGCACCTGTCGTCGGTGCTGCTGTTCGACATTGGCGTCTTCATGGTCGTCGTCGGCGGCACGGTGCTCATGCTCGTCGCGATCGCGCACCAATCGCTGCGCCGGCCGAGAAAGACGCTGCCGCCGGACGATCTGTCGGTCGCCGCCACTGAACCTGCTGTCGTTGCGGATACTTGAACAATGGAGATCATCTTTGCCTTGGCCATCGGAGTGCTCGCCGGTTCGGGCGTGTGGCTCGTGCTGCGCCCGCGGTCGTTCCAAGTGATCATGGGCCTGGCGCTGCTGTCGTACGCCGTCAATCTGTTCATCTTCGGCATGGGCCGGCTCGATACGGATCGTCCCCCGATCATCAATGCCGCCGGCGCGACCGATCCGGCGCTGTACGCGGATCCCGTGCCGCAGGCGCTCGTCCTCACCGCGATCGTCATCAGCTTCGCGACGACGGCGCTGTTTCTCGTCGTGCTGCTCGCGGCGCGCGGCCTGACCGGGACTGATCACGTCGACGGACGGGAGTCCGACACATGATCGAGTGGTTCTCGCACCTGCTCGTCGTGCCGATCGTCGCGCCGCTCATCGCCGGCGCGCTGCTCCTGCTCGTGCCCGAGCGGCACGGCGCGCGCATTGGGCTCGCGCTCACGTCCGTGCTGATTCAGTTCGGTGCCGCCCTCGCGTTGCTGTATCTGACGTCGGATGCCATGACGCAGATGTGGCAGGAGGGCGTCGGCGTCTACAACATCGGCGGCTGGCCCGCGCCGTTCGGCATCGTGCTCGTCGTGGATCGGCTCTCCGCCATGATGCTGATGCTGACCTCGCTCGTCGCCTTGGCGGCCCTCGTGTACTCGCTCGCGAACTGGGAGCGGGTCGCTCCCGGCTTCCATTCGATGTTCCAGTTCCTGTTGATGGGCTTGAACGGCGCGTTCCTCACCGGCGATCTGTTCAATCTGTTCGTGTTCTTCGAGGTGCTGCTCGCCTCGTCGTATGGGCTCGTGCTGCACGGCTCCGGGCCTTCGCGCGTGAAGGCCGGGCTGCACTACATCGCGGTGAATCTGATCGCGTCGTTCCTGTTCCTGATTGGCGTCGCGATGATCTACGGGATGACCGGCACGCTGAACATGGCCGACCTGGCCGAGCGCATCGCGATGCTCGATCCGGCGGACCGCGCGCTGTTCGAGGCCGGCGCCGCGATCTTGGGTGTCGCCTTCTTCGTCAAGGCGGGCATCTGGCCGCTGAACTTCTGGCTGCCGTCGACATACGCCGCCGCGAGCGCGCCGGTCGGCGCCGTGTTCGCGCTGATGACGAAGGTCGGCGTCTACGCCGTCGTGCGCGTCGGGACGCTGCTCGCATCGGCGGACCAGGAGACTTCGTTCATCGACGTCGGCTTGTTCTATGGCGGCGCGGCGACGGTCGCCTTCGGCGTCATCGGCATGCTCGCCGCGCAGCATCTGGGCCGGCTGGTCGCCTATTCGGTCATCTCCTCATCGGGCTTGCTGCTGATGTCGCTCGGGATGCAAAACGAGGCGATGACGGCGCCGATCCTGTTCTATCTCGCGAGCTCGGTCCTGGCGACCGCGGCATTCTTCCTCTTGAACGGCCTCACCGAGCGCATGCGCATGAGGCCGATGAACGATGCGGCGGATCTCGCACCGTTGCCGGACGTCACGTACGTCGGCTTCGGCGTGAAGGAGCCGCCCGATCCGCACTCGCCGAACGATGAGGTCGGCATCGCGATTCCGGCCGCGATGGCGTTCCTCGGCATGGCGTTCGTGTGCTGCGTGCTGCTGGTCGCCGGCCTGCCGCCGCTGTCCGGCTTCGTCGCGAAGTTTGCGCTGCTGCATGCGGTCGTGAACCAGGCGCCTGGCACCACCATTACCTGGCATTCGTGGCTGTTGATGGCCGCGGTCGTCGCGACCGGGCTCGGCGCGGTCATCTCCCTCGCGCGCATCGGCCTGCGCCTGTTCTGGTCGGTGACGGGACGCACGACACCAAGGCTGCGCCTGATCGAGGTCGGGCCGGTCGCGTTCCTGATCGTGCTGTGCTTCGCGCTCACGGCAGGCGCCGGGCCCGCGATGGTGTACCTCGAGTCGGCGGCGCAGTCCCTGCATTCCCCGGAGGTCTACATCCGATTGGTTCACACGCACTCGGAGGTCGCAGCGCCATGAGACGCATACCGCCGGTGATCACGCTCGTGCTCGTCGGCATCTGGCTATTGCTCAACAATTCGGTGTCGCTATCGCAGCTCCTGTTGGGCCTGATCATCTCCGCGCTGCTGATGCTCGCTGCGGCGCAGCTGCGCCCCGTGCAGCCGCGCTTGCATCGGCTGTGGATGATCGTGCCGCTGATCTGCGTCGTGCTCGTCGACATCGTGCGTTCGAACATCGCCGTGGCGCGCATCGTGCTCGGCACGGTGCGTAACGTCCAGGTTCACTCGGGCTTCATCGACATTCCGCTGTCGCTGCGCGATCCGCACGGGTTGGCGATTCTCGCGGCCATCATCACCTCGACGCCCGGGACGTCGTGGGCCGGCATTTCGGAGGACGGCGCATCGCTGAAGCTCCACGTGCTCGATCTCAAGGATCCGGAGGACTGGATACGCACGATCAAGGACCGCTACGAGCGCCCGCTGATGAGGATTTTCGAATGAGTGCGCTGTTCACCTTTTCGATCTGGTTCGCGCAGACGTGTTTCGTGCTCGCGATGGTATTCGCCGCAAGCCGCGTGATTCGCGGGCCCGCGGCGCAGGACCGCGTCCTCGCTTTCGACACGCTCTACATCAACGGCATGCTGACGCTGCTGATGCTCGGCATTCGCTCCAGCTCGACGGCCTATTTCGACATGGCGCTGCTGATCGCCTTGTTCGGTTTCGTCGGCACCGTGGCGCTTGCGAAGTTCTTGCTGCGCGGCGAGGTGATCGAGCCATGATTACAGCGGCTGAGCTTCCCGCGTGGATCGTCATCCCCATCTCGCTGTTGCTGATCGTGGGCGGCGTCGTGACGGTGATCGGCTCGCTGGGCCTGTTGCGTCTGTCGGATTTCTTCTCGCGTATGCACGGGCCGTCGATGGGCAACACGATCGGCACGGGCTGCGTGCTGCTGGCATCGCTCCTGACGTCATCGGCGCTCGCCGGGCGTCCGGTCGTCCACGAGCTGTTGATCACGTTGTTCATCGTGATGAGCTCGCCGGTCACGTCCATGATGCTCGTCCAGGCGGCGCTCTATCGAAATCGGCGCAGGAGCACGTGAGACGTCCGCTGGTCGCGCGGCGGTGCGGATGCCGTCAATCGTCGGGAAGGCACATCCACTCCATACGTGCAAGGCCGCCGCTTGAACAGTCAAGGGGCTGAAGGGTAACCACGAGAGTGGCGTAAACCTGCGCCATCGCGACAAAAATCAATATTCGTCGACACACTTCGGGCGGACATCGGCTCGCCCGTAGCGCACAATCGCGCTTCCGAACGGGGACGGAACGAGCGATGTCGATAAGAATGAAAGCACTGACTCGCCTTTGTTGGGTGCTGGCGAGCGCCGCGGTGTTCACGGCCTGCAATCCCAGGTCGTCGAGCGGACCGCCTGCCAGACCGAATCAAGGGCCAGTTGAAGTCGCAACCGCCGTCGCCGTCGTCAAGCCGCTCGGGCTGGACATCGAAGCCGTCGGCACGGCACGCGCCAACGAGTCCGCCGAGATCACCTCGAAGACGTCGAACCTCGTCACGGCCATTCGCTTCCGCGAAGGCGAGCAGGTCAAGGCTGGCCAGGTGCTCGTCGAGCTCGACAGCGCCGAGGCCCGCGCCGCGCTCGCCGAAGCGGAGGCGGCCCTGGCGGACAGCGAGCGCCAATTCATTCGCAGCCGCGATCTCGCGGCATCGCAAGCGCTGTCCGCATCGAGCCTCGATCAGATCGAAGCGACCCTGAAAGGCAATCGCGCCCGCGTCGAAGCCGCGCGCGCCCGGCTCGCGGATACGACGATCCGCGCCGGCTTTCCCGGCCGGATCGGCTTTCGCCGCGTGAGCGTCGGCAGCCTCGTCAGTTCCGGGACGGTCATCACGACGCTCGACGACAGCTCGATCATCAAGCTCGATTTCACCGTGCCGGATACGTATCTGTTCGCGCTGCGGCCCGGTCTGTCGCTGACGGCGTCCACGGCCGGTCTGCGCGGCAGCAAGTTCGAAGGCAAGATCACGAACCTCGATTCGCGCGTCGATCCGGTGACGCGCTCGATGTTCGTCCGCGCGGAGATTCCGAACCCGAACGGCGCGATCCGACCCGGCATGTTCATGACGGTCACGTTGCAAGCCGACGTGTTGCCGGCGCTGATCGTGCCCGAAGCAGCCATCGTTCCCGAGCAAGGCAGGGCGTACGTGTTCGTCGTCGACGGCGCCGTCGCGCAGCGCCGCGAGATCACGCTCGGCCGGCGCAAGCCGGGCGAGGTGGAGATCCTCGCCGGCCTCAAGGAAGGCGAGCGCGTCGTCGTCGAAGGCACGCAGAATCTGCAGCACGGCGCCAAGGTGCACGACCAGTCCGTGGCGGCCACGCCAGACACCTCCACATGAAATGAACGGCTGCAACCGACTCCCTCTCCCCCGCGCAGCGGGGGAGAGTTAGGGGTAGGGGCCTCTCCCTGACGTAAGGCACGCCCATGCAAATCTCCGAGACTTCGATCCGTCGGCCGGTCCTCGCGGTCGTCATCAGTCTGCTGCTCATCATCTTCGGGCTCGTGTCGCTCGAGCGCCTGTCGACGCGCGAGTATCCGGACATCGATCGTCCGGTCGTTTCGATCACCACGACCTACAGCGGCGCCTCGGCGCAGGTCATCGAGACGAAGATCACGCAAGTCATCGAGGACTCCGTCGCCGGCATCGAAGGCATTCTCAAGCTCGAGTCCGACAGCGAGGACGAGCGTTCGCAGGTGCGCCTCGAGTTCGACATCGGCCGCGACATCGATGCGGCCGCGAACGACGTGCGCGATCGTGTCTCGCGCGTGATGGGAATGCTGCCCGACGAGGCCGATGCGCCGCAGGTGATCAAGGCCGACGCCAGCGCCGAGCCGGTGATGCTGGTCAGCTTCAGCTCCGATCACATGGACATGCTCGAAGCGACCGACTATGTCGAGCGCAACATCATCGATCGCTTGTCGACGGTCCCCGGCGTCGCACGCGTCGGCATCGGCGGCGGACGCCGCTACGCGATGCGCATCTGGGTCGACCGCCAGGCGCTCGCCGCCCGCCGGCTGACGGTCGCGGACATCGAAGCGGCGCTGCGCCGCGAGAACGTCGAGCTGCCGGCCGGCCGGCTGCAATCGGGAACGCGCGAATTCTCCTTGCGCACGCTCGTCGGGCTCGAGAACGAACAGGATTTCCGCAATCTCGTCATCGCGCGCGGCGAGGACGGGCATCTCGTCCGTCTCGGCGAGGTCGCGAACGTGCAGCTCGCGGCGGAGAGTGAACGCCAGGCGACCCGCTTCAACGGCCGCATCGGCGTCGGCATCTCAATCGAAGCACAGTCGAAGGGCAATACGCTCGCGATCGTGCAGGGTATTCGCGCAGAGATGGACCGTATTCGCGAGACCCTGCCGAAGGGCTCGTACATGGGCGTCGGCCAGGACAACGGCATCGCGATCGAAGCCGCGCTGCACGAGGTCGTGATCGCGATCGGCTTCGCGCTCGCCTCGGTGCTGGCCGTGATCTACGCCTTCCTCGGCAATCTGCGCGCGACGTTGATTCCGGCCGTGACGATTCCGGTGTCGATCATCGCGTCGTTCACCGTGATGTACGCGCTCGGCTATTCGATCAACGTCCTGACGCTGCTCGGGCTCGTGCTCGCGATCGGTCTCGTCGTGGACGATGCGATCGTCGTTCTCGAAAACATTCATCGGCGCACCGAGCTCGGTGAATCGCCGTATGCGGCGGCGGTGCGCGGCAGTCACGAGATCGGCTTCGCGGTCATCGCGACGACGGCGACGCTGGCCGCCGTGTTCGTGCCGATCTCCTTCCTGCCCGGCGATCTCGGGCGCTTGTTCCGCGAATTCGGTTTCACGCTGGCCGCATCCGTCGTGTTCTCGGCGCTCGTCGCGCTGACGTTGACGCCGATGATGGCCTCGAAGCTGCCGGCGAGCTCGGCCCACGGCAATCGTGTCGCGAAGGCGGTGGAGCGCTTCTTCGAGCGTGTTTCCGCAAGCTACGGGCGGCGCCTGCGCGGCTTCATCGCGCGGCCCTGGCTCGTGATCGGCGTGGTCGGCCTGTTGGCCGCGTTCGGCGCGCTGACGTTCCGTTCGATCCCCGCCGAATTCGCGCCGCAGGCGGACTCCGGCCGCGTCTTCATCAACATCGACGGTCCCGAAGGCTCGAGCCTCGCCTACATGGACGAGCAGGCGCGGAAGATCGAGGCGATCGTCGCGAAGGAAATGGAGAAGGGCGACATCGAGCGACTGATGATGCGCGTGCCGGGCAATGCAGGCGCCGGCTCCTCGGGCGATGTCAACAATGCCCGCGGCAGCCTCGTGCTCGTCGATTGGCACGACCGCGAGCGCTCCGCGCGCGAAATCGGCAACGCGATCATGGCCGAGGCGCGCAAGCTGCCGGGCGTGCGCGTGTCGGTCAACGTGCCGGGCAGTCTCGGCCGCCGCGGCTCGAATCGGCCGGTCGAGGCGGTCATCGGCGGACCCGATTACGAAAGCCTGTCGCAGTGGTCGGCGAAGCTGCTCGAGCTCGCGCGTCAGAATCCCGGTCTCGAATCCGTCGATACGAACTACAAGGAGCGCAAGCCGCAGCTGCGCGTCGCGGTCGATCGCGATCGCGCGGCGGACATGGGCGTCTCGCTGCAGACGGTTGGCCGCACGCTCGAAACCGTGCTCGGCTCGCGCGTCGTCACGCGCTTCGTCGATCGCGGCCGCGAGTACAACGTGGTGCTGCAGGCGCGCGACGACGCCCGGCAGACGGTCACCGATCTCACGAACATCCAAGTGCGCTCGGACCGCACCGGCGAGCTCATTCCGCTGTCGAGCGTCGTCAGAATCGAGGAGACGTCGGGCGCGATGCGCTTGAGCCGCTTCAATCGCCTGCGCGCGGTGGAGGTGCAGGCCGCGCTGGCGGACGGCTATACGATGGGTGAGGCCGTGAAGTGGTTCCAGGAGACGGTCGCGAAGGAACTGCCGTCCGGCGCCACGCTGATGTGGGACGGCGAGAGCGGCGAATACTTGCGCTCGGGCCAGCAGCTGTACTTCACGTTCATCTTCGCGCTCGCAATCGTGTTCCTCGTGCTCGCGGGACAGTTCGAGAGCTTCGTGCATCCAATGATCATCATGGTCACGGTGCCGCTCGCGCTCATTGGCGCGGTGTTCGGTCTCAAGCTGTATGGCATGACGATCAATATCTTCAGCCAGATCGCGGTCATCATGCTGGTCGGCATCGCGGCGAAGAACGGCGTGCTGATCGTGGAGTTCGCGAATCAGCTGCGCGACCGCGGGGTCGAGTTCTTCGAAGCGGTCGTGCAGGCGGCAATGACGCGCCTGCGTCCGGTCTTGATGACGAGCTTGTGTACGGCGTTCGGCGCGGTGCCGTTCCTGTTCGCGACCGGCGCGGGCGCGGAGCAGCGGCGGCCGATCGGTATCGTCGTGTTCTATGGCACGCTCGTCTCGGTGTTCCTGACGCTGCTCGTCGTGCCCGCGGTGTATTCGATCTTCGCGCGCAGGACGAAATCGCCGCAGCACGTGAGCAAGCTGGTGGATGCATCGCTGCAGGAGCCGCCGCCGGCCGCCGTGGGGCGAGAGCCGGCGTGAGCTGAGCGCCGGATGAATCGAGCGCTGCCGGCGGGCACGTTCGATCGCCGAGGACATATGTCATGCCGGTTGCACGCAGGTGTGCTTTCAGCGCACTCTCGCGTCCATGCCGCGACGGCAAACCATCATGCACACTTTCACGAAGAGCCAGGCACAGCAGCGCGCCGACGATATTCGCGTGTTCCGCCAGGAGCTGGCGAGGCTCGGCGATGAGGGCGCGCTGACATTGACGGACGAGCAGCAGCGCGTCCTGACGCAGCATCACGACGCGCTCCTCGCGCAACTCACCGACGCCTTCGACGTCGATCGCGATCGGCAAAGCAAACAGCTGTCGCTCGGGATGCGCATAGCGTCCTTCCTCGGCGCCCTCGCGATGGCGGCGAGCGTGTTCTTTCTGTTCAGGCAGTACTGGGGCTTGTTCCCGACCGCGGTTCAGGTCGTGCTGCTCGTCGCCGGTTCGATCGGGTCGCTGATTCTCACGTTCCTCGTCGCCAGCCGCGACGCCACGGGCTATTTCGCCAAGCTCTGCGCGATGGTCGCATTCGCGTGCTTCGTCTTGAACGTATCGCTGCTCGGCTGGATGTTCAACGTTGCGCCCGCGGACACCGCATTCCTCGCGTGGGCGGCGCTTGCGCTGCTGCTTGCGTACACATTCGATTTGCGGCTGCTGCTTGGCATCGGCCTCCTGTGCGCGAGTGCGTTCGTCGCCGCGCGTGTCGGGACGTGGAGCGGCATGTATTGGATCGATTTCGGCGAGCGCCCCGAGAACTTCTTCCCGGCCGCGGTGCTGTCGTTTCTCGTGCCCTTCCTGCTGCCGCACGCGCGCTTCGCCGGCTTCGCGGCGGTCTATCGCGTGTTCGGACTGCTGACGGCCTTGCTGCCGATCCTCGTGCTCGCGAGCTGGGGGCGGATCAGCTATTTGCCGCTCGCGACGGCGACGATCGAGCATCTCTATCAGATGCTCGGCTTCCTCGTGAGCGGCGGCGCCATCTGGCTCGGCGCACGCCGCGAATGGCCCGAAGTCGTGAATACCGGCATGACGTTCTTCGTCATCTTCCTCTACACGAAGTTCTACGACTGGTGGTGGGACCTCGTGCCGAAGTTCGTGTTCTTCCTGGTCCTCGCCCTGACGTCGATCCTGTTCCTGTTCGTGATGCGGCGCCTGCGCGCGAGCCGTGTCGAGGTTCGGTCATGATGCGCTCTTGGTCGAAACGCCGTGCGTTCGCGGTGAGCGCACTGCTCATCCTCGTGACGAACGCCATTGCGCTCGGCGGCGTTGCCTACAACCGCAGCGGCGAGCCGCGGAGCACGCTGACACTCACCGATCGCGAGCTGCCCCTTGCCTACCGAAGTTGGATGGACCATGAGAACAGCGGCATCGACTTGCAATTGAGTTGGCGCGTGCGTCCCGTCGATTCACAGGCGGACACCCGGTCGGCGCAATATCGCGAGCTGCATTGGCTCAGCGACGCGCAGAAGGCGCAGCTCGGCTTCGCCGTTCCCGCGTGGGCCACGGCCAGCGCAGAACGTGAATGGGACCCGCCCATGCGGCGGGCCTTCGTCGTGTTGGAGAACGACGGCGCGGCGTATCGGATAGCCCTCGAGCAGGCACGCGCGGATCTCGCGCGCGAAGCGGAGCTCGCGAATGCGAATCCCGGGGTCGCGAAGCTCGAGGAGGATCTCGCCGAGGCCCGCCGACGGCTCGAACGGGAGGAATCGTGCGAGAGCCGCCTGTTCGTCGTCGACGTGGATACGGACGCCGACGTGCTGCGCGCCCGTTACCCGGACCGCTCGCGATACGCCGTCGTGCGCGCGCGTCTGGATGCCTATCTCGAACGCGAGCACGGCGCTCGCGGCATCGTTCACATCAGCGAACTGGACATCCCGACGATCAGCGTGCCGCACGCATTTCGCGCGCTCATCGCGCCGCTCGTGCCGCAGGATTACGGTTATTCACAACGGCAGCGCGCGGGGCGTTTCGAGGTCACGGTCGAATGGGGGCGGCGCTTTGCGCCATCGATCACCGGACTGACGATGCTCGATCGCGGCTAGCGCGTGTGAACCGTCCGAGCGCGCCGCCCGAGACTCCACAGGGTGCTGGCCCAGGGGGCGCGAACGCCCAGTCAATGACGCTAGGCCGTGCGCGTCGGATCGGTGAGCGGCTCGGTGAGATCGTGCGCAGAAGGTTCGGCGCTGCTCGGCATCGAGTCGGTTTGCCGCTCGATCATCCGACGGACGACGGGCGCGTTCGGACCTTGGTGTAGCGCGCGCAACCGCGCGGGGATGTCCGCGTCCTCTTGCGTCAGCCGGTTGTTGTGGCGGATGTAGTCGACCCAGGTCGGTACGTTATAGCGCTCGATCCACACCTCGGGATCGGCGAGATCCCGCAGCAGCGTCCAATGCCGCGCGCCGTCGCGCCGCCGAATGCGGCGCCGCTCGGACATCGCACGCAGGAACTCGATCGCATCGCTTTCGTGAATGCGGTACTCGATCGTCACGACGACAGGTCCGGTGCGGTTCTCGACCGGCACCGCGGTCTTCGGCACCTGCCATGCGCGCAACGGATCGAGGTTCAACTCCTCCGCTTGGCGCAGCGGCAGCCACCGTCCGAGCGCCGCGGAAATGACGAGCGCACCGGCCGCGCACGACAACGACAAGCCGAGAGATCGGTCCTCGGCCAACACACCCCACAGCCAGCTGCCCGCGGCCATGCCGCCGAACGCGGCCATCTGATACAGCGACAGGGCGCGCGCGACGACCCAGCGCGGGGTCGAGAGCTGCACGGACACGGTGAACGTCGAGAGCGTCAGCACCCAACAAGCGCCGGCGGCAAACAAGGCGAGCATCGTCACCGACAGCAGCTTGCTGAAGCCGGCGATGATCGCGCAGCACGCGAAGACCAGGCTGGCGCTGCGCACGATGCCCTCCGTCGACAATCTGGCGCGCGCCCGAGCGCTGCCGATCGCACCCCCGACCGCACCGAGGCCGAAGGCACCGAGCAGCAGGCCGTAGGTCATCGGACCACCGGCGATCAGCACTTTCGCCATCAGCGGCATCAGCGCCATCGCGCTGATCGAGCCCAAGCCGAACACGAGGCTGCGCGCGAGCACGATGCGCAGCGCCGGCGACATCCACATGTACCGCACGCCCGCCGTCATCGCCATCGTGAGCGGTTCGCGCGGCAGCCGGTCGGGATCTCGAGCGCGCCGCCACCTCGCCAGCACGACGAGCAGCCCGATGTAGCTCAGCGCATTCACCGAGAAGGCGGCCGCGGCGCCGGCCGCCGCGACGATCGCACCGCCGATCGCGGGGCCGACGCTGCGCGCGATATTGAAGCCCATGCTGTTCAGCGTGACCGCGCCGGCCAGGTGCGACCGCGGCACCATGTCGCCGACCGATGCTTGCCATGCGGGCGCGTTGAACGCCGCCCCGCAGCCGATCAGGAACGTGAAGGTGAGCAGCAGCCATGGCGTGATGAGGCCGCTCCAGGCGCAAATCGCAAGCGCGATGGAGACGCACAGCATGAATGCCTGCGCGCCGAGGAGCACCTTGCGTCGGTCGAAGCTGTCGGCGAGCGCGCCGGCCAGCAACGACAGCAGCATGATCGGCAGGGTGATCGAGGCCTGGACGAGCGCGACCATGTCGGCCGATGGCGCGATCGAGGTCATCATCCAGGAGGCGCCGACGGATTGGATCAGGCCGCCGAAGTTCGACACCATGCTCGCGATCCATACGCTCCGGAATACCGGGAAGCGCAGCGCCGCGAGGGCGGACGAGGAAGTGGGATCGCGAGTGGGTGTGGCGGTGGCGCTGGACATCGATGTCTCGGGATGGTGGCGCCTGATGACGCCGAGCGCAAATGGGTCGCTCGCTTCCGAATCCGGTTTGCGTCCTCGCGCGCGGTCCCGGACAATCCGGCGCCTTCGACCGTTCGTCAACCGAGGCCCATGTCGGGAAAATCGCTTCTCAATGTCACGCGCCGCACGGCCGAAGTGCGCTCCACTCCCGATCAGGAGCGCTTCAAGTACCTGATTGCGCAGATAGAAAAGGTGCGGCAGGTGCGCACGGAATGGGATGCGACCGTGCTCGCCTTCCGCCAGGCCGACTCGCAGCGAGTCCAGCCTCTACGCTCGACCTTGCGCGCGACGACGCGCGATACGGTGCTCGTCATCGATCGGCTGCTCGACGACAAGGGGTGGTCGCGCGCCGACCGCTTGGGTCTCGTGGAGATTCTCGTCGGCACCGCGCAGATGCTGCTGGAGGCAGAGCCGAACGACGCGGAGTTGAAGGCGTTGTTCGACAAGCACAGCGCGATCAGCTTCGATGCCGCGAAACAGGCCGAGCTCGCGGAGTTGAAGGAGCGCGCGCAGGAATACATGGGCGTCGACCTCGACGACGACAACATCCGTAGCGAAGAAGACCTGGTCGAGCGTGTGTACGAGCACATGCGCGATCGGGAAGCGAACGAGGATCGTGATACTCGGCCCGGCCAGCGGCGCAAATCGGCGGCGCAGCAACGCGTCGAGGACAGCGCGCAGGCGGCACGGCGGTTCTTGCGCGAGGTCTATCGCAAGCTCGCGAGCGCGGTGCATCCGGACCGGGAGGCCGACGCCGAGCGCCGCGCCGAAAAGAACGAGCTGATGCAGAAGATCAATCGCGCGTACGCGACGAACGATCTGCTCACGCTGCTCGAGGCGCAGCTGCGGCTCGAGCAGATCGATCCCGAGCACGTGACGAAGCTGAGCGGCGAGCGGCTGAAGCACTACAACCGGCTGTTGTCCGAGCAGTTGGAGCGCGCGAAGGCGGAGCTGCGCAAGCTCGAAGAGGCTTTTCGCGACGATCACGGCCTCGCCTACGGCAAGAAGCTGTCGCCGCAAACGTTCCATCTGCTCGTGCAGCAGCGTGCGCGCGAGGTCCGTGCGCACGTCGCGCGCCAGAAGCAGTTCCTGGAAGTGCTCGCGAACAAGGCGGCACTCAAGCGCTGGCTGAAGGAGCAACGGCGTTTCGGCAGCGCTTGGGACGAGGACTGATCGAGAGGAAGCACGGCCGCGCGCCGTCGCTGGCGAAGGGCCATGTCTCCTTATCTGAATATCTCCGCCTATAAGTTCGTGCCGCTCGCGGATCTCAAGGAGCGCCGTTCGCGGCTGCTCGCGACCTGCAAACGCTGGAACTTGCGGGGCTCGATCCTGCTGAGCCCGGAAGGGATCAATCTGTTCGTCGCTGGCGAGCCGGAGCACGTACAGGCGCTGCTCACCGAGCTGCGCTCCTGGCCCGGCCTTGCGGATCTCGAGCCGAAGATCAGCGGCTCGGAGCAGTTGTCGTTTCGGCGCATGCACGTTCGGGTCAAGAAGGAGATCATCGCGTTCGGCGTCGACGGCATCGATCCGGTGCGACACGCCTCACCGAAACTCGCGCCGCTCGAACTCAAGCGCTGGCTGGACGAAGGCCGGAAGATCACGCTGCTGGACACGCGCAACGATTACGAGGTCAAGGTCGGCACGTTCAAGAACGCCGTGCCGATCGGCATCCGGCAGTTCCGCGAATTTCCGGACGCCGTCGCCAGGCTGGACGCGAACCTGAAGACGCAGCCGGTCGTCATCTTCTGCACCGGCGGCATCCGCTGCGAAAAGGCCGGGCCGTTCATGGAACGCGCCGGGTTCCAGCAGGTCCTGCAGCTCGAGGGCGGCATCCTGAAATACTTCGAGACGTGCGGCGGTGCGCACTTCGACGGCGAGTGCTTCGTCTTCGATCAGCGCACGGGGTTGGACCCTGCCTTGCAGCCGGCGGACTGGACGCAATGCTTCAAATGCCGCACGCCGCTCAACGGCGAGGACCAGGCGCATCCGCATTTCGAAGTGGGCAAGTCCTGCCCGTACTGCTTCAAGACGCCGGCCGAGCACATGGCAGTGATGATCGCGCGGCGGCATGAGCAGCTGACCCGCATCATCGTTCCGCTGCCGGGCAGCGCCGCGCGCGATCACCTGCGTCCGATCAGCATGCCGGCGGAATGCGATGGCATGACGCTGCTCGATGCGCTGTGTCGAATCGTGAAACACGTTCCGGCGCAGGAATGGGCGGCGCGGTGCGCCGCAGGGTTCATGCTCGACGGCGATGGCCGACCCGCCGCGGCGACGACGATCGTGCGCGGCGGTGAACGGTACCAGCACAAATTTCCCGGTCTCGTCGAGCCCGACGTCGACATGCGCGTACAAGTGCTGCACGAGGACGAATCGATCGTCGTGTTCAACAAGCCCGCGCCGTTGCCGATGCACGCCGGCGGCCGCTTCCATCGCAATACGCTGAAATACGTGCTCGACGCTCTGTATCACCCGCAGCGGCTGCGGCCGGCGCATCGACTCGATGCGAACACGACGGGTGTCGTCGTCGCCGCGCGCACGCAGTTCGTCGCGAGCAAGATTCAGCCGCAATTCGCGCGCGGCGAGGTGGCGAAGCGGTACCTCGTGCGCGTGCAAGGCCATCCGCCGCACGATGAATTCGATTGCGACGCACCGATCAGCGCGACGGCGGGGCAAGCGGGCTCGCGCAGCGTCGACGCGCATGGCCTGGCATCACGCACGGAATTCACGGTGCGCCGGCGCTGCGACGACGGTACGGCGCTGCTCGAGGCGCGACCGCTCACCGGCCGCACGAATCAGATTCGCGTTCATCTCTGGCATCTCGGCTTTCCGGTGTGCGGCGATCGTTCGTATCTCGCGGGCAATGTCCTGGGCGAGACGCAGACGCTCGAGGTGGGTGCGCCGCCGCTGTGTCTGCATGCGTGGCAGATTCGCTTCGAGCATCCGTTGCAGAAGACGGCCGTGACATTCACCGCGCCAGCGCCGGCGTGGGCACAACCTATCGACTGACACTCCGCCGCCGGCAGCCAGCGCGCGATGCCCACCGCGCGGCGGCGCCGACGGCCGCATCAGCGCGCGGCCGCGAGCCAGGCATTCAGCTCTGGCAGGCGCTCGCGTCGCACTCGCATACGATCCTTGATGCTCGCGGCCGCCGTCGTGGCGGATCGTCGCGCCTCCGCCGGCAGATGCTCCTTCGCGTACGCCTCGACCTTGTCGATCGTCCCTTCGGTGGCGGACGTGCGCGCGAGATACGGGACGAAGCTGACGCGGGTGAGCGGGTCGAGCATGTCGTGCAACTGGGGCAGATGCGCCAGTGCGAACTCGAACGCCATGTCGGCATGCAGGCGCGCGACGCCCGCGATGATCGCGAGGCTGTTCGCTGGTCCGGGTTCCGGTGTCAAGGCGAGCTCGAGCGCACGCCGAGCGAGCGCAGGGTCTTCAGGCGCGCCGAGCAGCGTGTACAGCTGCGCGCGGACGAGCGGTGTCTTCTCCGTGCGGGCGGCTGCGTGCAGCCGATTCCACGTCGGTTCGTCGGCATGCCGCGCTACCACGCCCATGATCGCTTTTCGCACCGAGCCGGGCATGGCGTTCGAATCGCTGCTCTGCGCCGCGAAGCGTCGTCGCGCTTCGTGGATGACCGATCGATCACCGAGCGCGCCCAGCGCGTCGATGAGATCGACGCGTAGCACGCCCAGCGGATCGGGCTCATCGCGCTGCGGCACCCAACCGAGCTGCGCGAACTTTGGCGCGAGCCGCGTGAGCGCCCGTTCGCGCAGCTGTCGACGTGCCGGAGAATCGACACCGTAGTAATCGTCGACGGCCGCGAATGTACGCGCGACCTTGCCCCAGACATACGGATTCGCATCGAGCGGTACGACGGTCGTGAGGGCGAAGAAGTCCGAGATCGGTTGGTGTCCCGTCAGCCCGAGCGCCCAGCTGTCGGACAGCAGGCCGAGCTGATCGACGGCGGCAAGCTCGGCAAAGCGGTGCGTCAGCGCGGCGAACGGCGCGGGCGCATACAGCGTGCGGTAATAGCCGCTCTGTCCGGCATTGACGATGACGGGGGCGCAAGTCGGCAGCGTCAGCTCCGCCGTGCCGGTGACGAGCGCACGCTCGGCAGCCGCGCCGTGCAGGGATTGGGCGATGACCGGCACGCGCCACCGCAGCGGCTCCTTGTGCGGCTGATCCCGACTGAACTCGGCTTGTGTCAACCGGAGCGTCGTGCGCTCCTCGCGGCAATCGGCCGTCTCGACGCGAATCAACGGCACGCCTTGCTGCAACGTGAAGTCACGGGCAATCGCGCCGACGGGCTCGCGCGATGCGGCTTCGATCGCGCGCCACAGATCGTCGGAGACGGTGTTGCCGTACGCGTGCGCCTTGATGTACTGCTGCACGCCGCGGCGCCATGCGTCATCGCCGACGTAGCTTTCGAGCATCGCGAGCACGGCATTGCCCTTCAGGTACGTGATCGCGTCGAAGGCCTGATTCGCCTCATTCACCGTCTCGATCGGCTGCACGATCGGATGGGTACTGAGCAGCGAGTCGCGGTCCATCGCGGACTCACGCGTGTTGACCGCGGCGACCGTCGTATCCCATTCCGGATGCAGGCGCGCCGTCGTTCGGCCTTCGAGCCAGGACGCGAAGCTTTCGTTCAGCCACAAATCGTCCCACCAGCGCATCGTCACGAGATTGCCGAACCATTGGTGGGCGATCTCGTGCGCGGCGATCTCGAACACGTTCTGCTTGTCCTTTTGCGTGGAGATGGTCGGATCGAGGAGCAGGGCGAACTCGAACGACAGGATTGCGCCCCAGTTCTCCATCGCGGCGAACGCCTGGCTCGTCGAGGGGACGGCGATGTTGTCGAGCTTCGGCAGCGGGTAGGGCATGCCGAAGTAATCGTTCATCTCGTTCAAGACGCGCACGGAGGAGTCGAGCGCGAAGCGGCCCTGATCGGCGACGCCGCGACGCGTGATGATGCCGACCTCCGTCGGACCGGCCTGCGCGGTGAACCGGTCGAACTCGCCGAGCGCGAACAACAGCAGGTACGTCGACATCTGCGGCGTGCGTTCGAACGCCACGAGCGCACGCCCGCCGTCGAGAAGCGTCCTGTTCGCGATGGGCATGTTGCTGACGGCGACCTGCTCGGCAGGGACTGTCGCCGCGAGCGAGAACGTCGCCTTGAACGCCGGCTCGTCCCAGCCGGGGAAGACGCGCCGCGCGTCCGCCGTCGCGAGTTGTGTATACAGCGCTCGGCGTTTGCCGGCGGAGGTGTCGTAGTCGATGGCGAACAGCCCGGTCGGGCTCGTCATGATCTTGCCGGTGTACTCGAGCGCGAGGCGGTAGGTTCCGGCCGCGAGTTGGGCGGGGAACGTGAACGTCGCCGTCTGTCGCTGCGGATCGAGGTCGATGCGCGGTGCGGGCAGCGTGCGCCGTGCGTTCGTCAAGCGCGCCGAGGCGATCTGTAAATCGAGCGCATGCAATGTGAGGCTGGTCGTCGGCTGCAGCACTTCCAGGGTGATCGCGGCCTGGCCGGTGAACGTGAGCGCCTGCGCGTTTGGTGTCAGCGCGATGTCGTAGTGCGTTGGGCGGACGCCGCGCGGCAGTTCCGTCGGAGTCGCACGGGACGATTGCTCCGATGCAATCGCTGCGGTCGCGAACATCGCGGTCCAAACGATCCAGACGATCCGTGCGCTGCGTAACATGAGCGGGTTCCCTTGATGTTTCGTGACGAAGGTCGCGCGATGTCACACGTGTGACACGCGGCCGTCATCCTACTGCAGCGCCGCTCCCCGAGCATTCACTCATCGAATGGGAGGTGTGCATGGATCCCCTGACACAGTTGTACGAACGGTTGCGTGCCGAAGCGCCGAGCGGACTCGTGGCGGTCGAGCCGCCGTCGTTCGCGGAGTGGATGAAGTACTGGAATGACGAGCACGGCGAGCTCGGCAACCTGCGGACGTTCGAGCATTGGTTGTCGCGGGCGGCCCGCAAGCGCAGGCAGGCGGCGGGATGAGCCTGCCGCCGATTGGCCTGTCGCGGTAGCGCCCACGTGTCCGTGGTGACGCGCTCCATCTCGTCGGCGACATCCTCGACGGCTGGCGCTTGAGCAAGGGCTGGCCCTGGCCGCAAACCGATAACGACGTCGGGCAGACGATTCTGCGAGCGGCGCGCCAGGGTACTCAGGTGATTTACGTGCCAGGAAATCACGACTCGTTGTCGCGTCAATTCATCGGCTTTTACGTGCGGCGGCATCCGGGGCGTCGAAGACGCAATCCATGTGACGCAAGCATCTGCACTTCGTCGACCGCGCGCGCCCTTCGGGCTGCAATCGGCCTAGGCCGGGGTGAGCGCCTTGGCCTGAGCCCCGAAAGTTCATCTCAGCTTCTTCTGGACGTGCCCGCAACATCTGGCTTTCCTGCTCTCATGCAAATGGCAACCCGCATGAGCGACCCGCCATCCGGACGACGGGATGGCCAGCTCGACTGAGCCTTTCCCACCACCACCGCAGTTTGCCAAGACGCTCACCCCGTCCTCTCCGATTGCGAAGAGCGCGCTGCAGTGTCCGGGACCACACGACACGCTTTGTCGATATGTGCCGCTCGTTGATGTGGATGCTCACTTCGATCTCGTCGATATGCATGCACTCGTCGATACGGACGCTCACTTCGATCCACGCTCACCCGTTGATACGGATCCACTCGTCGTACGCATTCATTCGTCGATACACCCATGCATCAATTGACGCGCTCACATGTCGATTTGCATCCGCGCATCGATATGCGCGTCTATTGCTAAAAAAGGCACGCTCGTCGCGAGGGCGGCTCGCGAACAGACTGGGAACTGGAGCGCGCTCTTTCGCAACCGAGAGGACAGGGGGTACGGATTGGCGCGAACTGCGGTTGTGGTGGGAAAGGCTCAGTCGAGCAGGCCCTCCCGTCATCCGGATGGCGGGTCGCTCATGCGGGTTGCCGAAGGCATGAGAGCGGGAAGGCCAAATGTTGCGGGCACGTCCAAGAGAAGCTGTGATGAGCTGGCGGGGCTCGGCGCCAAGCCGTACCCCCTGGCCTAGGCGGTTGCGGGCCCGAAGGGCGCGCGCGGTCGGTCGAAGTGCCGAGTGCTAACGAGCGCGCGGTCGGTCGAAGTGCCGCGCACTCACGAGCGCGCGCCGGCTCGAGACGTGCGCACGCCCGGGCCAAGAACCCGCCAAGCCCGGACGAGCTCGGCGCCGAAACACATCGCATCACAGCGACTCGCGAGGCCGAGCACCCAAAGCCGCCTCCTGCGCAGCCTTCTCATCGTTAGCGCGCTTGATGACGTAAGCCAGGATCGCGTCCGTCGTCTCCGCGCTCAGCGTTTCCGCGAAGGCCGGCATCCCGCGCGTTGCGCGCTCGCCATTACGTACGACCGGGTTCCAGCCATTCCGGATCGGCAGCAAACCGCTGTAGCGCAAGTCCGGGCCGATCGACCCCGCGCCCGGAACCGCGAACGGACCGTGACACGCCGCGCAGTTCGCCGCGTATGCCTGCTCGCCAGCGAAGACCGTTTCGTTGCTCGCCGTCAGCAGCGGCGGATCGATCTTGATACGCCGCGTAGCGGCGGGTGCCGGCGGCATCTCCGCCGGCAACGATGCCGTCCCGCCGCGCTTGAACACGAGCAGGCGCGAATTGTTCGCGCTCAACGGATTCGTGCGCTTCACCGCCTCCGGCAAGCCGCGCGCACCGACCAGAATCGCCACGTGCTGATCACCATCGACGAGATACGTCGATGCGGCCGCTACCACGCGCGCCTGCGTCGGCGCCGACCACACCTTCTCGCCAGTCGTCGCGTTGTACGCATTGAACTCGCCGTCGTGATTGCCCGAGAACACGAGATTGCCCGCGGTCGCAAGGACGCCGGAAGAACCATAGACCGCATTCTTCACGCGCCACACTTCCTGCGCCTTCACCGGGTCCCACGCGAGCAGGTAGCTCTCGACATTGCCGCGAACCGGAGCGCCAGGCTGCTGAAACAACGCAGCGCCGCCCGAGAAGTCCGTGCCGGTGTTCGTGCCCTGCAGGTTGAGCTCGAACTTCTTCGGCCCGGCGTACGCCGCGGTCGAAACCTGCACGGGGATGTACACGTAGCCGGTCCGCGCGTGATAGGCCATCGGATGCCAGTTGTGCATGCCGAGCGCGCCCGGCGACACGATCACCGGCTTGCCGGTCTTGTCATAGCGGGCCGCCGGCACTTCGACGGGCCGGCCCGTCGTCATGTCTACATGCGTCGCCCACGTCAGCGGCCCGAATTTCTCGGCGGACAGCAGCTTGCCCGTCTTCGCATCGAGTACATAAAAGAAGCCGTTCTTCGGCGCTTGCATGACGACACGCCGCGTGCCATCGGCGTAGGGCAGGTCGGCAAGCATGATCGGCTGGGTCGCGGTGTAGTCCCACGTTTCACCGGGCGTCGTCTGGTAGTGCCATTTGTATCGGCCGTCGTTCGGATCCAGTGCGACGATGGAGGAGAGATATAGATTGTCGCCGCCGCCCGGCGAGCGAATGGCCTGGTTCCAGGGATTGCCGTTGCCCGTGCCTATATACAAGGTGTCGAGCTCGGCGTCGTACGCCATGCCGTCCCAGACCGTACCGCCGCCCCCGATCTTCCAGTACGCATCGCCCTTCCAGGTCTTCGCGGCCTCGGCAAGCTCCGGCTGCTCGTACGGTTGCGACGGATCGCCCGGCACCGTCCACCAACGCCACAGCTGCGCACCGCTCTCGGTGTCATAGGCCGTCACGTAACCGCGCACGCGATACTCCGCGCCGCCATTGCCGATGATGACCTTGCCTTTGATGACGCGCGGTACGCCCGTGATGGTGTAGGGGAGCGCCGTGTCCGTCGTCTGTACGGACCACGCTTCCTTGCCCGTCTTGCTGTCGAGCGCGATCAGGCGGCCGTCCAGCGCGCCGAGGTAGATCTTGCCGTTCCACGCGGCGACGCCGCGATTCACGACATCACAGCAGGCATCGGCGGCCTTCGTCTTCGCGACGCCAGGATCGTATTCCCACACCTGCTCGCCAGTGCGGATGTCGAACGCCTTCACCACGCTCCATGCGGTCGTGAGATACATGAAGCCGTCGACGATGATCGGCGTGGATTCCTGGCCGCGCTCGGTGTCCATGTCGGCAAACCATGCCAGACCCAAATCCTTGACGTTGGCGACGCTGATTTGATCGAGCGGGCTGAAGCGCTGCTCGTCATAGCCGCGTCCGGTCGTGAGCCACGAACCAGGCTCTTGGTTCGTCCGGAGGCGTTCGGTGGTGATGGCCGCCGAGCCGGCGGCGTCGGCGTTTGTCGTCTTCGTGTCGACTTGCTGTGTGTCGTTGTTGCCGCAACCCGCGAGCGCCGCGAAGGCGCACGAGACGATGACTGCTCGCATCGCATCCCCCCTGTGTTCGACGCGGCAGCCTAGAGTCCAGCTCGACGTTAGGCAATCTCACGCGGGGGCGATTTCAGCGGCAGGGCGAGCGGCCGAGGTTTCTTTTCAAACCTGCCATGAGTCCCGCGACGAGCGCGGGCACGCTGGCGTTGGCCGGCGCGATTCGCAACCGCTGTCGAGGCGAGTGCGAATCGCGCGCGGATTGCGACTATATGTGGCGCGCGGCCTCCGCGCGCGGCTCGTCGATTTGGAACGCACGCGTCAGCGGCATCAGCTGATAGAGGGCAGACAAGCCGACCAGGATATAGACGGTTCGCGACAGCCCGGTTTGAGCACCGAACAGCGCCGCGACGAGATTGAAGTCCGCAAGGCCGACGAGGCCCCAGTTGATCCCGCCAACGATGGCCAGGATCAGTGTGATCAGATTGAGTGGTTTCATGTGCCGTGCCTTTCGCTGATGGACGTAATCTCTGCAACGCGACGCGGCGACGCACGTTCCGCCGCGCCGCTCATCGTTGTCGACTAGACTCGCAAGCCGGAGACATGTGTGGGCGCCCGCGCGAGTCGAACGCTCACGCGGATCAATATCGCACTTGCCTTGGCGCGATCACGCGGTATCACACGTGGCAAACACGAGCGTAGTAGATGACGAGCGATGACCTTCCTGATATCCGCGACGGGCTGACCCACAAGCAGCGCATCGTCTTGCACGTGCTGCATTCGCTGCAGCAAGAGCGCGGTGATCGCAATGTGCCAACGCCGCTGCTGTGGGGGCGCGTGTGCGAGCACATCTACATCAGCCCCGAAGAGCTGTCGGCAATGCTTGCGCATCTCGGCGCTCGGAAAGCGCCGCCTTCATGACGTGTGCAGCGCCATTGAGCTGGGCTCATGTTCTTGCCGTCGCTTTGCTGCATCTTGCCGAAACGAAACAGCCGCTGATTGCTCCTCCAGTGGCGCAAACATCTTGCAGTCGATCGCAACCGCAGCGCTTCGCGAATCCTGAGCGGCGCCGCGCGGCTTTTCTCTACGCCGTACGGTGTCGCGTCGCTCGCATTGCCGCACATACATGCGGTGCGATCGTTGTTGTCGTCATCTTCGCAATCGCATGTGCGACTCGCTTCATGACGCGTAAGGGCAATTGCATTAACATTTGCTCGCATCGAAACTTCAAAAAAGGCCGAACGGATTCGTTCGCCATCAGGGCGACTCGTTGGCTGCGGTGTCCTCATTGAGAGTACATAGGGAGGCATTATGTCGAGGTCGTTGTTAGCGTCCGCGCTGCTGATGTGTTCTGGAGTCGCAGCTGCCGTTCCTGTCCAGCTCGATCTCGTCTACAGCGATTTGCTCTACACCAACGCCGTGCGCGCGGGCTCAGGACCGGGAGAGCATCTGATCGGTGATGCCTACACGCAAGGCATCGTGCGCGATATCGACTATGGCTTGATCGTGCCGAATGCGAGCGGCGGTTTCGGCCGCGCGTACACCGGCATCTTTCAACAGGTCGATGCCGCGGGCGACGACCGGCGGTTCGATGTCTCCTTCACCGCGGACTTGATGGCGGTCGCGCACTTGTCGGGTCCGGTCGATGCCGATGCGTATGCGTTCGCGGAAACACGCTTCCGTACCTTCGGCATGCAGTTCGAGGTGTTGGAGCCCGTGCTCTACACCGGCACCTTCGGTGTCTTCGCGCAGGCATGGCTTCCTTTCGAGAATTACTATACGAGCACGTTCTTCGACAGCGGCTCCATCCTCCAGCCGGGCACATACGCGTTCACCATATCGCCTTATCTGCGCGATCCTTCCTTGTGGCTCCGCAACGAGGCGACGACGTCCGGTGAAACCGTGGCAACGGCGGCTTCCGCGAACTACGGCTTCGCCTTCGCGACGATTCCTGCCCCCGCCACACTGCCATTGCTCGCGCTCGCTCTAGGCTGCGTCTTCGTCGCCAGATATCGCGCGCGCTCGCTCGCGAGCTGAGCGAGCGGCGACAGCCGCAGTTCTCCTCACTGGCCTTGCGCAGTGGCGACGCGCGACGCGCGTCGCCCTGTGTGCCGATGCCCGATCGTCGTGATCGCGATTCGTCGTGCCGCTGTTGAAGCCGATCCTGATCACGCTCGGCATCCTCACGTTCCTCGAGTGATCGGTTCGCGCCTGCTCGCCCGCCCTTTTTCGATCAAGGCGAGGAATCGCTCACAGTTCGGCCGACAATAAGGCAAATCGCCGCCACGACGCCGGCGAAGCTTGACGCAAGTCACATCGGCGCGGGTGCCGTTTGTAAGAATCCGCCTCGGCGCACAACCAGCATCACAACAAGAAGTTGGTGCGCGGACCTCTTGATAGACCGGCACATGGGAGTCGACAGTGAAGTCTGCACTTATTCGCGCAAGCCTCTGCGCGAGCGTTCTGTGGTGGATGGCGGGTTGCAGCGGCGGCGATGGCGGCAAGGTCGGCAACCCTCCGCTGCCGATTCCGACGGCCTCGTTCGCGGTGAGCTCTTCATCCGTCGACGAAGGCTCCGGGATCGAAGTGCAGGTCACATTATCTTCGCCGGCGCCGGGCATCGTCGTCATTCCATTCACCTTGACGGGCACGGCGCTGCGAAACGCCGATTACACGAGCGCTGTCAGTCCATTGCGAATCCCCTACGGCAGCTCGTCGGGGACGATCTATATCGGAGCGACGGACGACTGGGGCGATGAATCCGACGAGACGGTGATCGTGACGCTGGGTGAGCCGACGCATGCAACGCTCGGCGACATCGTGACCACGACGGTCTTCATCCGTGACACCGACGAACCGACCGTCATGGGACGAGTGACCGAATCCGTCTCGGGTACCGCGGTCGCGGGCGCTACCGCGCGCGTGGGGACGACGACCACGACGACCGACGACGGCGGCAAATACATGCTCCGCGGCTTTCCGGGCGCGCCGTCCGTCCGCGTCGATTTCGCTGCCGAAGGCTATGCGCCACAAGGCCGGGTGATCGGCAGCATCGCGATGGCGAATGGGGCGTTGAACGTGCCGATGGTGCCAGTAGCGGCAACGCATTCGTTCGCGACGGCGCAACCAGTGACGCTCACCGTGCCGAACTCTCCGGCGCAAGTCGTGCTGGCGGCCAGCAGTCTCGAGCGCGTGGGTGGGGGCGCCCCCGCCGGTGATGTCACGGCGCAAGTGACGCCGCTACCGCCCGCCAGCAATCTGGATGTGATGCCGGGCAATTACGTGGATGTTTCATTCGCGCCGTTCGAAACCTACGGTGCGCTCGACGTGCGCTTCACGGATACCGCCGGTGCGCCGCTGGACCTCGCGGGCGGGCAGTTCGCTACCCTGCGGATTCCCGCGTCGGCGCGAGGCGCGTTGCCGCCGACCGTCTCCCTGTTCTACTACGACGCGGTGGCGGGCTTCTGGCGGCAACAGGGGATGGCGACGCTCGCGGGCGCCGCGCCGAACCAGTACTACCAGGGCACGGTCACGCGTGCGGGAACCTGGAGCGCGGCCGCGTTCTATTCCGCGACGGTGGCCGTGACCGGCTGCGTGCAGGATGCTTCGGGCGCGCGTATTCCGGAAGCGATCGTCACCGTCGAGGCCACGACGTACGCAAGCAAGCTGTCGGCGCTCACGGATGCGGACGGCAATTTCACGCTGCCGATGAAGGCCAGCAGTACTGCCTTCTTGCAGGCCGTCAAGGACAATGCCGTCTCCAACTCTCCGCGCATCCAGACCTCGACAGGAAACCTGGCGGTCACGCCATGCTTGATGCTGAGCAGCACCAATCTGTCCATCAAGCTGACGTGGGGCGAGCGGCCGCTGGATCTGGACTCGCATACGCTTGGCGCGAATGCCGATCAGCACGTGTTCTATGCGAGCCCGGGCTCATTGACCGAGCAGCCGTACATTGCGCTGGATGTCGACGATACGACGGGCCTCGGCCCGGAAGTGACGACGTTCTCGCGCCTCGCGCGCAATCGCCGCTACAGCTTCTACGTGCACAACTTCTCGAACACGTTCGATCCCGGACAGACGCGATCACCCGCGCGTGTGGAGATCACGAGCGGCGGAACGCAGCGCGTGTTCACGCCGCCCTCGGGCGAAACGGAATTGACCCGCTATTGGCACGTGTTCGATCTGACGACGAATCAGCAGTGTCTCGTGACCGTGGTGCCGGTGCAGCGGTTCACGGTGGCCGAACCAGTGCAGCAGAACGTCGGTAATGACGCGGTCTACTGCGAGTAGGGAGGGGGGGCTCGCGGGCGGGTGATGGCGCACCGCCTCATCCCGCCCGGCGCGGAAGCTACTCCGCTTCCTTGATGACTTCCCACATGCGGGAGCGCAGGGCGACGCAGATCCTCTCCAGTGTCTCGAGGCGCATGTTCTTGCGCCCTCGTTCGATCGCGGAGTAGTACGTCCGGTGCATGCCGACGGCTTCGGCGAACGCTTCCTGGCTGATCTCCTGGGCTTCGCGACGCCGCCTCAATGCGGCTCCGATGCGCTCCGGGAGTGAGTTGCGTTTCATGACGCAACCCTAGCTCTTGCACTGCAATAGAACTACAGCGTCATAGCTCTACAGTATAAAAGCGCTACATCGGAAATCGCGGGCGAGCGAACGTGCGATGGGCTGTGCGGCGGTCGCCGAGCATGTCTCGTCGGTTAGAGAAGGGCAGGCGAGAGGCAAACGGAGCTGGGGGTACAGCACGTCTGCGCTCCCTCCCGCCCGCCCTAAACTTGCGACGTTGGCGGCCGCGGACGCCTGTGTCAGCGCCGATTCATCGCCGCGCTCGTGTCTCTGGGTTGTTCGCCGCGATCGGGTCCGGGTAGGGTGCGATCGAGAGTATTCCGGCATCCGTGTCGAGCGTGTAGACCGCACCGTGCTGCTCCAGATACGAGGCGATGGCCTGCGGATCGGAGGCGTCGAAGGTGCCCGTGACCGGCTGCATCAACAGGCGTTGATCCACGACCTTGAGCTGCAGCGCATTGCGCCGGTTGAACTCCTGAAGCACTCGCGCGAGGGGATCGCCGTGGAACGAGAGGCGCACCTTCGCCCAGGCCAGCGCTTCCTCCACGTTCACTTGCCGCAGCGCGAGCAGGCCCGACCCGGTGGCGACGATCTCATCGCCCGCCTTGAGCGCGATTGAGGCCGCTCCAATCTGCGTGCTGCCGCGCCCTGTCGCGCTCGACGACGTGACTGCGACGGTGCCTTGCTCGACGGTGACGCGCACTCGGCCGGGTTCGTCGATGCTCATGGCGAACACCGTGCCCAGCGCGGTCGCGGAGGCCAGCTCGGTCTCGACGATGAAGGGTCGCGCGGGATTGTTCGCGACATGAAACAGGGCTTCACCTCGAGCGAGTCGCAGATGCAGGCGATCGCTCGTGTAGTGGACGTCGACCTGCGTGTGCGGGCCCACGCGCACGATCGTGCCGTCGTTCAGGGTTTTCGTCTGCCACTCGCCGGCGCGCGTGATGATCACGGTGTCCGCGGTCGCATGGAGTGCGGCCGTCGCGGCCGTGAACAGCGCCACGAAGCAAGCGATCGCGCCTACGTACCACGGCCTGCGCTTCGTCGCGGCCGGCGCGCTGCTCATTCGCTGCGTGACGCACGTGCGCGCGCTCGTCATGTCAACCGAGTCGGGCGGCGCGGTCCAATCGAAGAGCTCGCGTACGTTCGTTCTTGCGCGCAGCAGCCGCTGGATGTCGAGCCGCCGGTGAGGGTCCGCGCGCCACACCGTGAAGATGCCGCGAAGCTCGTGCTCGAGCGCTATGGCGATCAGCATCTCGCGGACGTGCGCCGGCGACTCGCGCAGCCAGTTCACGAATTCAACGTGCGCTTGCGGCGTCCCGTCGTCGAGCCGCCTGAGCAACTCCGCCGCTTGCTCGGCCAGAGACTTGTCCGTGGGCGCGTTCATAGCGTGTACCGATGCGCTCCTAGCGAGTGATCCTGAAAACCTTGCTTTGAGTACCTAGTCCGTCACTGCGAATGACTCGGCTGGCGGCGACAACCCGGACTAGGCGGCGTGATTTTGCCGCTGTGTAGGAAATCGGAGGGGGGCTTAGCGGATGAGAATGTCGTTGCCGCGCCGCTCCAGGACGATCGTGCGATCCCACGGGTTCATGGCGCGCATGTCGAGCACCGCGGGCAGGGCGCTCTGACCGACGCGGCCGGCCGCCGAGAGAGCGTTGGGTCGCGCTCCAAGTGCTTGAGCGTCAAGGCGCTGGCTCAGCTCCGGGCCTTCGCTTGCCGCGGCAATCACGCGCATACGGAGCGGGCGCGGCGAAGACGTGCCGATTGCGAGCATGGGCCGAGCGCCAGCGGTCTCGGCATCGCGCACGCTTGCCGCGAATATCACGAGGACGCCGGAACCAGCGTCGATCGCGAGCGCGGATCCTTCAGCCAGCTCAACGACCTGCGGCCCATCGAGCGCCGTGCCGCAGTCGCAAGCATGGAGCCAGCTGCGCACGGGCGAGGGCGCTACCACGAGCGCAACGGTGGTCGCCGCAAACGCCAGGCTGGCCGCGACGAGTATCCGCGAGCGCTTGTTCGCGATCTTGCCCGACAGCCGCGGATCGCTATCGCGAAGCGTCAGAACGTTCCCAGAGGCCGCTAGCAATCGATTGACGTCGATCCGTTCGAGCCGGCACCGGAAGACGTGGCGCATGGCGAGGTCCATGCTCGCGGCCGCCAGCAGCTCGCCGCTGTGTTGCGGGGACCGCGACAGCCAGGCGAGCAACCGCTCCTTCTCGCGAGCATCGGCGGTCTGGCCACGGAGCAGCCACTCAGCGGCGTGTTCGGCAATCAACAATTCCTCATCGAGGCTATGAGCGCGAGGCTCCATGCGAGATCCCTATTCGCTCCATAGCAGTATTCGCATGCGTGCCTTCGCGCGGGTGAGGTACTTGTCCACGCTCTTGGGGCTGAGGCCGAGGTGCTGCGCGATCTCGCTGCACGACATGCCTTCCTGATAGTGCAGCACCAGCGCCGCGGCTTGCAGCGGTGGCAGTTGTCCGAGCGCCTTCTCGAGCTCGCGTTCGAGGCTCGTGCGCTCCGCGATATCGTCGGGCAGCGCCTGTGAAGCGTCGTCGGCCCAGTTGTCGACCACATCGCTGTCCGGTGTCACATGGTCGTGGCGGCGTCGCTCCGCGACCGTGAAATCAGCGACGACATTCGCGGCGATGCTGTAGAGATACGCGAGCGGCTCGCGAATGCACTCCATGCGGTCCATGCGCAGCAGGCGCATGTACACCTCCTGCTTCAGATCGTCGAGGTCCTGAGGTCGACGTAACCGGCGCAGGAGATAACGATGCAGCTCGCGCCGATAGTGGTGTCCGATCGCCCAGGCGCGTTGCGGAAGTGTCGCCTTCATTTGAATTGGAGTTGTCGAGACCATGCCCCTGTCTCCTTGACTGCGATGTGCCGGAAAGTCCGGACATGAGGGTGCTGCGCGTTGACAGTCGTCCATCGAGAGATTTCCGTGCATGTGATCGATGCGCGGAGGACATCGAAGCGCATGTCGAGGTCGCGAAGACGACTGAACCCATGGCATCGGTACGCCCGGCGCGAGGGCGCGGTCCGCACCATCGATGCTGGCTGCCATCATGGCGAACCGGGCACAGCAATCTTTTTCGTTGTTTCGACATATGGCAGAAAAAGTTGCTGCGCATCGGTGGGATTACGGCCGACACACAGCAGAAAATGTTGATAGTGCAACGACGACGAAGTGCTAGCTGCGTAGTGCAATCCAGGATTCGTGCCGAAGTGTCTTGCGCGCATGAAAGTGCGTAGACGCGCGCGCAGCAGTAGAGCGCGGGCTTGCATCGCGGCGAAACGGGGCAGATGGAAGTGGCTTGCGTCGCGGCGAAACGCCGCAGCGCGCTGCGGCTTGCATCGCAGCGAAATTGGCGCTCAGGTCGTCGGTGCTTCGAGAGGCACGCCGCGCGTCGCTATGGCGTGCTATGTCTCATTGATCCATCCGCGCGCCACGGCCGCGTTCAGGAATTCGACGATTTCCGACGGACGTGTCTGGCTGTGCGTGTCGCGCACGACCTCCGCGACGATCGACGCGCGATCGCGCGATCCGTCGCACAGGCGCAGGATCGCGGCGGCGATCTTGTTCAGCTGCACCTCGCCGTCCGGGCAGACGAGCACGAGCATGGCATCGCTCGCCTCGTCGCCTCGCAAGTGGATCCCGGAGGCGAGACGGATCAGTACTCGCGGAGTGCCGTTGTTCCTGCTCCTCACGATTACAACCCGCCATCTTCTGTCGACATGAGCCCGCCACGATTCGGCGCGGTCGGCAATGCCTTGCGGCACCGACTGCACGATTGGAAGCAGGTTGCGTGCCAGCGCGGGGTCGTTAAATTCCGGCGCCGTGCGCGCCGGGAAGCGCGATGCCGAGCTTCTTGCAGCGGCGGTACAGCGTGTTGCGGCTGATGCCGAGCCGAACCGCGGTGAGCGACATGTTTCCACTGCATTCGTGCATGCACCGAAGCAGCTCTTCGCGCACCGTCGAAACCGGCGCGACGCTCTCTCTCGCGGTGCTCGCGGCCACGGTCTTGTCCGTGTCGTCGGTCTCGAGATTGCGCAGCTCGCTAGGCAAGTCTCGCAGCCGCACGACGCCGCCGTCGCAGATGGCCAAAGCCGTGCGGATCACGTTGCGCAGCTCGCGTACATTGCCTGGCCAGTTGTACGCGAGCAGACGCTGGAACGCCGCCACTTCGATCGCGGCGGGGCGGCCGTCGCTGGTTTCGGCCGCGAGGAACTCGCGTATCAGCCGCTCCTTGTCCGTGCGCACGGCGAGCGGCGGCAACTCGAGGGTGATGCCGTTCAGGCGATAGTAGAGATCCTCGCGAAATTCGCCGCGCGAGATCATGGAGCGCAGATTGCGATGTGACGCGCTGATGACGTGCAGGTCGACCTTGACGGGCGTCTCGGTGCCGAGCGGTACGACCTCCTGCTCCTCGAGTACGCGCAGCAGTCGCGTCTGCAGCGGCAGCGGCATGTCGCCGATCTCGTCGAGGAACAGCGTGCCTCCGGAGGATTGCAGCACCTTGCCCTTCATGCCTTCCTTGCGCGCGCCCGTGAATGCGCCCGATCGATAGCCGAACAGCTCGCTCTCGATCAGCGATTCCGGGATCGCGGCGCAATTGAGCGCGACGAAGGGTTGTGCCGCACGATCGCTCGCCGAATGCAGCGCGCGCGCGAAGACTTCCTTGCCCGCGCCGGTCGGTCCTTGAATCATGACGGGAACGCGCGACTTCGCGATGCGATGCGCGCTGCGAACATTGCGCAGCATCTGCGGGTCCTCTCCCGCGAGTTCCTCGAGCGTCAGCGAGGCGCCGCGGCTCGCTCGTGGTTCGACTTGCATCACTTGCATGGGCGGTGTCGAAACGTGGGTCAGCGGCGAGCGCACGCGCGGCGCGCCGTGATCGAGGCTTGCGAAGAAGCGCCGGCCCATCGCGACGTCGCGCACTGGATGCAAGCTGCCTCGCTCTCGATGCGGCGGGTCGACGAGCTCCGCGGGCTTGACGTCGAAGATCGCGTCGAGCGGCCGGCCGATCAGTTCGGCTCGGTTGCCCGCGCGCAGGAGCTGCATGGCCGTCTCGTCGACCGCGATGATCGTGGCGTCCGGCGCCAGCGCGATCGCGCCGTCGTGCTGCAGATTGACGAACTCCGGCCGCGCGTGAAAACGAAAAACGATCCCATCGCGGAAGTGATGCAGGAAGAGGTGCTTCTCGATCAGTCGCGCCGACAACTTGACGAGCGCCATGGTGTGCGCGACGCCGGCGCGTGTGTGCTGCACGTTCAAGGTGGAGGCGTCCAGTACGGCGACGAGCGCGCCCGATGGGTCGCGAATCGGTGCGCCCGAGCAGGACAAACCGATATGACAGGAACGGAAGTGCTCGCCGCGATGCACGATCACCGCGCGTTTTTCGGCGATGCATGTGCCGATGCCGTTCGTGCCTTCGCAGCGTTCGCTCCAATCGGCGCCGCGCATGAGTCCGGCACCGCGGAACGTATCGATGAGCGTTGCGTCGGTGCGCTCGTAGAGGATGATGCCGCTCGCATCAGTGAGCACCAGTGCATAGCCGGATTCCGCGACGTAATCGTAGAGCCAGTCGACCTCCGCGGAGGCGATCTGCACGAGATCCGAATACCGCTCGCAGCGATGCGCGAGCGAATGCGCGTCGAGGATCGTGGGTGTGGAGATGCGAGCAGGATCGATCGAGTAGTCGATCGCGCAGCGCCGCCATGAGATGGCGATCGCGGGATTCAAGTCGACGACGCGCCGCTCGGAGCGTTCGGTTCGGCCGTTCACGAACTCGAGCACGTCGGCCGCATGTTGCATCACAGTCGAGTCCATCTTTGCCCCATTGACGATGGCTCATATGCGAGGCGTCCCTGTGTCGCTGTCTCACTGTGTCACATTGTCATGTCTCACTGTCATACGCATTACACGTGAGGGTGCTCAATAGCTGGTCATTCGCTCACACCAAGAAGCGAAGCTGAAGGCGACGGCGGGTCGCGCGTAGTCACGCACCTACCGCGATTACTGGCATACGCCTTGCTAGATCCGACCACCCTTCAAATGCGAGCAAGGAGCAGTGTCATGCCGAGAACAACGATGCGGCGATGCGGATCCGAAGTTGCGGTGAAGCACGCTGCGTGCGGGCTCTTGCTCACGACGGTTGTCTTGGCAACGCCGGCGCGCGCGGTAGAGATAGCGGCGGGTGACTGGAAGTTCACGGCCAATGGCAATGTCAACGTTCACTACATCGGCGCGAATTGCGAAGCCGAGACGACGCCGCCTGTCGTCGGCGGTCTCGCTTGTCGCGGTGCGGGTGGCGAGGACCATTCGTCGGCGGTCAGCAATGGACTGTTGCCCGCGGCACTGGCGATCGGGGCCTCCACGACACAAAGGGGTCTCGACATCGGCGTGACGTTCGGCTTCTACCCCGGCATCAGCACGAACGATGGCAGTCCGAATCTGCAACAGGGCGCGACTCTGCTGAATACGGCGCTCGGCACGACCGCCATCGACATGCGCCAAGTGTTCCTGACGTTCGGGAACGATCACATGGGAGAGTTCAAGTTGGGCCGCGACCTGGGTCTGTTCCAAGGTGACGTGATCTTGAACGACATGACGCTGCCTGGCGTCGGCGGGGCCAACGGCAACTACGCGACGCCTGCGAATACCGCGCTTGGCTCGATCGGCCTCGGCTATATCTATGCGGACTGGCTCGCGCAGATCAACTACACGACCCCGAATCTCGCGGGCTTCAAGATCACCATCGGCATCTTCGATCCACTCGAGCCGCTCCAGGATGTTCCGCCTGTGCCGGAGAGTTCGCCAGGGTATCAGGCCAAAATCGCATTCACGAAAGGTCCGGTCTATCTCTCCGCGAGCTACATGAGGCAGAAGCACCATGGCACTACGAACCTAGGCGGCTTCGACAGCGACGGCTTCGATGTCGGCGGCAGGGTGAGCTTCGGCGGCCTCGAGATCCTGGGCTGGTATTACAAGGGCAGTGGCGTTGGCACGACGGCGCTGTTCCTCTTCGCCGCCGATGTCCTCGGCCGGGAGCGCGACTCGGACGGCTTCCTCGCGCAAGTGACCTACAAATTTGGCGACGTCAAGCTGGGTGTGAATTACGGGGAGAGCAATCTCGATCTGACGTCTGGCGAGCCGGCGTCGGATCTGGTGAAGACGAACAAGAAATACACCGGAGGCGTGTACTACTCGCTCACGAAGAACCTCACGCTGCTCGCCGAGTACACGGACACGCGGGCGGAGGCCCACGACAGGACGAGGAACGACAGCAATAACTACAACGTCGGCGCGTATCTGTCGTTCTGAACGAGAGACGATGAAGTCGCGGCCGGCGTCGGTTCATCGCACACGGTGTCTCGGTCTGTTCGCGTGCGCGCTCGGTGCGCTCGCAGCGCCGGCGGAGGCCGAGCGCGCGTACGTGTCGAACGAGGATGGCGACAGCATTTCCGTGCTGGACACGCAACGCGAGGCCGTCGTCGCAACGATCGATGTCGGCAAGCGCCCGCGCGGGCTGAAGGTCGACGCGGCGGGCCGCTTGTTCGTCGCGGTGAGCGGCTTGCCGAAATGCCCGCCGACGGTGCCGGACGAGGAGTGCGCGAAGCTCGAGCGCGATCTCGACGCGGACGGCATCGCGGTCGTCGACACGGCGTCGCGCCGGATCGTGAAGGTGCTCGCCGCTGGCTCCGATCCCGAGCAGTTCGCGTTGAGCGCGGACGGCGCACGTCTGTTCGTTTCGAACGAGGATGCCGGGAGGATGTCCGTCGTCGATGTCGCGAGCGGCAAGGTCGTTGCGAGCGTCGCCGTCGGACAGGAGCCGGAGGGCGTCGCGGTGACGCCGAACGGGCGCTGGGTTCTGGTCGCGAGCGAATCGAACCATGCCGTCGCCGTGATCGACACCCGGACGCTGCAGGTGGTCCGTTCGGTGGAAGTGGGGCAACGACCGCGCGACATCGCGTTCACGGCCGATAGCAGCACGGCCTACGTGTCGGGCGAGCTCGACAGCTCCTTGTGGCGATTCGCGGTGGAGCGGGACGAACCGGCGGAGCGCGTGCTGCAGTTGCGCAAGGATGCGCGGCCGATGGCCGTCATCGTCGATCCGAAGCGCGATCGCCTGTATCTGAGCACGGGCCGTGGCGGCACCGTCGCGGTCGTCGATATTCCGCCCACGGGAGAAGTGAAGCTCGTGACGGAAGTGCGCGTCGGGCAGCGGCCTTGGGGTATGGCGCTCTCGCCGGACGGCAGGCTGCTCTACACGGCGAACGGTCCCTCCAACGACGTCAGCATCGTCGACACGTCGACGCTGCGCACGATCGACACGATCGCTGTCGGGCGATCGCCATGGGGAGTGGCGCTCGGGCCCGCTCCCGCGGCGACCCGGTAATGATCATGTCTTCGGCGTAAGGCCGCACTCGCGCAGCGAGCGTGCTTCGAGCTCGCGATACATCTTCGCCTTCGACTTCGCCTCATCCGAATCCCGGAAGATTCCGGCCGCCTCGCCCGCGAGCGAGGAGTATTTCGCGAACGTCCCGGCTTCCACGAAGTCGTCGTAACTGAGCGTGTCAGCGATGCGGTCGATGACACATGAGCACTGGTACACCTGTGACAGTTGTCCTCCGTGCCGGGCCATGCAGTCGTTCACGTACTCCACGCGCGCCTGCGTCGGGAAGTCGTGCGCGGGTGGGGCGCCGCACACCGGCGCGAAAGCGCCGATGAGCACCGCAGCGGCGGCGAGTCGAGCGGGCGTTTTGAAATGGCACGGCCGTTGCATTGTCAATTGGGTACACGCGTCTATGTCTGCCGGCGGCCCGATGTGATCGCGCCAGCGCGGCATGCACGACGTCGAACCATTGGGCTTGGTTTCGAGCTGTTCGGGAGATTGAACATGAAACATCACACTCGCTCCTTACTCGTCGGCGTTGCGGTATCGGCGACGACCGCCGCCATGAGCGGGGCCGCGGCGACGGATCTCGAGCAGGCCATGAGCAAATCGTCGAACTGGGCGGCTCAGGCCGGCGACTACGCGAATCATCGCTACAGCGACCTCAAGGAAATCAATGCGTCGAATGTCGGCCAGCTGCAGGTCGCATGGACGTTATCAACGGGCGTGCTGCGCGGCCATGAGGGTTCGCCGCTGGTGATCGGCGACACGATGTACGTCCACACGCCATTCCCCAACAACGTCTACGCCGTCAATCTCAAGGACCAGTCGTTCAAGTGGAAGTACGAGCCGAAGCAGAACGCCGATGTCGTTCCGGTGATGTGCTGCGATACGGTGAATCGAGGCCTCGCGTACGGCGACGGCAAGATTTTCCTGCAGCAGGCCGACACCACGCTGGTCGCGCTGGATATGAACACGGGCAAGGTCCTGTGGACGGCCAAGAACGGTGATCCGAAGATCGGCGAGACGAACACGAACGCGCCGCACGTTTTCAAGGACAAGGTCATCACCGGCATCTCGGGCGGTGAGTTCGGCGTGCGCGGGCGGCTGATCGCGTACGACGTCAAGACGGGCAAGAAGCTGTGGACGGCCTGGAGCACCGGGCCGGACAAGGACCTGCTCGTCGATCCGCAGAAGACGATGACCTGGACGAACGGCAAGATGGCGCCGATCGGCGCGGACTCGTCGGTCAAGACGTGGAAGGGCGAGCAGTGGAAGCTCGGCGGCGGCACGACGTGGGGCTGGTATGCCTACGATCCGAAGCTGAATCTCGTCTATTACGGCACCGGCAATCCGGGTACCTGGAATCCATCGCAGCGGCCAGGCGACAACAAATGGTCGATGACGATTTTCGCGCGCGATCTGGATACCGGCATGGCGAAGTGGGCGTATCAGATGACGCCGCACGACGAATGGGATTACGACGGCGTCAACGAGATGCTATTGATCGATGCCAACGTGAAGGGCAACAAGGTCCCGGCCCTCGTGCATTTCGACCGCAACGGTTTCGGCTACACGCTCAACCGTGATACGGGCGAGCTGTTGATCGCCGAGAAATACGATCCGACGGTGAACTGGGCGACGAAAGTCGACATGAAGACGGGCCGTCCGGTCGTCGACAAGAAATACTCACCGGCAACGACGGGTCCCGACGTGAACGTGAAGGACATCTGTCCCGCCGCGCTCGGCACGAAGGACCAGCAGCCCGCGAGCTATGACCGCAAGTCGGGTCTGATCATGGTGCCCACGAACCACGTGTGCATGACCTACGAGCCGTTCCAGGTCGAGTACACGGCCGGACAGCCGTATGTCGGCGCGACGCTGACGATGTTCCCCACGCCGGGAAGCCACGGCGGCATGGGCAACTTCATCGCGTGGGACCCCGGCCAGGGCAAGATCGTATGGTCGAAGCCGGAGCGCTTCTCCGTGTGGTCGGGTGCACTGACGACCGCGGGCGACGTCGTGTTCTACGGGACGCTCGAGGGCTATCTCAAGGCCGTGAACCCGAAGGACGGCAAGGAGCTGTGGAAGTTCAAGGTGCCGTCCGGAATCATCGGCAACGTCTTTACGTACCAGTACAACGGCAAGCAGTACGTCGGCGTGTACTCGGGCATCGGCGGGTGGGCGGGCATCGGCATGGCCGCGGGCCTGACCGAATCGACCGCGGGCCTCGGCGCCGTCGGCGGTTACAAGGACCTCGCGAAGTACACGACGCTCGGCGGATCGCTGTTCGTGTTCGCGCTGCCCGGCAGCGGCACGGCGCAAACGGCTGCGGCTGGCCAATGAACGGAGCGCGTGAAGGGTGGCATGTCGCCGAGCAGGCGACATGCCATCACGCCGCCGCGTCGGGGTTGCGGCGCGCGATCGGCCTCCTCTGCATCCTGCTGCCGTTCGCAACGCTGAGCGCCGATCAGCCGAAGCTCTACGAAGTTCAGGAGGGCAACAAGGTCGATGCGAAGACCTTGAACGGGTGGAAGACCTGGCGGGCGCTTGCCTGCGAGCGCTGCCATGGCGCGGAGCAGGAAGGGCTCGTCGGCCCGTCCCTCGTCGAGTCATTGAAGACGCTCTCGAAGCAGGACTTCCATACCACGGTCATGGAAGGGCGGATCGACAAGGGCATGCCTTCATTCAAGACGAGCCAGATGGTCAACGAGAACTGGGAAGGTTTGTACGCCTATCTCAAGGGCCGCTCCGATGGCGCGATTCAACCTGGCCGCCTGTCGCCGCTCAATGAGTAACGAGCAGCATGTCGGCACGTCGGTGGCGCTGCTGGTGTGTGCCGCGCTCGCGTGGTTCACGCCCGCGGGGCACGCCAAGGCCGCGGCGGGGGAAGCCGACGACGTCCTGCGCGTCTGCGCGGACCCGAGCAACATGCCGCTGTCGAACGAGCGCGGTGAAGGCTACGAGAACAAGATCGCGAACGAGCTCGCGCAGGACCTTGGGCGCCGCGTCGAGTTCACGTTCTTCCCGCAGCGCATGGGCTTCGTGCGCAACACGCTGCGCAGCCGCGACGAGGCGACGCAGCGATTCAAATGCGACGTCATCATCGGCGTGCCGAAGGGCTTCGAGATGGCAGCGACGACCCAGCCGTACATGCGCTCGACGTACGCGCTCGTGTTCCCGGCGCGCGCCGATCTCGCGCGGCTGCGCGTCGCCGACGATCTGAGGCAGCTGTCGCCGGAGCAGCTGCAGAAGCTGCACATCGGTGTGTTCGGACGCTCGCCCGGCGCCGATTGGCTGCTGCGCAACGGCCTCATCGAGCGCGCAGTCGTCTACTCACCGCAAAGCGGCGACCCCGCCGAGAGTCCCGCGCATACGATCGAGCAGGACCTCGCGTCCGGCAAGATCGACATGGCGATCGTCTGGGGACCGATCGCGGGCTTTCTCGCGAGCCGGCACGAAGGCGAGCCGGCGTGGCGCAGCGTGCCGTTCACGCCGGATCCCGAGATCAAATTCGACTATGAGATCGCGATGGGTGTGCGTTTCGGCGAGCAGGAATGGAAGGACACGCTCGACCGCTGGATCAGCGGCCATCGAGAGAAGTTGCACGACATCCTCGCGAGCTATCGCGTGCCGCTGCTCGACGCGAGCGGCAACGTCATCGCTCCTCGCGACGCCGCCCGCGAGGGCGCGGCGTCCAAGACGAATCCGCCGCCCAATCGCCCGGACTGACGGCGGCGCACAGACTTTGCGCGCGAGCGCGGGAGACCGACGATGAAGACAACAGCTGCAGTGGCTTTCGAGGCGGGCAAGCCTCTCGAAGTCACGACCGTCGACCTCGACGGACCGCGTGCCGGTGAAGTGCTCGTCGAGATCAAGGCGACCGGCATCTGTCACACCGATGAGTTCACGCGCTCCGGCGCGGATCCCGAAGGATTGTTCCCGGTGATCCTCGGCCACGAAGGCGCCGGCATCGTCGTCGACGTCGGACCGGGCGTGACCTCCGTGCGCAAGGGCGATCACGTCATTCCGCTCTACACGCCAGAGTGCCGGCAGTGCAAATCGTGCTTGTCGCGCAAGACGAATCTCTGCACCGCCATCCGCACGACGCAAGGCAAGGGCGTGATGCCCGACGGCACGAGCCGCTTCTCGATCGGCAAACAGATGCTGCATCACTACATGGGTTGCTCGACGTTCTCGAACTTCACCGTTCTGCCCGAGATCGCGGTCGCGAAAATCCGCGAAGACGCGCCGTTCGACAAGGTCTGCTACATCGGCTGCGGCGTCACGACCGGCATCGGCGCCGTGATCAATACCGCCAGGATCGAGGTGGGCTCGAACGTCGTCGTGTTCGGCCTCGGCGGTATCGGGCTCAACGTGATCCAGGGGGCGCAGCTCGCGGGCGCGAACAAGATCGTCGGCGTCGACATCAACCCGCGCCGCAAGGAGCTCGCGGAGAGCTTCGGCATGACGCATTTCGTCAATCCGAAGGAGGTCGGCGGCGATCTCATCGCGCATCTCGTGAGCGTCACCGATGGCGGCGCGGACTACAGCTTCGAGTGCGTCGGCAACGTCGACCTCATGCGCCAGGCGCTCGAGTGCTGCCATCGCGGCTGGGGCGTCTCGGTGATCATCGGCGTCGCAGGCGCGGGCCAGGAGATCAGGACGCGACCGTTCCAGCTCGTGACCGGCCGCGTGTGGAAGGGCACCGCGTTCGGCGGCGCACGGGGCCGCACGGACGTGCCGAAGATCGTCGACTGGTACATGGACGGCAAGATCAAGATCGACGAGCTGATCACGCACGAGCTGCCGATCGCGAAAATCAACGACGCGTTCGACCTCATGCATCGCGGCGAGTCGATTCGCAGCGTGTGCTTGTTCGATTGAAGCAGCCAGGCGAGGGCCTCGGCAGGGTCATCAGCAGGAATCAGTGGGAGACGAACATGAGCGCAATAGCGATTCATCCATTGGTCGACGACGGCGTGAAGGCCGGCACGCCGAACTTCGCGGGCGGCACGCTCGTGTGCCACTGCGCGGAGAACAAGGTCAAGGTGCGCCTGAAAGGCGACGTCGCGTTCAATCACGTATGCGGCTGCACGAAATGCTGGAAGCCGGAGGGCTCGCTGTTCTCGCTGGTCGCGGTGATCCCGCGCGACAAGCTCGAAGTGATCGAGAATGCGCAGAAGCTCAAGGTCGTGGACCCGAAGGCGGCGATACAGCGCCATGCCTGCACGGGCTGCGGCGTGCACATGTACGGCCGTATCGAGGACAAGAACCACCCGTTTTACGGCTTCGACTTCGTGCATGTCGAGCTGGCGGAACAGCAAGGTTGGGCGGCGCCGGAATTCGCGGCGTTCGTCTCCTCTATCATCGAGTCCGGCGAGCCGCCGGATCAGATGGGTGCCGTACGCGCGCGCTTGCGAGAGCTGCGGCTCGAGCCGTACGACTGCCTATCGCCGCCGCTCATGGACCTGATCGCGACGCACACCGCGAAGGCCAAGGGCGTCTTGGCAGCCTAGCCTTCATCCGCTCGACGCGCGCTGGCTCCCGCGAATCCGGGCGCCGGCGCACGCGCGACGCGCATCTCGGCGGATCACTCGACGACAACTTCACCGGGGAGAACTGAACAACGTCCGGTGCCGACGGCGCGTGCGCCGCGGTATCGGGCGTTGTTCTGCCGTGGTCATGCGGCGCACTCGTTGCGCACGCGCTGCTGCTGGGTGCCGAGGATGAGCTCCGCGGCGACCCTCGCGATGCCCGGCGCGGTCAGGCCGAAGTGCTCGTAGACGGCGGGGCCGGGCGCCGATTCGCCGAACGTCGTGATGCCGACGATGGCGCCCTCCTTGCCGACGTACTTGCGCCACAGATCGGGTTGCGCCGCTTCGATCGCGACGATCGGCAGCGCGGGCGGCAGCACCGTGTCGCGATACGACTCACTCTGCCGATCGAACCGGCTCGTGCACGGCATCGACACGACGCGCACGTCGAGTCCCTGCGCCGCGAGGTGTTGTTGCGCCTCGATCGCGAGCTGCAGCTCGGAGCCGGTCGCGAGCAGCGTCGCGCAGGCGTCGGGGGACTCGTGCACGACATAGCCGCCACGCCGGATCAGCATCAGATCGGCCGGATGGCGCGCCCGATTCGGCACGCTCTGGCGCGACAGCAGCAAGGCCGTCGGTCCGGTGCGCTGCTCGATCGCGGCCTCCCACGCGCCGAGCGTCTCGAGCATGTCGGCGGGGCGCCAGACTTCCAGATTCGGAATCAGGCGCAACGCGGGCGCGTGCTCGACCGGTTGGTGTGTCGGGCCGTCCTCGCCGAGGCCGATCGAATCGTGCGTGAACACATGAATGACGCGCTGCTTCATCAGCGCGGCCATACGCAAGGCATTGCGGCTGTAGTCGCTGAACGTGAGAAACGTGCCGCCGTATGGAATGAAGCCGCCATGCAGGCTCATGCCGTTCATGATCGCGGCCATGCCGAACTCGCGTACGCCGTAGCGAAAGTGATTGCCAACTCGATCGCGGCCCGCGTTCACGCAGCCTTTGAAGTTCGTGAGGTTCGATGCCGTGAGATCGGCGGAGCCGCCGAACATTTCCGGCAGCCCCGGCGCGAGCAGATCGACCACGAGTTGCGAAGCCTTGCGGGTCGCGACGGCGCCGCTGACCGTCGCGAGTTCCTGCGCGGCGCGCAGCACGGCGTCCGCGTGGTTCGACGGCAGCTCGCCGCGCATGCGCCGCTCGAGCTCGGCCGCGAGCAGCGGGAATCGCTTGCGATAGCGCGCCATGCGCTCGTTCCATTCGGTATGCACGGCTGCGCCGCGCGTACGCGCATTCCACGCGGCGCGCACGTCGTCCGGGATCAGGAATGGCGGATGCGGCCAGTCGAGCGCTGCGCGCAGCGCGGCACACTCCGCGGCTCCTAGGGGTGAGCCGTGCACATCGTGCGTCCCGGCTTTGCCGGGCGCACCCTTGCCGATGACCGTTTTGCAGCAGATGAGGGACGGGCGGCCATCGGCGCGCCGCGCCTGCTGTCGAGCATTGGCGATCGCGGCGTCGATCGCCCGGCTGTCATGGCCGTCGACGTCCGGGATCACGTGCCAGCCGTAGGCGCGAAAGCGCGCTGGCGTGTCGTCCGTGAACCATTCGTCGACCGGGCCATCGATCGAAATGCCATTGTCGTCGTAGAACGCGATCAGCTTCGCCAGGCGCAGCGTCCCTGCCAGGCTGCACGCCTCGTGACTCAGTCCTTCCATCAGGCAGCCGTCGCCCAGGAACACGTACGTGTGATGGTCGACGATCGGGTGATCGGGCCGATTGTATTGCGCCGCGAGCAGCTTCTCCGCGAACGCCATGCCGACCGCGTTCGCGAGGCCCTGGCCGAGCGGACCGGTCGTCGTCTCGACACCGGGCGTGACGCCTTTTTCAGGGTGCCCGGGCGTGCGCGAATGCAATTGACGAAAGTGCCGCAACTCGCCGAGCGGCACGTCGTAACCCGTCAGATGCAACAGCGCGTACAACAGCATCGAAGCGTGACCGTTCGACAGTACGAACCGGTCGCGGTCGGGCCACTGCGGATCGGCGGGGTCGTGCTTCAAGTAGCTCGACCACAGGACCTCGGCGATGTCGGCCATGCCCAGCGGCGCGCCGGGATGACCGGAGTTCGCGGCCTCGACCGCGTCGGCCGCCAACACGCGCAATGCATTCGCCTTGTAACGTCGTCGCGCTTCGTTCATGTGGCTCGTCCTCATGCACGTCGTTTGATGTCCTTCAGCCGCAAGATCATCGGCGTGAGGATCAGCTGCAGCGCGAGGCCCATCTTGCTGCCGGGCGCGCAGATGCTGTTCGGGCGCGTCATCCAGGACCCCTGCAGCATCGACAGCAGATACTGGAAGTCGATGCCGTGCGGATCGGTGAAGCGGATGATCACCATGCTTTCGTCGGAGGAGGGGATGTCGCGGGCGATGAAGGGATTGCTCGTGTCAACCGTCGGCACGCGCTGGAAGTTCACATGCGTGCGCGAGAATTGCGGGCAGATGTAGCGCACGTAATCCGGCATGCGTCGCAGGATCACGTCGACGACCGCCTCCTGCGAGTAGCCGCGTGCGGACTTGTCGCGGTGCAGCTTCTGAATCCATTCGAGATTGATGATCGGCACGACACCGATCAGCAGATCGACGTTACGCGCGACGTTTGTCGTCTCGCTCACGTATGCGCCGTGAAGACCCTCGTAGAACAGCATGTCCGTGTCTGGATCGGTGTCGGTCCACGGCGTGAACGTGCCGGGGTCCTGAGCGAACGGCGTCGCTTCGCCGGCATCGTGCAGATACTGGCGCGTGCGGCAGCGCCCCGTCTCGCCGTATTGCTGGAACGACGCGGCCAGCTCGTCTAGCAGGTTCGCCTCGGGACCGAAGTGGCTGAAGTCGCGCTCGCCGCGCGCCTCGTACTCCTTCATCGCGGCGCGCATGCCGCCGCGGTCGAAGCGATGGAAGGCGTCGCCTTCGATGACGGCGGCCTTGAGGTGCTCGCGGCGAAAGATGTGCTCGAAGCTGCGCATGACGGTGGTCGTGCCGGCGCCCGAGGAGCCGGTCACCGCGACGATCGGATGCTTGGCGGACATGCGGTTCTCCTCTGCTCGCCGCTCAAACGTCGATGCGGAGCAGCGAACGCTCCACGAATAGCGGCGAGTAGTACGGCTTGTCGGTGCCGGCAGCGAACTCGGCGTGGTACCGCTCGATGCGCTCGATCTCGTGACGCGAGCCGAAGATCAACGGCACGCGCTGATGCAGGTCCTCGGGCGCGACGTCCATGATGCGTCCCTGTCCGGTCGATGCGGCGCCGCCCGCCTGCTCGACCAGGAACGCGACCGGGTTTGCTTCATACAGCAGGCGCAAGCGGCCGGCCCGCTGCGGATCCTTCGTGTCGTGCGGATACATGTACACGCCGCCGCGCAGCAGGATGCGATGAACGTCCGCGACCATGGAGGCGATCCAACGCATGTTGAAGTCGCGCGCGCGAATGCCGGTCGCACCCGCCTTGCATTCGCTGACGTAGCGCTTGATCGGCGACTCCCAGAAGCGCTCGTTGCTGGTGTTGATCGCGAACTCGCAGGCCTCCGGCGCGATCGTGAGGTTGGGATGCGTCAGAATGAAATTGCCGATCTCGCGATCGAGCGTGAAGCCGTGCGTGCCCCTGCCGATCGTCAACACCAGCATCGTGCTCGGTCCGTACAGCGCATACCCAGCGGCGACCTGCCGCGAGCCTGGCTGGAGAAAGTCGCTCGCGTCGGGCGCGCCGCTGCCTTCGTACCTCAGCACGGAGAAGATCGTGCCGACCGAGACGTTCACCTCGATGTTCGACGCGCCGTCGAGCGGATCGAACGCGAGCAGATGATTGCCGGGCCGGATCTCGCCCTGCACCGCGATCGGCGTTTCGTCTTCCTCCGAGATCATTCCCGCGACGAGGCCGCTCCAGGCGCACTGGTCGATGAACAGCTCGTTCGCGAGCACGTTGAGGCCATGCTGCTCGTCGCCGTGTACGTTCGTGCCGCCGATGATGCCGTGACCGCCGCCGAGGACGCCCTTGCCGGCGACCGACGAGATCGCCTTGACCGCCGCGGCGACGTCGATCAACAAGGCCGCGAGCTCGCGCTGCTCGGTGTGGCAATGCTCGATCAGGAATTTCGACAGCGTCGTTCGCCCGGAGTACAAGCGCATGGGGATCTCCTTCAGCAGGTCCGAGCGGGGGCGCACCGCCCATCGCTCGGCGCCGGTTCATCATTCGGTCATGGGCGCGTCTTCCGCCGTCTTCTGAAAGACGCGCGATGATGAAATGTCGTCGGTCGCGATCAGCGTGAGATCGTCGACCGACGCGCGCGCGCCGCGTGCGAACAGCCGATTCGCCTGCCGCAGGCGGGCGCGATCCAGGGCATTCCTGATCGAGCGCGCGTTCGCGAAGTTCGGCTGGTGGATGCGGCGCTGCACATAGTCGCGCAGCGTCGCGAGGCTGGCCGCGTCGAATCGGTAATGCATGCCGGATGCCATCAGCTCGGCGATCTGCAGCAGCTCCTCGACGGAGAAGTCCGGAAACTCGATATGGTGCGCGATGCGCGAATGGATGCCGGCGTTCGCGCGAAAGAACGTGTCCATGCGCTCCTTGTAGCCGGCGAGAACGACGACGAGGTCGGCGCGGTTCGACTCCATCACCTGCAGGAGGATCTCGATCGCCTCCTGGCCGTAGTCGCGCTCGTTCTCGGGTCGATACAGGTAATACGCCTCGTCGATGAACAAGACTCCTCCCATCGCGCGTTTCAGCACCTCGCGCGTTTTCGGTGCCGTGTGTCCGATGTACTGGCCGACCAGATCGTCGCGCGTCACGGTGACGAGCGAGTTGCGGCGCACGCAGCCGAGTCTTTGCAAGATATCGGCCATCCGCGCCGCTACGGTCGTCTTGCCGGTGCCGGGATTGCCGGTGAAGCACATGTGCATGCTCGGCAGCTCGGATTCGATCCCCATCTGCGCGCGCGCCTTCGAGACGAGCAGGAAGGCGGCGATCTCGCGCACGCGCTGCTTCACGGGCGCGAGGCCGACGAGCTCGGTGTCCAGCTGCTCGATCACCTCGCTGACGTGCGTGTCCGCGAGCAGCGCTTGCAGATCGACGCTGGTCGGTGACGGCTCACGCGTGCCGTCGGGGCGCTGCTCGAAGGGTGGGTGGACTGCGCTCATCCGGGCGTTCCCTCCCGATGTGGACGCGTGCGCATCGAATAGCGGACGAGGCGGCCGGGGCCTTCGGTTCGTGTCAGCTCGAAATGCGGCTCGCGCGGCGGTCGATTGACGATGAAGGACAGCCGCACCGTCTCGAAGCCGCGCGTGGCATCGAACGCGTTCACGCGGATGTAGCGGTCCGGGAACGCCTTGCGGCACGCATTCATCTCGTAGAGCACGCCGGCGGCATCGCGGATGTCGAACATCGGCAAGCCCCACATTTCCCAATATGTGTTCCGCGGATGCGGATCGTCCGTGTACTCGACCGACAAGGCCCAGCCTTGCCGCAGCGCATAGTCGATCTGCGCGGTGATTTGCGCATCCGACAGCTCGGGGAGAAAGGAAAACGTGCCTTGAGTGATGTGCATTGCCCGCTCCTCGCGAAGTTCGCGACGACTCAGACCGCCGCCGTCGCGGTCGGAACGAAATCGACGGTGTCGGTCGCGGTGTAGTTGAACGTGACGTCCTTCCAGGTATCGAGCGCGGCCTTGAGCGGTGTGCACCAGCGCGCGGCCTTCTGCAGCACGTCCGGCCCTTCGTTCCAGATATCGACGCCCTCGTTGCGTGCCTGCACGATGGCCTCGAGCGCGACGCGGTTCGCGGTTGCGCCGGCCTCGATGCCGTGCGGGTGCCCGATCGTGCCGCCGCCGAACTGCAGCACGACGTCCTCGCCGAGGTAAGTGAGCAGTTGGTGCATCTGCCCCGCGTGAATGCCGCCGGAGGCGACCGGCATCACCTTGCGCAGACCCGCCCAGTCTTGATCGAAGAAGAGCCCGTGCTGGAGGTTCGCGGGCGTGAGCGGCTCGCGCAGCGTGTCGTAGATGCCGGCAATGACGGACGGATCGCCCTCCAGCTTGCCGACGACCGTGCCGGCGTGGATGTGATCGACGCCCGCGAGTCGCATCCACTTCGAGATGACGCGGAACGCGACGCCATGAGACTTCTGCCGCGTGTAGGTGCCGTGACCGGCGCGATGCAGATGCAGCACCATGTCGTTGCGCCGCGCCCATTTCGCCATGCTTTGGATCGCGGTGTAGCCGATCACGAGATCGATCATCACGATGATGCTGCCGAGCTCCTTCGCGAACTCGGCGCGCTCGTACATGTCTTCCATCGTCGCCGCGGTCACGTTGAGGTAGTGGCCTTTCACTTCGCCTGTCGCGGCGGTCGCGCGATTCACCGCTTCCATGACGAACAGGTAGCGATCGCGCCAATGCATGAACGGCTGCGAATTGATGTTCTCGTCGTCCTTCACGAAATCGAGGCCGCCGCGCAAGGCCTCGTACACGACGCGTCCGTAATTGCGGCCGGACAGGCCGAGCTTCGGCTTCGTCGTCGCGCCGAGCAGCGGCCGGCCGAACTTGTCCAGGCGCTCGCGCTCCACGACGATGCCGGTGGCCGGGCCTTGGAAGGTTTTGACGTACGCAACCGGGATGCGCATGTCTTCGAGCCGCAGGGCCTTGAGCGGCTTGAAGCCGAAGACGTTGCCGATGATCGAGGCAGTGAGATTGGCGATCGAGCCTTCCTCGAACAGGTCGAGCTCGTAGGCGATGTACGCGAAATATTGCTGCTCGATGCGCGTTCCCGGTCCGGTGTTCGGCACCGGGTCGACGCGGTACGCCTTGGCACGGTACAGCTCGCAGGCCGTCAGGCGATCGGTCCAGACGACGGTCCAGGTCGCGGTCGATGATTCACCGGCGACGGCCGCGGCGGCTTCCTCGGGCTCGACGCCTTCCTGCGGCGTGATGCGGAACAGCGAAATCACGTCCGTGTCCTTCGGCACGTAGTCCGGCTGCCAGTAACCCATCTCGCGGTACTTCAAAACGCCCGCGTCGTAACGTCCTCGCGTCTGTCGTTGATCGGTCGCCTTCATCACCGTGCTCATCGGGCTCACCTCTGCTTTCCGGGTTGAGCACAGAGTGGCGAAGGGCTACGTTAACGTGAAGTCACGATTCTTTATCGCCGCGTTCAAGGTTTGCTTATGCTCGCCGTGACGATCCGACAGCTCCAGGTGTTTGCTGCGGTCGCGCGCCGCTCGAGCTTCGCGCGCGCGGCGGAGGACCTGCACCTCACGGCGCCCGCGGTCTCGATGCAGATCAAGCAGCTCGAGGCCGCGATTCGCCTGCCGCTGTTCGATCGCACCGGCGGCAGCGTCAGCCTCACCCTGACAGGCGAGTACTTTCTCGTGTACGTGCAACGCGTGCTCGGTGCGCTGCGCGAAGCGGAGAACCTGATCGCCAAGCTCACGAAGGTGCAGACAGGCATCCTGCAGCTTGGCATGCTCACGACGGCGAAGTACTTCGTGCCGCATCTGCTTGCGTCGTTCATGCGGGAGCATCCGGGCGTGCAGCCGCGGCTGCTGGAAGGCAATCGTCAAGATCTCGTCGATGCGCTCCATCGCAACGAGCTCGATCTCGCGATCATGGGGCGCCCGCCGCGGGAGCTCGATACGCGCGCCGAGTCGTTCGCGCATCATCCGCTCGGCATCATCGCCTCGGCCCAGCATCCGCTCGCGAGCGAGCCGGAGGTCGGCATCGCGGAGCTGGCGCGCGAGCCGTTCATCATTCGCGAGCCGGGCTCGGGCAGCCGTCAGACGATGGACGCGCTGTTTCGCGAGTGGCGCATCGCGCCGCCCGTATTGATGCAGATGGCGAGCAACGAATCGATCAAGCAGGCCGTGATGGCGAATCTCGGCATCGCGTTCATCTCGTTGCACACGGTGGCGGACGAGCTGCGGGCGGGCAAGCTCGCCACCGTGCGTGTCGATGAGCTGCCGCTGCAGCGGCAGTGGCAGCTCGTCTGGTTGAGCGCGCGCGTGTTGTCGCCGGTGGCGGAGATGTTTCGCGCCTACGTGCTGGAGAATGGCGAGGAGATCCTGCGGCAACGCTTCGCGTTCATCTGATCGCGGCGGCCGGCGCTTTCGGGACGATCAGCAAGTGGCCGGCGTTGTCGTCGATGACGACGAACTCGCCCCGCATCGTGAGATACGCCGCGAATGCCCGCGGATCCGCGGCGTCGAACGCGCCGCTGAGTACCTCTCGTCGCAGCGTTGGATCGAGCACCTGGATCTGCTCTTCGTTCAGGCGATTGAACTCATTGACGGCCTGCTCGACGGTATGGTTCGAGAACTTCAGCAGGCGTTTTGTCCATGCGGTCGTCATCTCGATGTCGACCTTTCGCGGCGCGAGCGCGCTCGCGGCGGAGACGATGACTTGCTCCCCGGCGCGGAGCGTAACCGATTGCGACGGAGGGTCTGCGTTCTCCGGCGGATCGCAGGCATCGGTGTCTCGTGCGACCGTGACCAGGCCCTCTTTCACGTCGACGCGAAAGGTCGTCGGGACATCGCGGCTCACCGTGAATATCGTACCCACGACGCGTGCCGTGCCGACGTCGGAAACCACTTGGAAGGGGCGGCCCGTATCTTGCGCGACGTGAAACATCGCGGCCCCCTTCTCGAGCTGGATGGTGCGGCAGCCGCTCGAAAACTCGATGTGCAGGTGAGTCCGCGGCGCGGCGAGCAGGACGGTGCCATCGGCGAGCGTTTCATGCCGCCATTCGCCGGGCTTCGTCGTGATGGCGTCGGACGGGATGGCTGCGAACTTCCAGGCCCATGGGATCACCGCCGCGATGGTCACGAGTGTGGCAAGCGCGAACAGCGGCCAGCGGCGACTCGTGTCGCGCGATGCATTCCCGCGGGCGCGCTCGATGGCTTCGCCGATATGCTTGTGATGCACCAACGTCAAGCGCAGCCGCATCGCGGCTTCGAACGCTCTCACATGGGCGCTGGAGCGCATGAGCCATTCGAAGAACTCGGCATGCTCTTCGGCGGGGATGGAGTCGAGGCGAACGAGCCATTCCGCCGCGCGTTCCGCGATCTGCGCTTCATCCTCGTCTTTGCTCATGGCGAACGCCTACGGCTCAAAGCAAGGTGCCGCGACGGCTCGCGGCGCGGTCGCGTGACGCTGACGATGCCCGCTGTTCTGATTGTGGTCGGCGCGTAGGCTACAGGACGTCTTCGACTTTCAATTGCAGTCGCAGCGAACTGTAGGCCTTCGTCAAATCGCGCAACACGATCCTGTACGTCAAGCCTTTCGCCTGGGCGATTTGCTTGTACGTGAGACAATCATTGACATGCAGCATCAAGATCTCGCGCTGCCGCGGCGGCAGTTGCCGCACCGCCTCCTGGACGAGCCGATCTCGGTCGTCGGTGCGTATCGCGTTCTCCGGCTGACTGTTCACGTCCACCTGCAGGTCGTCGAGCCACGCGTTGTCGTGCGGATGCCGCACGCGGGCGCGCTCACGCCATTCATTCGCGACGTTGGCTGCGATGCGAAAAAGGTAGCCTTGCGGATTGTCCACGCACGTTTCATTGCTGTAGCGAAGCAGCCGGAGAAAGACTTCCTGCGCGAGGTCGTCGATATCGGCCGGTGGAACCGCAGCGCGACGTCTGAGCCACGCGCACAATGGCTTGCGCCATGCGTCGAACCATTGGACGACGCGGTCGCTCGTCGGAGGCGCGGGATTCAGCGATTGCAAGGGCTGGAGTTGTTCCATCTGCGGCTGCACTCACGTTGATAGGGGGTGCCGGCGAGCGCTCTCCTCGTGGACGATCGTTCGCACGGCGTGAAGTCAGATGCCTCGTTCGATGCGTGCCGCAATGTCGGCTCCGTGTTCGAAGACGAGCGGGTGGCATTCGAAATCGAGAGAACTACCGGTGTGATCTTCACGGCACTTCGGTCTCTGTGGGCTTGCGCTCCATATGACGGCGGCGCTGCGAATAACCCGGACTACTCGTGTGCATTCACGCGCAATGCATCAAGCGCACTCGAACAATGCACGCGGCCGTCGGTGATGCATGAGCGTGGTGCGGCCGGGTCGATTGAGCGAGGGCCAAGAAGCCATCGCGTGGGCGGTGGTCAGCGAGGGGCGAAGAGCGTTGCGCGATGAGTGCCGGGCGATCAGCAATGGAAGAGGTCAATGAGTGCCGGGCGATGAACAATGAGAGAGGGGCAAAGAGCGCTGAGGCACTTGGTGGGTGAGCGACGAGTGGGGCGGGGAGTGCGCCGCTCGATGCACGAGAAACGCGCCGCTCGATGCACAAGAAAAAGGTGCTCGAGCTCGCGGAGGACAAGGAGCGCGTTCTGACTCGAATGCATGAGAAGAAGCCGTACTCACCGTGTGCGACATCGCCTTCGATGCGTGGGCCCAAGTTCAGTCACGCCACACCCGGCCGCCCCGCTGTGTAAAGCAGTCACCGGTGCGCCGGATGGAAACCGGTGCAGCATTTGTGATGCATTCATGGAGCCGACGAGCCGTATGACGTATATAGAATGCATTTCTAACGCGTGGACGTGGCAATGCAATTAGCGGATCTGG
>JAEYXD010000002.1 GCA_023428645.1 Pseudomonadota bacterium
TGGCCGCCGTTGCTACCTGCAGTCCGATCCCACGCTCGGATCGTCAGCGCCGCTGACAGCGTCCCGCTCCACTCCGCATTCGGCTGAAAATGCAGGCGCGTATTGGCGTCGCTCGACAACAAGCGCGCTGCGTTTGCGCTTGGCGATCCCAATGCGCTCCAGCTCGCGCCCCCATTCGTCGTGAACCACCACATGCCGCGACTGGTGTCGGCGCCCACGATAGCAATTCCTTGCAGCGCGCCGGTATCCGGGTCGCTGATGCCGCCCACCAGCGCTGTAATGAGCGTACCCGACGCCACGCCAGCGACCGGCGCGCCCGCATCTTCGTCGACATCCAGTGCAAGCTCGGCGCTCGGATCGAGGATCGGCGCATCGTTGACCGCGGTCACGCTGACCGTGATCGTGCCGTCGGCCGGCCCAGTATTCGCCGCATCGCGAATGCGGGTCGTGATCGTGAAGTTCTGATCGTTGTTCGCGGACGGCGTCAGCGTCACTGCCGCCAGCGCCGCGTTCACGTCGGCGACGGAGCCCGTGACCGTCCAGACACCCGTTGCCGCATTGAACGTCGAGGTCGCCGAGCCGTAAGTTCCCGTGCTCAGCGTGCCGGCACCCGGCGTGCTCAGCGTGAACGTCGCTGTGATCGTATCTCCGGCATCGGGGTCCGAGACGACGATGTCATCGAGCGCGATCGTGCTGCCGCCCTCGCTCACCGTCTTGGTCTGATTGAGATTGCCATTCGCTGTCGGCGCGACGTTGCCCACCGGCTCGCCGAACACGAGGTTCTGCAGCGCTATGTAATTGACATAGCCGTAGCTCCTGTCGGGCCCGATCATTTCATCCGGGTTGGTGAGGCGCACTTCATCGACGTTCTCGAAGATCGAGCGAGTCAGCTGCGCAGTGCCGAAGGTCGAATTCCAGTTCAACTGATCGATTTCGAGCGTCACCGACCCGGTGCTGACGCCGTCGCGAAAGCCTTCGATCGTCACGTGAGTCTGCGCACCCAGGTACGAGACGACCGCCAGGCCACGGAAGTCGAACTCGCTGCCATCGCTACTCTTGATGACGATGATGGGGTCGCCCAGATCGTCATCGCCGAAGATGCCGTCATTGACCCCGGGGGCACCGCCGAGCAGATCCTCCCAGTATCGCCAGTTCGTCCCGTCCGACTCGCCCGGCGAGCCGCTTGCGGCGCTGTAGATTTGATAGGTGATGCCGGCAATGTCCGTGGTGAAGCCCATCTCGTCCGTGACGATGGTCCCAAGGTAGGCCGCATGAGGCGCGCTGAAGGTGAGCGAGCCCGCCGCCAGCAGCCCGCGATAGGCCTGTTGCGCATCCGCGAGCAGGACGGCCCCGGTCTCGATCTCGCCCCGCGTCGTTTCGAGCGCCCAATTGCCGCCGAAGGCGGCCGCACCCGTCGCGTCATTAGAAGCGGCGATGTCGGCGCCCGTGGCGGCGGCGAGCATGGAAATGAAGGCCTGACCTCGCTCGGACCCGACGTCACAACCGTAGAGGAGCAGATCGCCCTCGGCCGCCAGCGCAGCGCCAATCCGAGCGAGCGCATCCGACTGGGTGCCGACGCTGCTGCTATTCAGCGCCAGGTTACCCAGCTGCACTTCCCCATCGCTGCCATGGGACAGCACATGGATCGCATCGAGGCCGCCGCGGCCCGCGAGCGCTTGTGCCATCTGCTCGAGGCCGTTGCGGTTCGCATCGAGCAGCACTACCTCCACGCCCGAGCGCACACCCTCACGCAGCATCGCCCAGTTCTTGATCGACGTATCGATGAAGACGATCTCCGTGCGCTCCTGGCTCGCACCGCTGTGCGCCGCCGCGGGGCTTTGGTCCGCGAGCGCCGATACGAGCCTGGCCGTCGAGTCATCGGACGCATCGTGTCGATACACATCCTCGGGCAGCGCCTGTGATGCCGCGTCCGCCGCACTTGCAACGCCCGCGGCATCGAACATGAAGCGCGGCTCGAGCGCCAGCATCGTCCGTGGCGCGAGTCGCGCCGACGGCGTCCGGGCGTCGGGCGGCGTCTGTCGCGCTTGCAGCGAGCTGCGTACGATGGATGCCAGGCGGTTCACTCTATTCATGCTGTGTCTCGATGTCGATGTCGTCTGATTCGTTGCTCCGGCATCACTCGCCGGTCACATGCCGCTTTCACGTACGAGCAAGCCTGCCGTACGTCGCCACACGCGCCCGAGCACGCTGGCCCGCGCGGCGTCGATGCGCACGGCGCCACGGGTGAGCTGCGTGGGTGCGCCGTCGCTCGCCGGCTGCAAGCGGATGCGGTACACGGGCTCTTCCGGCACCAACGCGCCGTCCTGCGCCTGCCGCACCGCAATCGCGCCGCCATGTGTCGACGCGAGCGCGAGCTCGCTCAGTGTTCTTGCGCTCACGCGATCGATGCTGGTCACCGTCGCAGCGATGCCCGCTTGCGCGGCGTCTTCCGGGTAAAAGCGCGCCGCGGCGTCGACCCGGATCCGCGCGAGATCCGCTTCGGCCACATAGGCCTCGATCAAGCCGCTGCTCGGATCGATGACGACGCCCAGCGGCTCACCCGCCGCCAGCCAGTCGCGAGCGGCAAGGGGCTCCGCCACCTCCACGACGAGGCCATCGAACGGCGCCGCGACCGCCAGCCGTCGTCGCTCGACCTCGTGACTCGCCAACGTCGCCCTCGCCCGCGCCAATTCCTCGTGAACGGGCTGCGCTTGCTCGCCGGCGCGGCGGCGCAGGCTCTGCACTTCGGCCTGCCAGCTGAGCACGCGCACTTCGCTTTCCGCCTGCGCCTGCTCGTGCGCGAGCTCCATGGAGTCGAAACGAAACAGCACCTCGCCCTCGCGTACGCGCGCACCGGGCCGCACATCGATAGCGACGAGCTGCGCGGCGGCGGGGGCATAGAGCACGGACTGCTGCTGAGCGCGCAGCACGGCGGGCGAGGACACGCTGCCCCGCCACGGCACGACGAGCAGTGCGACCAGGGCCGCGCCACCAAGCGCCGTTGCGAGCGTGCCGCGGTTCAGTCGCAGCTCGTCGCGACGGGCGAACCAGACCAGGAGCTCGCGCGCGAGCGGCAGCACGATGAACCACGCGATCTCCACGGCGAACAGCAGCACGCCGAGCAGCTTGAAGAACATGTGATAGACGAGCAGCGCGATGCCGAGGAACAGAAAGAATCGGTACACCCAGGTCGCGAACGCGTACGCGACCAGCAAGCGGCGACGACCGTTGGAGCACGACTCCGGCGGCGCATCGCCAAATCCGAACAGCCGCTCGCGCAACCACCAACGCGCGAGCGCGAACGAGCGGTCTTGCAGATTGGGAACATCCAGAGCATCGCTCAACAGGTAATAGCCATCGAAGCGCATGAACGGATTCAGATTGACCGCCAGCGTCAGTACCCACGTGCTCGTTGCGAGCACGAAGCACGCGCTGCGCAGCGGGCCCGGCGGAAGCACACACCACGCCAGCGTCGCAAACGCAGCGAGCGCCAGTTCCGCCGCCATTCCGGCCGCGCCGATCGCGAGGCGCTGGCGTCGCGATTGGAGCTTCCACGCGTCGGTCGTGTCCGTGTACAGCACGGGCCACAGCACGAGGAATGCGACACCCATCGTCGGCACGCGGCAGCCGTAGCGATGCGCCGTCAGCGCATGGCCGAATTCATGGAGCACTTTCGCGACGGTCAGCGCGCAGCCGGTGAGCAGCATGCCTTCGAGCGTGAACACGTACGGCAAGCTCGCGATGAATCGATCCCACTGCCGGCCGACGAGCCACAGGCCGAGCAGTGCCGCAGCGAGGACCGCGACGAAGAAGCCGCGCGTGTAGAGCACCGCCGCGACCGGTCGCAGGCCGTCCAGGAGACGCTGCGGCCGCACCACCGGCACGCGAAAGAACAGGTAGTTGTGCAGGAGCGCCGACGCCCAGTGCCGGCGCCGCGCGGCGGCCTGCTTCACGAGCGCATCCGTGCCGGCACTGCCCGGCATCTGCAGCAACTGGCTCGCGGACAGGAAGCGCACGAGTGACTCGACATCCTCGCCGCTCACCGACAGCGTCGTGTGGTTCGAGACGTCGGCCGCGATCGCGTCCGGCCGCGCGAGATGCCAGCGCGACAGCATCTCGAACTCCGCCCAGCCGATCCGATAGAACCGATTCACGACCGGGTCGTGCACGGTCCAGGTCGGCGCGCCCTGCGCCGTACGCGGGCCCGCGTGCAACGTGAGCTCCTCGCGCAATGCAGGCACGGTGTCGAGACGCCGCGCGGCCGCGGCACCCGCGTGAGCTGCGACGCTCACAGTCCGAACCTCTGACGTAACGCGGAGATCGGCCGGCGGAAGACGTGCGTGAACAGCGTCGTACGCTCGCCATAGAGCTTTGCGGTCCCCTTCAGGCCGACTCGCGGCGGCAGACGCTCGTCATCGAAAACGGCTTTCAGTCGATACGAGAACACGCCGTCGGGCCCAGGCGCCGCTTGATAGCCGATGTACGTCAGCGTCGCCGGCACGGGATGGTGCGGATCGACATTCAGAAACAGCCGCACTTCATCGCCAGGCTTGAGCGCAATCGTGTCCGCGACGGGCAAGCGCACTTCCAACGCCATGTCCGCGGGCTCGGCCACCATCAAGATCCGCTCTCCCGTGCGCACCGGCTTGCCGATCCAGTCGTTCACATCATCGAACACCGCGACGCCCGCGCGCGGCGCGCGCACTTCAATGCGCTCGAGCACGGCGTTCAAGTAGTCGACCTGCGCGGCATGCTGGTCCATGCGGCCTTGCAACGCGACGAGCTCCGCCTTGGCCCTAGGGTCGAAGAGCGCCTGCTGCGCGACCTGTCGATGCTCCGCCTGCGCGACACTCAGCGCCTGCTGCGCGATCTCCAACTCGCTGCGCAGACGTGCGTCATCCAGCCGCAGCAGCAATTGTCCTTGCTCGACGATCTGGTTCGGCTCGACGAGCACTTCGTCCACGACGCCGTCGATCGGCGCTCGCAGCACGATGGGATCGCGCGCGATGACTTCCGCGGCACCCAGGGTCGAATCCCGCATGGGCAAGAAGCCTGCGCACAATGCGGCGGCGAGCGCCGCACCGATCAGGCGATTGCGACGCGCCGAGATCCAGCGAGCGGCCGCGGGCCGCGAGCCACGCAGGCGATATGCCCAGGCGAGCGAATACACACCGGCAAGCTCATCCAGCAACAAGCGATCAGCCTCGCTCCAGGCATCATCACGCGCGAGCATCAGCGCACCGAGCAGCTCACCTTCCGGTGAGCACAGCGGCATCCAAAGCGCGTGCTTCGGAAACCATTCGCCCCACTCACGCTTCGCGTCGGCGTCGACGCTGTCGCTCGTCAGGCACTCGAGCTCCGCCCCGCCCCGCGCGTGCGCGCGTGCGGCACACAACCGCCTGAGCCAGACGATGAACGGCGCTTGCGGCTCGAGCGTCGCAAGACCCGACGCCGCGACGATCTCACCCTCGCCGCGCGCATCGCGCCGCCACAGGGCGGCTTGCCGATAGCGCACGAGTCCGAGCGTCTCGTTGACCATCAGGAAGCACAGCTCCTGCGGGCTCGATGCCTGTCGTGCGCGCTTCTCCAGCGCGAGCAGGCGGCCCAGCGCCGCGAGCTGGCGTTGCGCGGGATCGGCGTGGCGATCGAGCAATCGGGCGGGCGTGCTCATCGCATGCGCTCGCAACACAGAGGACGAGGGATGGCCACCGGCGCGATCAGTTCGCTGCGCCTGCTTCCGCGCTCGCGGGCTCGTGCGCTGCCGGCGCGCTCGGCCCCTGCCGCAAACGCTCGCGCAACGCCTGAGAAAGCGTTTGCAGATCGTGTGCCGAGGCGTGGTCCGGCAACGGATCGAAGCCTAGCGACACGTGGACCGCCGCATATGCGTTCTGGAGTTCCGCATACGCGAGGTCGCGCTGAAATTCCGCGGCCGCGGCCGCCGTGCCTGCCTGGACGCGATCGAGCACGCTCTGCGCCTCGCCCTGTGTCCCCGTCCGCACGGTGCCGAAAATTCGCTCCTCGATGCTGCTGGCGTGCGCGGCCTGTTCGTATTGCTCACGCGCGCGCAGAAACTGCTGATGACTGACATGCACCTGCGTCAACACGGCCATGCTCATCGCGAGCCGGCGCGTGTCGGTCAGCTCCACTTGCGCATCACGCAGTCTCTTGCCGCGTGCGGCCGAGGCGAGATTCAGGAGGTTCCAGCTCACCTGCGCGCCGGCCTGCGCCCATTCCTGGTTCACGAGGTAGTCGTTGCTGTCGGCATTCAACGAACCATAGAAGTTGAGGTTCGGGAACATCTTCAGCAGCGCCTTGCGAGTCTCCAGCGCGGTGATGCGACTCTGATACGCCGCCTCGCGCAGCTCGGGGCGCTGCTCGAGCGCGAGCGTTTCCATCTCCGGCAGCGAGAGCGAAATCTGCGGCACATTCGTCGCTTCGGGGAGTGACAACTGGTAGGCGGTGCCAGGTGCCAGATTCATCAGCCGCGCCAGCTCCGCCTTGGAGATGGCAAGTTCCTCTTCGATCGCGGCCAACTGGCGCACCGCCGCGACCAGCGAGCGCTGGTAGCGCAACGTTTCCAGCAGCGGACGCAGCCGCTCCCGCTCCACGGTGCGCGAATCATCGAGCGCGGCTCGGGCTTCGGCCAACACGGGCTTGATCACGCCCTCGAGCCGCTGCGCAGCCGCCGCGCGCCAATACGCCGCACGCACTTCCTGCACGATCACATGCACGGCGCGGCGTTCGCGCTCCACGGCGACCAACGACAGGTCCGCGTGCTGCTTCGCCTGGTAATAGCTCACCCCGAAATCGAGGATGCTCCAGCTCATGCCCAGCTCGCCGATGAACCGGCGCTTTTCGAGTGAGGTCGACGCGTTGTCTGGATCCGTCAGATTGCCGGCGACATTGCGGCTCGTCGACAGCTGTTCCTTGCTGCGTACGTGATATCCGGCCTCTGAAACGACGCTCGGCAAGAGATCGAAGCGGCTCAGATCGAACTGCCGCAGCTGCACCGCCTGCTCCATGACGGCGACGCGGCGATCGAGGTTGTAATTGAGGGCGCGCGCAATCGCCTCTTCCAGGCTGACCGGCCCGTTCACCGGATCCTGATTCACGTAAAGCATGGCCCGGTCCGACCGCACTTGCGCGGCGCGCTCCGCGTGATTGAAAGGCTCCGGCGTCACGGTACACCCGGCCAGCAGCACGAGGGCAGCGGCCGAACCGAGCAATTTCGCAGCAGGACGTATCGGGCACGCTTGCACGGCGTGAGGAGCAGCAGTGATCTTGGACATGGAAAGTTCGTCTTTTGAAGGCATGAAATGTGGAGGGCTGCTCATTCCGCAGGCTTGAACAGAGCACGGCCGCTCATTCCCGCAAGGAGCTCACCGGCAGGCGCTTTCACCTGACCGAATACGGCCACCGTCTGGCTGACCGGATCGATACGCGCGCCCACGCGCGTCACTTCGGCCGAGTACGTGCGTCCCGTCTCATCGATCGTGATCTGAAACGTTCCTCCTGGTTTCAGCCACGAGAGCCAGCGTGACGGAACGATCGTCTCGGTTTCGAGCGTGCGATCGTCGAGAATCTCGAACAGGCGCTCGCCCTCAGGCACGTACTGATGCGAGCGCACGTTCGACGCAGCGACGCGACCGGGAAACGGCGCCAGGATGACGCAGCGATCGGTCAGGATCTGCGCGACATTGCGCTCGGCACGAGCGGCGGCGAGGCGCGCCGCGGCGACTTCGACTTCGAGCATGCTGACCGACTTCAGTGTGTCGAGGCGCTGATTCACCTCGTATGTCTTGTGTGCTTCGGCTTCGACGGCCTTGGCCTTGTCCAGATGAGCGCGATGCAAGGCGCAATCGAACTCCGCCAGCTTCTGCCCCTGCTTGAATCGATCGCCCTCGCGCACGTGCACGACCGCGAGCTTGCCGGCCAGCTGACTCGACAACGTGGTGCTGTCGCGTGGCGAGAGCTGTGCACGGATGGCTGGCTCGGACGCAAGCGCCACCGCCTGCGCCGCGAGCATCACGAACGTGGCTGCGATACGGCCTCGGGCGATCGCCACGCGCGTTCGGCGTTGAGAATCACTGACACGCAAGCACATTTTCATCGTCGAAGGGCTTCTCCGCTCCGGGAAGGATGTCCCCCAGTCGCGGGTACGAGCAGCGAGCGACGGGAACGCGTTACTTAAATCGGCCTCGACCGATGGGGGACAAACATATGTGCATGACGGCGTTCATTCCGATACATGGCGCACGCTATGCAGGATCGGCGCGAAGGATCAGGCTTGGCCTTACTTCTCGCGGGGCGGCGCGAAAGCTTTCGTGCTTCTTCGTGAAAGAAGACGCGATGACCAGAGTCCGCTATCGAGGACGCGCGGCGACGAGCGCGATCGTCAGTTCGCTGCCTTGCGAAGCTCGGGCACAACTTGCCGTTCGTGCACCAGGCATTCGTAGAGATGGAGCAGGTCGCGCTCGAGCGCGCGCGGCAATGGGCCGGGATGCGACGGCTCCGTGTTGTTGCGGATGCAGGCGATATAGTCTTCGAGCGTTGCGTGAACCCTGGCGCGGTCATCGGCGGAAATGGCGCTGGCGGACCCTGGCGGAACGGCACCGCCGTGTTGTTCCATTTGCCAGCACATGGACAGCGTTCGATACGCCAGCCTCTCGGTTGCGGCAATCGTAGGCCAGATCTGTTCGGCGGTGCTCTTCTCGCTGGATGTGGCGACCAGGCTGTCCTCGTAACCGTGCGCGAGCGCGAACGATGCCCACTGCAAATCTTTGCGCGCCTTCCTGGCCGCTGGAGTGATCACCGAGCCTCGGGACGCATGCTCCACCGCCTCATCGACTGCCGAAATCGTGCGCACCAGCAGTTCGGGAATTTGCGGTGTCACGGCGCGTGGCGGAAGGAGCCGAAACGCGATCAGTGCCGTCAAACATCCGGCCAACGTATCGACGCCTCGCGCAAGCAGATAGGAAACCGGATCCGGCAACGGATGCGCACCGCCAACGATCGTGAAGGCGAGGCCCGTGATGAATATCGCCGCGAGCGCGTAGCTGCTCGGAACCAGCAGTTGCACCGCGAACTGCAGCGCCAGCAACGTGACCGCGAGCCATATTCCCTGCGGGTGCACCAGCAGGATCGCGCTGGCGAGTATCAGTCCGAGCCACGTGCCCACGGTGCGCTCGACGCTGCGACGAAGCGTGTGCGGCCAATCGAAGCCTTGATGGAGCACGAGCACCGCAGCCGCAACGGCCCAGTATGTGCGCTCTATATGAACCGCGGCGGCGATACCGCCAACGACGACCGACGCGATTCCGACACGGAGGATGATGCGCAAGGAGTTGGAGCCCGGTTGCAACGCCTCCGCGAGGGCGGAGAACGCGCTTGGCCGTCGCAGCGCCTCCGCGGCGACGGCAACCTCGGCCGATTCCTGCTTGCTCTGCACCTGGGATGCGAGCGCCTTGGTCCGCTCGAGCACCTGCGGCGATGGCTTCTGTTTGCGGCTCGCGGCTGCCAACGCTTTGGCGAATTGCAAATTCAATTCAGAGCTGATCGCGCGCAGCCGGCTCACCGTGGCGTTCGGACGAGGGTGCACCGGCTGTTGAGTCACCATGACGGCGGATGAGGTGTGGAGCGCCATGGCCGCGCGATCTCGAGCCGCAGGTTCCTGCGCAGTGCCTAAGGCATTGATGTACGCGATCACGGCCTTGGCTGCGGTCGCAACGGCCTTGCGCTCCGGTCCGCGTGGCGCGAACAGCGCTCCTGACATGTTGACGATCCATGCGAAGGCGCCACCGCAGAACACGAACAAGGCCGCCTTTGCAGGGCTGACGCCTGCCGCCGGAATCGCTGTCCCCGCGGCGAATACGAGCGTGAACATGTACGCACCCGGCGGCCCCAGCTGCAATGCGTTGCTCAACCAGGTGGCGATCACCGCCACCGCGGCGACGGCAAGAACCACCGCCCAGGCAGTCTTCGAAACGACCATGCCCAGCGGCACCAGGATCGTCAATGCGATCACCACCACGCCCAGGTGCTCCGCGCGGCTGAGATATGGTCGGCCACTGCCGTACATGGCAGTGAAGGCGCCGAGCACGCCCATGAGACCGGCATAGAGGTCACTGAACCACCAGCCGGTAACAAGCGGCACGGCCATGCACACGCTCGCACGCGCTGCCCGCGACCACGTTCCCGGAGGCGGCGGATGCACGTCGAACAGGCCGTGCAGCAACTTCGATGCAGTCGAAGCCCGAGGGGGAGAAGCGGCCATAGCCATACACTATGCGCGGGCAAGCACCTTGGATCCTGCGCGCAGCATCGCTTCACCTTGCGGCAGTGCCGAATCTCACGCCATTGGCCACTCGTGCGTGCCCCCATGTACTCATGGAGCTGCCGCATGGTCATCAGCAGAATTCGCATCGGCTCTCGCCGCGCCTGAAGTCCCAGGGCACAGATGGGTGCAACGCAGTCCTGTCGAGGACATTCATTTTCATCCGGTCGAGCCGCGCACCCTGCGCGCTACGATCAGCGCGAGTTTCTAGCGCATGCCGGCCCTCGCGAGGAGCCAGCGCCGTTCGTGATCAGCGATGAGCATCAGGGATTCGCCGGAACCATGAATGGTCCCGACACCTCGTACGTCACGCCGTCACTCGATACGCCGCGCGCGCCACGCTGGGAGCTGAAGTACAGCCGTGTGCCCGAAGGATCGAACGCAGGCCCGGTGACCTCCGACTGTTCGTGCCCCTCCACCTGCACGATGGGCATAGGACCGTCGGCCGTGAGCGCGACGATTTGCATGTTGTCGCCATCTTCGGCGACGAGCACATCGCCGGCCGATGTCGTGGTGATGTTATCCACGCCGACGAGCACGGGATCGGATACTCGAGCCGCGTCGTACAAAATCCTGAGACGCTGCTTGGCGATGTCGAAGGCCCACACGCGATTGTCGATTTTGGTCGCGAAGAACACGGTGCCGTGCGCATGCCAGCACCCTTCCCCACCACGAAACGCGGTCGTTCGCGGCGCCTGCAAGCGAGTGGGCACGCTCTTGCCGGATGCGTCCTCGATCGCATGCCAGGTAACGCGTCCGCCGTCGGTTCCGTCCCATTCGGCCGCCTCCAATGTGCCGCTCGCAAGATCGGGAATGCCCGTCCGCGCATCACGACGAGCGGGCGTGAAGCGATACCAGCGCCCGTCCGGAAGATCCTCCGTGAGATACACCTGCATCGTCGTCGGATCGATCGCGGCGGCTTCGTGCACGAAGGCACCGAGGGCCGGCCAGGATCGAGCGGGTGCCACGCCGAGCGGATCGCATTCCCACACCAAGCCCGTGGGATGCTCCTCGCAGGACAGCCAGGTGCCCCAGGGCGTCGGCCCACCGGCGCAATTCAGACTCGTATTTCCCAAGATGCGATAAGCGTCGACGATCTCGCCGCGGGCATCGAATCGCAACGCACTCGCACCGCCGCCACCGCTTGCGAGCTCCGAGTTCGATGCATACACCCAGCCGCCCTCTTGCGTCGCGAACGTGGCGCCGCCATCCGGTGCTGCGTGCCAGGTGAAAGCGCGCTCCGCGATCGGCCGCTGACCGGACCGCGCCACGATGCGTGAGCGGAACCCTCTTGGCAGCCGCAAGCCGTTCGCATCCGGCAGGCCGAGCGGCCCTACCGTGGCGAGCCGCGAAGACTGCGACGCGGTCTTCGGCACCGATGCCCACGCAGGCAAGGTCGGAATGCAGATGCTCACGCCGGCCGCGGCAAGACTGCGCGTCAGGCACTCACGGCGGGTCATGGGTCGATGCACGGTTTCACTCATGGGGATGGATTCTCCATTGGAAGAGAGCCAGCCTCGTGCGCAGTGAGCGTACGGGACCGGCGTGGCGGCAAGATGACCCGCGAGCGCCGGCGCCCAGAATTGACCCTACGGTGCCGAATTAGTTTCGGCCGATCGAAGGCGGCGAGCCCGACCCTTTCGAGGGCTGGCGCGCCGCGGCTTTCTCTTCCTCGCGGGCACCCGCCAGGATTCCCGGCAGTGCGTAGTTGCCCTCGTGGCACGCGTATTCGTAGATCGGCGTTGGCAGCTGATGCAAAGGCATCTCGCCGCGCCACGGAGCGGTGAAGATCTCCGGGTCTTCGACCTTGAACTCATAGCGGATGCTCGTCGGCCCGGTGCGCGTAAAGCGTTCGACGACCTTCAACTTTTCAGAGGTCGGCGCGCGACGATAGATGGCGCCGCCGCCGATCTGAAGGTATTGCTGAGGATTGAACTGGCTCGTCTCGACGACCAGCGTGTCGCCTTCCCATCGGCCGACCGAGTGGCCGAGCCAAGGACGAATCGCATCCGGGAGTCGCGCGCCGTCGAGATGAATGATGCGCGCATCGTGCGGCATCTCGACCATGATCATCACGTGCTTCGGCCCTTGGACGATCTGGTAGTTGCTGTTGTAGATCACCGGCAGCATCGGTGGGCCGGAGGCATTGCCGAATGCGGCGAGACAGCGTTCGCCCAACGGGCGGCCTTCGGGGCCTTCGAAGGCGCGCTCGCTGGCTGCGTTGTTGATCTCAGCCGAGAGCTTCGCGCCCAACGGCGTGAACGGCGGCAATCGGCCGTTCTGCGGTTCGACGATCAGTGAGCTGCGATATTGGCCGTCCACATGAGCGATCTTCGTGCCCAGATCCATCCAGAACAGGTTGTAGCCGCCTGGATCGCCGCCCGCCTTGAGCTCGACGCCGGGATCGCTGGGCGCATCCGCGGCTGCGAGCCGCTTCGCCATCGACATCTCCATGGCGCGCGCTTCTTGTTCCGTCAGGACCAGCTTGTTGCCGAGCATCGTGGGCCGCTCGACGGGCGTCAGTGTGGAGTTCGTCCATACGCCTTGCAGATCGGGTTGTCCGTGCGACGTCCTGGGCGCGCGATACTCCGCGGCCTCTGTCGTCGAGACCACGAACGCGAGCAAGCAGAGCAACGGCGCGGGTGCCTGAGGGTTGAGCATTGGACGCTCCGAATGGTGAGTCTTGGTGGTGACCGAATACGAGAGGCAGGATCAATGATCACTGCAGTCGCGTAGTTTGAGCCACGAATCGACCTCCTTGCCTCGACTTGAACAAAGTTAACGACGGAGCGCGGTTGAATCCCGCTATGTGGATCTGCCCGCTTCCGCGCGGCGGATTTGGGGTCCCGGCACAGGCGCATCGCAAGACCGCGTCCCGCGATACGCCCGCCCTCGCCGGTGCCGCGCGAATCGCGGCTCAGCGCGCCTCGTTCGGATCTACCGTCTTGGCACCCTTGGTCACCGGACTGCCGACCGACTTGCCCTTGTAGTCGACCTGGTTCTTGGCGCCGTGCTTCGACAGCTTCACCGCCCCGGTCACCTTCGTGAACGGCCCTTTGTATTTGGCGATGTGGTTGTTGCTCAGCTTGGGGCTGGGGATCGCCCGCAACGTCGTGATCGCGTCCTTGTCCGGGTAGAGCACCGACGCCGTGCCACCGTACCCGTTGCTCGTCGCCGAACGCGGCGCATACCAGATCGCGCCGCCCAACGCAGGCTCGATCTTGGGCATGTCCGTGCGCGCGGGTAATGGATAGACCGTGAACTTCTCCGACTTCTGATCGAACTTCGTCAGGTAGTTCATCGAAGAGATCCAGACGTTGTCCCACTCATCCGGCTTCGCATCGTAGGGTTGCGAGTACTTGATCGGCACGTCGCGCTCGGTCACCGCTTCCGTCTTGGCATCGATTCGCGCGAGCTTGCCGTACTTGCCCTTGTACCCGTAGACACCGAACCAGATGTTGTTCATCGAGTCCGGCCCGCCGCGCCGCAAGCTGTTGGGCCAGGTCTTCGCCTTGAACCGTGTGAACGTTTCGGTCTTCGGATCGAAGCGCGTGAATGCGCCGGTGAAATATTCGGCGTACCAGACTTTGTCGTCGTAATCGACATCCAAGCCATAGGGACTCGCATTGGCCACCGGGCTTTCCCAGTAAGTGATCGAGTCGGTGGCCCGCTTCCAAACGCCGATCTTGTTGCCGATGAGACTGGAAAACCAGATATCGCCCTTGGAATCGAACACCGGCGTGTTGCCGTGCAACCCGAGCTCCGTCACCTGGTAGATGTCGAACAGCCCCGTTTGCGGATCGAGATGCGCAAGGAAGTTGCCGCTGCCCGCGGACCAGACCGTGCCATCGCCATCGACCGTGAGGCCGTGCGTGCTGTTGCCTTCGGGGAGCCGGTACACCGTGTAGACGGCCGTTGCCGGATCGATGCGCAAGATGTTGCGCCCGGCCGTCGCGTACACGATGCCGTCGTTGTCGAAATGCACGTCGTGAGAGATGTGGCCGGGCACGCGATACTCGATGTACTGCGCTTTGGCGAGCGCGGCGGTATCGACAGCGGGCCATTCATCTTGCAGCACGGCGCGCTGCTTGGCGTTCGGGCCAAAGTTCGCGGCGAGATAATCCATCAGGATCGGATAGTCCTGCGCGCTGAGACGCTCGGCGCTCACGATCGGAGGGCCGTCGCTGAGACCAGCGCTCCTGAACAGACCGCCCTCGGCCGGGCTCTTGAGCATGAGTCCCGCCATTGCCTCCCAACCTTCGCGAGACAAGGCCTTGCCAGGCGCCCAGTTCACTCCATGACACACCATGCAGGCATGTTCGAGGATGTCGCGGCCTCGCCCGGGCGGGTAGATTTCCTCGTAGGTCTGCACGAGCACCCCGTCCTTGTAGGTTTCGCGTCCGGTGTAGTTGTGCTTCGGAGGTACGAGCCTGACCGCGAGATTGGTCTTGGCGTGCCCGCCCGCCGTCACCGCGACCGACGTCGGCGCCAATGCCAGGCCGTCCTTGCTTGGGGCGTACCAATGAGCGACCTCGATTTCGTAGGTCCCCGGAAACAGGTTGACTGCGCGAAACGTGCCGTTGACCGCGAACACGCCGTAGCCCACGTTCTTCTCTTTGTTCCAGAGATACACCGGCACGACGGTCGACTGCGGCACGCCCGTCACCGCGCCGGACACCTCGCCGAATCCGGGCAGCACCGCGGCCTGGGCGACCGCGACCGTGCCGAGGAGTGCGGCTGCGATGAGTCCGCCGGCCACTCGACTTTTGTTGTTCATAAAGCTACCCCCGAAGTTGAAAGCCGGATTCTTGATGTATGCCGGACTGGCGCCCGGCAGAAGCGGTGACCGATCGCAAAATGGTTCGCACAGCCGACGACGGCGCGTCTCCGTGCTGCCCTCGATGCGCGCAGGTGCAGGCTCATCGCTGCGCCGACTTCGCCGGCCGACGGGCTGTGTTATTGAGGGCTACTGTATTTCGCCTGGGCGCACAATGCAACGAAGTTTACTACGTTTACTTTTAGATGTAGCGGCGAACTTCGCAACGGAACGTGAACCAATTTGTCAACGTCGCAAGGCGGGTTCGGCGCGGCCTCGGGCATTCGTGGGATCGCCGCAACGACAGGCGACCTCATCGTGTTCAATTGCATGATCAACTGACGGCGGTTCTCGCAACCTCGCCGCGGCGTTGCGACGGGTCAGCGCATCGGCATCCTGCTACGAACGAACGTGCGGCGCTCAGCGCGTTTTCAAGTACGCGGCTACGGCCTGGAACGCCGGGATCGAGGTGGGATCGATGAGCGTATTTTGCGCCTTTGGAAACGATGCGAGGCGCACCAATACCATCTGCGCGGAGGGGTCCACGTAGATCGTCTGCCCATACACGCCGCGAGCGGCAATGACGCCGTCACGTCCGGGATAGACCCACCACATGCTCTTGTAGCTGCCGCCCACGAGCGCCGGGTAGTCGGTACCGAATTTCGCTGGATCGCCGCCGGCACGAATCTTCTTCACGACCTCGGCTGGAAACAGCCGCTCGCCATTGATGACACCTTCATTCAGCATCAAGAGCCCCAGCCGTCCGAGATCTCTCAACGCGGCGCTCAGACCGCCGCCCGCGAACGGCACGCCCTTGGCATCGACCGTCATGTAGCCGTCCTGCTCCGAGCCCATCCGGCGCCACAACAACTCGGAGGCGAGATCGCTCACCGCCGTATCGGTGACGCGCGCGATGATCCAGCCGAGCATGTCCGCGTTGATGGTGCGGTAATGAAACGCCTCGCCGTGCTTTCCCTCGGGCTGCACCTGCTGGAGATACTCCCAATAGCCATTAGGGCCTGTGTAGCCCTTGGGCTTCGGCAGCGGATTGCCCGCGGCTGAAAACTTCCAGATGTCCGCATCGGGATTCGAATAATCCTCGGAGTAGCGAACGCCGGTGGTCATGTCCATCACTTGCCGCACCGTGGCATTGCCGAAGGCACTCTTGGCAACCTCCGGTACGATCTTGGAAACCCGCTCCGTATCGTCGAGCTTGCCTTCCTCGACCAGAATCTCAGCCAGGAGCCCGGTCAGCGATTTGGTCATCGACATGACCGCATGTTGGCCGAGATCGTTCAGACAGCCGAAATAGCGCTCATAGACGACCTTGTTCTTGTGCAGGATCAGCATCCCGTCCGTGTAATTGGCGTACAGCGAATCCGACCAGGTCATCTCCTTGTCGCTGCCGAGCGGTGTGAACGTCAGTGCGTCGATCGCCTTCGCCTCCTTCGCCAACGCTTCCGGCGCAAGATATTGCAGCGGCACAGGAGCGCCGATGCCGCGGCTCACTCCCACTGTCGGGAGCAGCTCACGCATGTGGCACACCGACCACCGCAACCTCGGGAAGCTGAAATAGACCTGCTCGGGCTGCGTGATGATCTTGTCTTCGGGCGGAGGGAACCCGCGCATCCATCCCATGACGTTGGGATCGGATTCCTGCGCCGACAGCGGTTTAG
>JAEYXD010000033.1 GCA_023428645.1 Pseudomonadota bacterium
TCGCCTCCACGGTGCGCGCACTCGAGCGGCAGGACGGGCCGACGATTCTCGTCGGTCACTCATGGGGCGGAACGGTGATCACCGAAGCAGGCACGCACCCGAACGTCGTTGGCCTGGTCTACGTATCCGCGCTCGCACCCGATGCCGGAGAGTCGACGGCTCAGCTTTACAAGGGTTTCGCCGCGACGCCTGAATTCGTCATCGACACGCACAAGGACGGATTCGGATTCTTGAGCTTGCAGAAATTCAAAGCGGGCTTCGCGCACGACGTCGGCGACGCGGATGCGGCGTTCATGCGCGATTCGCAAGTGCCGATCAACATGTCGGCGTTCGCGACCGTCGTCAAGAATGCAGCGTGGCGCACGAAGCCGAGCTGGGCCGTGATCGCGACGGAGGACAAGGCCTTCGATCAAGCGATGCTGATCCACATGGCGGAGCGCATCGGGGCGGACATCACCAAAGTCCCGGGCAGCCATTCAGTCTTCATGACGCAAGCCAAAGTCGTCTCGGACACGATCGATCGTGCCGCGAAGCAGGCGACTGCGAAGGTCAGGCCGAAGGAGTGAGTGCTCGGGCGCGCGAAGGTGGGGTCGTTCGACTCCACTTTCGGCGCCGATCTCGCCAGCATCGCGTTGCCGTCGACCATGGCGGCCGCTCGCTCGACACTGCTCGGTGTCCCGCGATCATCGATCGCGTGACAGTATCCCGAATGCGATGGCGCTTCCCGCAGTCCTACTCCATGCTATGAGCATCATGCGACCTGCACAGATCAGCATCGATGCCGGCTTCACGTAAACCGACACCATCGCTCCTTCGAACTTGGATCGCCGGCCTGGGATTGTTCTTGGGCACGCTGCCGCTCGCATACGGCGCCGATGCCGGACGTACCCTGGCGGAGCTGGAGCACACGGGCTGGACACTGGCCGATGGCGCGCCCGGCCAGATCGGAGCCATTGCGCAAACGGCGGACGGCTATCTGTGGATTGCGTCCGGAGCGTATTTGTACAGGTTCGATGGCGTGCGCTTCGTACGCTATGCGTTTCCAAGCGACTTCGGTGCTGGTGTTGTCTCATCGCTCCTGGGCGATGCCAACGGTCAACTCTGGGTCGGCTTCTTGCGGGGCAGCATCGCACTCATTCGCCCGGACGGCTTGCGCCACTTCAGCACGGCGGATGGATTGCCGGGCGGAGTGATTTACGGCTTGGCGAGCGACAGCGCCGGAGGAATCTGGGCGGCGACGAGTGAGGGCCTTGCGCACTGGGACGGTTCTCGTTGGCTGCCTGGGTCGACGCTCGGGTTCACCGCGTCCAACGTCCACGGAATATTCGTCGCTCGCGACGACACTGTCTGGGCGAGCGCCGATGGACAGATCTTTCGCCGTGCACCGAGCTCGGATCGCTTCGAAAAGATTTCTATCGCCGTGGGATGGGTGGCGAGATTCGCTCAGGCCCCTGATGGCGCGTTGTGGATCGCCGAACGCGACAATGGTCCCGTGCGTCCCATCGTCGCACCGAATGGTGAATTGATCGAGGCGCGGCGCAGCGGCCCAGTGGGCGCCACCGGGCTCGTTTTCGATCGTAGCGGCGCACTCTGGTTCAGCACGCGAGGCAACGGGATTCATCGCATCGCGCGGCCGCACGATCGGGTCGCTCCGGACGCCGCGGAGAAGTTCACGGAGCGGGAGGGGCTTACGGCGGATTACGCAACGACTCTGTTCGAGGATCGAAACGGGATCATATGGAGCGGAAGCAGTGCTGGGCTCGACCGCTTTCGAGCCTCACCGCTGATCCGGGGAGCGATTCCAAGCGGGACGTACAACCTCGCGCTGGCTGCTGGCGGTGATGGCAGCATGTGGATCGGCTCTGCAAATCGGCCCGTCATGCGGCTACACGAACGAGCAGTGACGATGGCAGCAATGCCGCCGCCGGTCGGCGTAGCGCACACCGATCGGGACGGTGTGGTCTGGATGGCTGGACCCGCCGGGATCTGGCGCAGCGTGAACGACACGCTGAAGAGAGTCACCGAGCTTCCGGTCCCCGCGAGCTCGGATCTTCGCGTTCGCGTATTGGTACGCGACGCCGCTGGTCGATTGTGGGTGGCCATAGATCGGCATGGACTCTTCCAATATCACAGCGACGCGAAATGGATCGCGGTGCCCCCGCCCACGGAAAATCCGCTGCACGTAATCCCAGTGATCGGCAACGTGGATGCGCAGGGTCGAGTGTGGCTTGGTTATCGCGACAATCTGCTCATGCGAATCGATGCGGACGGAACCATGCACCGCTTCACACCCGCGGAAGGCGTGGACATCGGGCATGTGACTTCGATCGCCCACGGTAAGCGTAGAACGTGGATCGGCGGGCTCAACGGTCTTGCGTATCTGCAGAATGATCGCGTCGTACGCGTACGAATTTCCAACCTCGAGGATGTCAGCGGGGTGCACGGTCTGATAGAAACCGAGAACGGCGAGCTGTGGGCGCACGGGAGTGCCGGGTTGCTGCGTTTTTCCGCGGCCGAGATCGAACGCGCCATCAGCGCGCCAGATGCTCCCGTCGCGGCGCGCCCGATTCGCGGCGGCACGCTGCTCACGGAAGATGCCGTGATGATTCGTCCGCTTCCTACGATGGTCGCAGACCGGGAAGGGCGCCTGTGGCTTTCCACGAATCGCGGCCCCGTATGGCTCGACTTCGCGCAACTCGACGCGACCTCGCAGGCGCCCGCGGCGCATCTCGAGACGCTGGTCGTCGACGGTGTGAGCTATCCGATCGACGGCGCAACGACGTTGCCGGCGCGGCCAGCGCGCATCACGTTTGGATTCACTGCGCTCGGCTCGCACGTGCCAGAGCAAGTGCGCTTCCGCTATCGCCTGGATGGCTACGATGAGAACTGGCAGCAGGCGGGAACGATGCGGCAAGCCACCTATACGGGTCTTGCGCCCGGCAAGTATCGGATTCAGATCGCCGCTGCAAACGGCGACGGCGCATGGAGCGAAGAACCGGCTACCGCTTCGTTCCACGTCCGACCTGCGTTCTATCAAACGAAAACCTTCCTCGCGCTGTGCATCTCGGCCGGGGCGCTGCTGCTGTGGACGCTCTATCGGATCCGCCTGCGCATGCTCTCCGCGCGGCTGAGGTTCGCTTTGAACGAGCGACACGCCGAGCGCGAACGGATCGCCCGTGAGTTGCACGATACGTTGTTGCAGGGCTTTCATGCCCTGCAGCTCCGCTTCCATTCGGCGGCGAGGGGGCTCGATGCGAGCGTAACCGCCCGAGCGTCGATCGAGAGAGCGCTCGACCAGGCTGATGCGGTCCTCGCCGAAACACGCGACCGGGTGATGCAGCTTCGCGCCAAGGACATCATTGATCTCCCCGACGCCTTGCAAGCGCTCGGAGAAGCCCTCGTCACCGAGCGAGGCGTGCAGTTTCATTTCAGGCAAGAAGGCCCGCCCGTGCAGCTGGGGCCCTTCGTCAGCGAGGAGATCTACCTTATTGCTCGCGAAGCATTGACGAACGCGCTCCAGCATGCCGATCCACGGTGCATCGAAGTGCTGATCGAGCAAGGACGCCGCGAATTCAGGCTGATCGTTCGTGACGATGGTTGCGGCCTGCCCGATGAGGTGCTCATCAGCGGCGTGCGCGATGGGCACTGGGGCATACCTGGCATGCGCGAACGAGCGCAGCGGATCCGGGCCCGACTGCACATTCGCGCTCGTGCCGAAGGCGGCAGTGAAGTCGAGCTGAATGCCTCGATGACGATGCTTGCTCGATACGAACCTGCTTCTTAGCGCAGATTCCTCCTGTGGAGCCGTGCTTGCCTGCATCGAGAATGCAGCGTGTTCTCATGCCCGCCTTGGCAAACGCAGCGTGAACGTGCTTCCCAGTTTCGGGCCGGCGCTGAATGCCCCCACGGTGCCGCCGTGTAGTTCGACGATGCGCTTGACGACGTTCAGACCGATACCCATCCCGCCGCGGGAGCGTGCGCGTGCCGACTCGGCCTGCACGAATGGATCGAAGATCTGCGGAAGCACTTCGGCAGGGATGCCGATGCCGTGATCCACGACTTGCAGGCTGACGGCGTCGGGGCCGTCCTCCATGCCGATCTCGATGTGTCCGCCGCGCTCGCTGAACTTGGCCGAATTGTCGAGCAGATTCGTGAGTACTTGCGTAATGCGAAAGGGATCGACCTCAACGAGGACCGGCCGCGACGGTAGCAGCGATACCACCGTGAGGCGATCTGCGTCGAGCTGGGGGCGGCATGCGTCGAGCGCGGACTTGATCAGATCTCGGAGGTCGATCATTTCCTTGTGCAGGCGGTGTCTGCCGGACGCGAGATAGCCCACGTCCAGCAAGTCGTCCGAGAGGCGTGCGATTCGCAACACCTGGTGGTCGATCATCGCTCGCGCTTGCTCACGGCCGAGCGCAGAGGGCGCGTTGCCGTCCAGAACGCGAACGGCTGCTTGGATTGCCGCCAACGGATTGCGCAGCTCGTGGGCGACTGCGGCGAGAAATTCAACGCGAGCTGCTGGGAGAATAACTGCTTCCATGGGGTGTGAATCTCGGTGGTCGAAGTTTCGAAGTACATCTTCAGTACACGGCTGCCCGCCGTGCGCGTCGTCGTGTGACTGTCCGGGCCCGCAGGCAGCGCGGTATCGCCGATCACGCTGATTCTCATGTTTGCGGCCTGTGTGCGCGAATAACCGATACGTGTTGGTCATGGTTGCTTCAGACCGCTGAGCTTTCTTGTCGAAGGCGTTGGTAGTTTGGATGGCAGTCGCGTCGTGATCCGCGCGTCGAGGAACACGACTCCACGATGGTGGCTTCCGCGTCGATGTGTTCGGATGAATCGAAACGACGACCAGCTCGCATTCAAATCAGGATGATTCCATCCGTCGCAGGCGCGTTCTAGCGGTTCGTCGGGGCCGCGCGCACAGTGATGCCGTTATCGAAACGAGAAATTCCTGTGAAGGCGATAGTACTGAGATCATTTGGCGGACCGGAAGCATTCGAATGGTGCGACGTGCCGAAGCCCGTACCGCGCACTGGACAAGTGCTGGTGCGGGTACATGCAACTTCCATCAATCCGCTGGATTATCAGATCCGAAGGGGTGACTACGCCGATCTCGTGTCGTTGCCCAGCATCACGGGGCACGACGTTTCGGGCGTCGTCGAAGAAGTCGGCGCCGGAGTGAGCACCTTCTCTCCAGGTGACGAAGTCTGGTACACCCCGCAAATATTCGATGGCCCGGGAAGCTATGCCGAATACCACGTTGCGGCCGAAGGCATCGTCGGGAGAAAGCCGCCCTCGTTGAGCCATCTCGAGGCTGCAGGCCTGACGTTGGTCGGCGGAACGGCTTGGGAAGCGCTGGTCGTGCGCGCTGCGTTACGAGTGGGAGAATGCATCCTGGTACACGGTGGCGCGGGAGGAGTCGGCCACGTCGCCATCCAACTCGCCAAAGCCATGGGGGCAAGAGTGTTCACGACCGTGCGGGAAGCAAATGTCGAGTTCGCGCGAAGCTTGGGGGCGGATGTCGTCATCGACTATGAAAAGGAGGACTACGTCGGTGCCGTCATGCGGGAAACGGACGGTCGTGGAGTCGATGTCGTGTTCGACACCATCGGTGGCGACGCATTGTCGCGCAACTCCGAGACTCTGGCCCAACTTGGCCGCGTCGTCACGATCGTGGACACGGCGCAGCCACAAAACCTCATTCAGGCCTGGGGCAAGAATGCGAGCTATCACTTCGTCTTTACGCGACAGAATCGCGGCAAGCTCGATGAGCTGAGCGCACTCGTGGAGCGTGGCCAACTACGTCCGCACATTGGCGCGGTCTATTCGCTTGCCGAGATTCCGCTCGGCCATGCCCGATTCCAGAGTCCTCATCATGGTGTCCGGGGAAAGATCGCGATCGCAGTGGCGCCATCGAGTCACATCGAAAGTTTGTAAATTCTTTCGGCCGTCAACATCCCCCTGAGGGATCCACGATTCATGAGATCGGTTTGCAACCGGTTCACAGCGATACAGGTTCGTGAACGACAGCAAAGGCACAGTCCGCATCGAGCACTGACATACAAGATCGCGCTCCGGTTCTCGGGCATCGTGACGCGCAGATTTTGTTCTCCATACCAGCTCGAGAGGATCAACGTGGGTCAGCCTGAGCATGTCGGACCGTGCAACGCCTCATGGGCGCGCCAGATGAAGCTTGTTG